>JAICJC010000074.1 GCA_025928655.1 Thermoleophilia bacterium | reverse complement strand
GAGCGCCGCATCGGTCGAAACTCGGTCGGCTTCGGCGCCGAGCTCCGTTCCCGGAAGAACGGCCCGGCGAAGGACCTCTTCCCGCAGGTGATGCCCGAGGATCTGATCTCCTACGGGCTGATCCCCGAGTTCATCGGCCGCCTGCCGGTCGTCTCGGCGGTGCACGCGCTCGACAAGCAGGACCTGATCACGATCCTGCTCGAGCCGAAGAACGCGCTCGTCAAGCAGTACCAGCGCTTCTTCAACTACGACTCGATCGACCTCGTCTTCACCGACGACGCCCTGGCGGCGATCGCCGGCAGCGCGCTCGAGCGCGCCACCGGCGCCCGCGGACTGCGCTCGATCATCGAGTCGGCGCTCCTGAACGTGATGTTCGACCTGCCGTCCCGCAAGGACGTGAACAAGTGCGTCGTGACCAAGGAGACGATCGAGAAGCACCTCGATCCGACGCTGGTCACCGAGGGCGGCCAGGAGCTCGACGTCACCGACGAGCTGCGCGAAGAGTCCGCCTAACCCGCCAAGCGGGGTCAGACCCCTTTTGGCGGGTCCCGGCCCAGAAGCCGACAGGCGGGGACAGTCCCCGGACCTACCTGTCGTGCACGGCGCTGTAGGCGAGCGCGCCGCCGAAGCCGAGCAGGCCCAGGCCGGCGATACCGTCCGCGATCCGGATCGCGCGCGGGCCGACCGCGCGGCGGACGATCGCGATCCCGCTCGCCAGCGCCGTCATCCAGGCAGCACTGCCTAGGCCCACACCGACGACAAGCATGGCGGCGGCGCTCGCCGACGTCCCCGTGCGGGCGCTGGCAGCGGCGAAGATGGCCGCCCACGAGGCGATCGTGAGCGGGTTGGACGCCGTCCCCACGAGCGAGGTCACGAACGCGCGCCGCGGGCCCGACACCTCGTAGTCGAGCTCGCCGCCCGTCCGCACCCGGAAGGCGCTCCAGAGCGTGCGCGCGCCGAGGACGATCAGCACGGCGCCGCCCGCGACGCCCAGGACGACCCGCAGCAGCCCGATCGTGAGCAGGGGCACCGCCCCGGCCGCCCCGAGGGTCGCGTAGGCCGCGTCGATGACGGCCACGCCGGCGCCGATCGCGAGCCCGACGGCCCAGCCGCGGCGCAGGGTGGAGCGGATCAGGAACAGCGACATCGGCCCCAGCTGGAGCGCGACGAAGAAGCCCAGCCCGAAACCCACGAGGACGGCGTGCACGCCGCCACGTTACCGGACGCCGAAGCGGGCCCGCAGGGCGTCGCGGCGGTACTCGAAGATCCGGCGCAGGTCGCGGCGGGCGACGGCGTGGTCGCCGATCCAGTCCGCCAGCCGGCCGCCGCGGATGCGGTACTCGACCCGGTCTGACATGACGACCCCGCCCCCGGCGTCGCGGAAGCGGTGCTCGTGCTCCCACGTCTCGTACGGGCCGCTCACCTGGCGGTCGACGAAGCGCGCGGGCGGCTCCCAGACCGCGATCTCTGTCCGCCAGCGCAGCGGGACGCCGTGCAGCCGCAGGCGGTAGTCGATCAGCGTCCCGGCCCGCATCTCGATCGGCGGGGGTGTCAGGACGGAGAACCGCAGCCACGGCGGCGTGATCTCCTCGAGGTTGTACGCGTCGGCGAAGAACGGGAACACCTCGGCCCGCGTCCGCGGCAGCCACAGCCGCGTCTCGACGCGATGATCCCGCACTTCGACGACCGGGCCGTCCACCGCCGCAGACTACGATCCTTGCGCATGGACGCGCGCTACGACCCGGCCTCCGCCGAGAGGGCCATCTTCGCCCGCTGGGAGGAGACGGGCGTGTTCGCCGGCGGGCCGCGCGGCGGCGAGCCCTACGCGATCGCGCTCCCGCCCCCGAACGTGACCGGCGAGCTGCACATGGGCCACGCCCTGAACGGCTCGTTCCAGGACGCGCTCATCCGGCTGCGGCGGATGCAGGGCCGCGACGCGCTCTGGATCTGCGGCACCGACCACGCCTCGATCGCCGTGCACGCGGTGATCGAGAAGCAGCTGCGGGCCGAGGGCAAGACGCGTTTCGACCTGGGTCGCGAGGCGTTCCTCGAGCGCGTGTGGAAGTGGCGCGAGGCGACCGGCGCGACCATCATCCAGCAGTTCCGCCGGCTCGGCTGCACGCTCGACTACGACCACGAGCGCTTCACGATGGACGAGGGCTACGTGCGCGCGGTGCTCGAGATGTTCGTGCGGCTCCACGGCAAGGGCTGGATCTACCGCGACAACCGGCTGATCAACTGGTGCCCGACCTGCGCCTCGACCATCTCCGACCTCGAGGTGCGCTACGAGCACGCCGTCGACACGCTCTTCGAGGTGCGCTACCGGATCAAGGACGCCGACGACTTCCTGACGGTCGCGACCGTGCGCCCCGAGACGATCCTGGCCGACACCGCGGTGGCGGTGCATCCCGCCGACGACCGCTACCGCCACCTGGTCGGCCGCACCGCGATCGTGCCGCTCGCCGGCCGTGAGGTGCCGATCATCGCCGACGAGTACGTGAAGTTGGACTTCGGCACCGGCGCGCTCAAGATCACGCCCGGGCACGACCCGAACGACTTCGAGATCGGCCGCCGCCACGGCCTGGCCGAGCTCTCGGCCATCGGCTACGACGGCCGCATGACCGAGCTGGCCGGCGAGTTCGCCGGGCTGCCCGTGGGTGAGGCCCGCGGTGCCATCCGCGACGCGCTCTTCGCCCAGGGGCTGATCCGGCGCGAGGAGCCGTACGAGCACGAGGTCGGCCACTGCGACCGCACCGGCGACCGGATCGAACCGCTGATCTCGCTGCAGTGGTTCATGCACATGGACGAGCTGGCCGCGGCGGCGAACGCCCAGGTGCGCTCGGGCCGGGTGCGCTTCCACCCCAAGTCGCAGGAGAACACCTACTTCAACTGGATGGACAACATCCGCCCCTGGTGCATCTCGCGCCAGCTGTGGTGGGGCCACCAGATCCCGGTGTGGTACTGCCCCGACGGACACCACACGGTCGCGGTGAAGGAGCCGTCCGCCTGCGCGGAGTGCGGCTCGACCGCGCTCGAGCGCGACCCCGACATCCTCGACACGTGGTTCTCGTCCGCCCTGTGGCCGTTCGCCACCATCGGCTGGCCCGGCGACGACCCCCGGCTCGAGCGGTACTACCCCGGCCACGTGCTCACGACCGCCCGCGACATCATCAACCTGTGGGTGGCGCGGATGCTGATGATGGGGCTCGAGTTCATGGGCGACATCCCCTTCGAGGACGTCGTCATCAACTCCACCATCCAGGCCCCCGACGGCCGGCGGATGTCGAAGTCGCTCGGCACCGGCGTCGACCCGCTCGAGCTGGTGGACACCTACGGCGCCGACGCCACCCGATACGGGCTCATGAAGATGAGCTCGACCCAGGACGTGCGCTTCTCCCGCGGCGCGATCGCCGAGGGGGCGAAGTTCTCCAACAAGCTCTGGAACGCGGCCCGGTTCGTGATCACCCAGGCCGACCTGGAGGCCGAGCCCGCTCCGGCCGGCGACGAGCCGGCCGACCGGTGGGTGCGCTCGCGGCTCGCCCGCGCGAGCGAGGAGGTGCTGCGCCTGCTCGACGCCTATGACTTCTCGGCCGCCGTGAAGACGCTGTACGCGTTCGTCTTCGACTACTGCGACTGGTACATCGAGGCCGCCAAGCCGCGCCTGGGGGGCGACGACCCCGCCGCCCGCCGGGCCGTGTCCGCCAACCTGCTGTGGACGCTCGAGCGGCTCCTGGCCCTGACGCATCCGATCTGCCCCTTCGTGACCGAGGCGGTGTGGGGCCATCTGCCCGGCCGGCGGGGTCTGCTCATGCTCGAGCCCTATCCCACGCCCGTCGCCGAGCACCGCGACCCGAAGGCCGAGGCCGACGTGCAGGCGGCGATCGACGCCGTGTCGCAGGCCCGCTCGACCCCCGAGGTGCGCCTCCTGCTGCCGAAGGGCTTCGCCGCCGCGGCGCTCGTGCGGGCACTCGCCCCGCGGGCGACGGACGTGGTGGAGGACTCGGTGACGGCGGTCGTCGTCGAGGCGAAGGCGGAGGACGCGGCCGTCGTGCGCGCGCGCCTGGAGCAGGAGATCGCCCGCGCCCGCTCCGAGCTCGAGCGGTCGCGCGCCATGCTCGCGAACGAGCGCTTCACGGCCAAGGCGCCGCCGCAGAAGGTCGAGGAGGAGCGGGCCAAGGAGGCCCGGTACGCGGCCGAGCTCGAGGAGCTGGAGGCGAGGCTGCGGGCATCGGTTTGACGGCTGCAGACGCCTACATCGACTCACTGCAGCTGTTCGGCATGCAGTTCGGCCTCGACCGGATGCGCGGCCTGCTCGACCGGCTCGGCCACCCGGAGCAGGAGTTCGACGCGATCCACGTCGTCGGGACCAACGGCAAGGGCTCGACCACCCTGTTCTGCGAGGCGCTGCTGCTGGCGGAGGGCGTCCGCGCCGGGGCGTACCTCTCGCCCCACCTGACGTCGTTCACGGAGCGCATCCGGATCGGCGGGCGGGAGATCGACGCCGCCGCCTACGAGGAGGCGGTGCTGCGCGTGCGCGAGGCGGTCGGGAGGGACGTGACCCAGTTCGAGGCGCTCACCGGCGCGGCCTTCGCCGCCTTCGCCGCGGCGGGGGTCGAGTGGGCGGTGGTCGAGGCCGGCCTGGGCGGACGCCTGGACGCGACCAACGTGCTCGCGCGCTCGCGCGTGCAGGTGCTGACGAACGTCTCGCTCGAGCACACGGAGCTGCTCGGCGACACCCGCGAGGCGATCGCGGCCGAGAAGACGGCGGTCGTTCCGCCGGGCGGCGCCGTTGTCATCGGGGAGGCCGGCTGGGAGGGGTTCGTGCCTCAGGCGCGTACTGTCAGGCAGGTGACGGTGGCCGGGACATACCAGGACCAGAACCGGGCCGTGGCGCAGGCTGCGGTCGAGCTCGCGCTGGGGCATGCCGTCGACCCCGCGCCGATGCGCGCGGTCACCGTCCCCGGCCGGATGGAGGTGCGGGGCCGCGACCCGCTCGAGATCTGGGACGGAGCCCACAATCCGGCCGGGATGCAGCGGCTCGTGGCCGAGCTGCCGGGCCTCGTCGGGGAGCGCCGCTGCGTGGCCGTGCTCTCGACCCTCGGTGAGAAGGATGTCCGCGGCATGGTCGACCTGCTGCGCGCCGTCTGCCCGACGATCGTCGCTACACAATCGACCAATTCTCGCGCAATGCCGGCCGATACACTGGGTGGGATCACCGGGGGCCCCGCCGAGCCGGATCCGGTCGCGGCCCGAGAGCGCGCGATCGCCCTCGCGGGGCGGTCGGGAGCGGTCTTAATTTGCGGTTCCCTGTATCTTCTACATGACCTGACGACACGCCTGGCCGGGGCCGGCACCCCGCCGGCGCCCGTACACTGAGCCTCCCCGTGCTTTTCGCCGCCACATCTCCCGCCACCACCGACAGCTCGAGCGCCTTCTCGGGCGTCACGAACTTCTTCGACTCGAGCTACTTCTCGGCCTTCGTGAAGCTGATGATCCTGTTCGCCGTGGCGCTCTACGCCGCGATGGTGTTCTGGACCTGGAAGGACGCGCGGCGCCGGATCGACGATCCCGTGATCGTCGGCGTGTGCGTTGCGACGGCCGTGTGCTTCCCGTTCGTCGGGGTGCTGATCTACCTGATCCTGCGGCCCCCGGAATACCTGGCCGACGTGCACGAGCGAGAGCTCGAGATCCGGGCGATGGAGCGCCGCCTCGGCGCCGACTCGACCTGCCCGTACTGCCGCAACCCGGCCGAGGCCAGCTTCCTCTCCTGCCCGCACTGCGGCACGAAGCTGAAGCAGGCCTGCCGCCGCTGCAAGGCTCCGCTCGACCCGACCTGGCGCCTGTGCCCGTACTGCGAGACCGTGGCGACGACGCTGCCGCAGCAGCCCGAGCGGCCGCGGCGGGGGGCGGGTCAGAGGACCACCACCGAGGCCTGAGCCGGACGCCGGCGACCATCCCTTGGCAGACGTCGAGCGCACACTCTTCCTGATCAAGCCCGATGCCGTGGAGCGGCGGCTGGTCGGCGAGATCATCGCCCGCTTCGAGCGGCGCGGCTTCGACCTGCGCGGGCTGAAGCTCGTCCGCGTCCGCGAGCAGCAGGCCGCCGAGCACTACGTCGAGCACGTCGGCAAGCCGTTCTACCCCGAGCTGGTCGAGTTCATCACCTCCGGCCCGGTGGTCGCGATGGTGATCGAGGGGCTGGGCGCCGTCGCCGCGGTGCGCTCGATGATGGGCGCCACCAACCCGCTCGACTCGGCGCCCGGGACGATCCGGGGCGACTACGCCCTCGACCTTGGCCGCAACGTCGTGCACGGGTCGGACTCGCCCGAGTCCGCGGCCCGCGAGATCGCGATCTTCTTCACGGACGCCGAGCTCACCGGGTGATCCCGGAGAGCCTGGGAGGCTCCCGGCGGCTGGTGCTGGCGTCGCGCTCGCCCCAGCGGCGGGCGATCCTCACCATGCTCGGCGTCGAGTTCGAGGCGGTCGCGCCCGACTACGACGAGCCCGACCTGCCGGGCACGCCCGCGCAGATCGCCGTCGCCCACGCCCGCGCCAAGGCGGCCGCGGTGGAGGGCGAGCGCGTGCTCGGCGTCGACACGATCGTCGTCGTGGACGGGCGGGTGCTGGGCAAGCCGCCGGACGAGCCGCAGGCGCGCGAGTTCCTCGGGCTGCTCTCCGGCCGCACGCACGCCGTCCACTCCGGCCTGTGCCTGCGCGTGGGCGGGACGGAACATGTCCGCCACGCCGTCACGGAGGTCACCTTCGCGCCGCTCGACGATGCGGACGTCGACTGGTACGTGGCCTCCGGCGAGTGGCGCGACCGGGCCGGCGGCTACGCCGTCCAGGGGCTGGGCGCGGCGCTCGTGCGGTCGATCTCGGGCGACTACCAGAACGTCGTCGGACTGCCCGTCCCGGCGCTCATCGATGCGATGCACTCGGTGGGGATACGCTAGACTCGTTTAGCCGTTTTTGGGGCGAATTGCAGCCACTCCCCACGCCTACACCATTAGCTTCCTCAACTCCCTCACCGGCCTTGGCGGCCGCGACATGGCCGTCGACCTCGGCACGGCGAATACGCTCGTGTACGTCCGCGGGCGCGGCATCGTGCTGTCCGAGCCCTCGGTCGTGGCGATCGACCAGCACTCCGGCGAGGTGCACGCGGTGGGGATCGAGGCCAAGCGAATGCTGGGGCGCACGCCGGGCAACATCTCGGCGATCCGGCCGCTGAAGGACGGCGTCATCGCCGACTTCGACGTGACCGAGCAGATGCTCCGTCACTTCATCCAGAAGGTGCACCAGAACCGGTTCGCCCACCCGCGCGTCGTGGTGTGCGTGCCGTCGGGCGTGACCGGGGTCGAGAAGCGGGCGGTGATCGAGGCGACCGAGTCGGCCGGCGCGCGCCAGGCGCTCCTGATCGAGGAGCCGATGGCGGCCGCGATCGGCGCCGGGCTGCCGGTCTCCGAGGCGACCGGGAACATGATCGTCGACATCGGCGGCGGCACGACCGAGGTGGCCGTGATCTCACTGGGCGGCATCGTGGTCAGCCAGTCGATCCGGGTCGGCGGCGACGAGCTCGACGAGGCGATCATCGAGCACGTGAAGCGCGAGTACAAGCTGATGATCGGCCCCTCGACGGCCGAGGAGGTGAAGCTCGAGATCGGCTCCGCCGCCGAGCTCCCCGAGGAGGTCGAGGCCGAGATCCGCGGCCGCGACCTGGTCACGGGCCTCCCGAAGACGGTCGTGCTCTCCTCGAAGGAGGTGCGCCATGCCCTCGACGTGCCGCTCAACCAGATCATCGACGCGGTCAAGCAGACGCTCGACAAGACGCCGCCCGAGCTGGCATCGGACATCATGGACCGGGGGATCGTGCTCGCCGGCGGCGGGTCGCTGCTGCAGCGCATGACCGACCGGCTGCGGGCCGAGACGCAGATGCCGGTGCATCTGGCCGAGTCCCCGCTCACGTGCGTCGCGGTCGGCTCGGGCCGGTCGCTGGAAGAGTTCGAGGTCATCTACCGGGCGAATCAGACCTACGCGGCCGGCCGCCGCAACGGGCGCCGCCAGTACCACTACTGAGGTTGATGGAACGCGTGCAGGGCAGGGGCTGAGTCGTGGTGATGCTCACCGCGCCGATCACGTACGGGCAGGGGATCATCCTCGGCCTGCTGCAGGGCGTCGCCGAGCTGTTCCCGATCTCGAGCCTCGGCCAGAGCGTCGTCGCGCCGCGGGTGTTCGGCTGGAACATCCACCAGAACGACAACTATTTCATCGCCTTCCTGGTCGCGACCCACCTGGCGACGGCGATCGTGCTGCTCGGGTTCTTCTGGCACGACTGGGTGCGCATCCTGACCGGCATGTGGCGCTCGCTCAAGGAGCGGGAGATCGGCGCGAACAACCCCGACGCGAAGCTGGGATGGCTGATCGTCGTCGGCACGATCCCGGCGGGCATCCTGGGCCTGCTGCTGCAGGACAGCCTCCAGTCGGTGTTCGCGTCGGCGCGCTCGGCGGCGTTCTTCCTGATCCTGAACGGCCTCATGCTGTTCGGTGCCGAGATGCTGCGGCGGCGCGCGCCGGAGCTGCCCGACGCGGAGCAGGACGGCGACCAGCGCATCGCCCACACCGCCGGCTGGCGGCATGCGGTCGGGGTGGGGGCGTCGCAGGCCATCGCGCTGATCCCGGGGTTCTCGCGCTCGGGCGCCTCGATGGGCGGCGGGCTCCTGGTCGGGTTCTCCAACGAGGACGCGGCCCGGTTCGCCTTCCTGCTGGCGACGCCGATCATCGGCGCCGCAGCGCTGCTCAAGATCCCCGAGCTGCTCGGCCCCGACGGCGACGGCGTGCGCGGGCAGGCCCTGGTCGCGTCGCTGTGCTCGGCCGCGACGGCCTACGTCTCCATCCGCTTCCTGATGCGCTACTTCGAGACGAACCGGCTGACGCCGTTCGCGGTCTTCTGCTTCATCGAGGGGATCGTCCTCACCGTCTGGTTCACCGTCAGCTAGTCGTCCTGTGCCTGGGCCCGCTCTGGAACCAGGCGAAGACGAAGCAGGCCAGGCCGACGCAGAACGACGCGACGCCGTGCTTCACGTGGACGGCCGAGACGCCGTCCTGGTGTCCCAGGAAGCTCGGCAGCGGCAGCGATTTGGGCGGCACGGTCCAGTACATGACGGCGATCGCGATGAAGGCGATCCCGGCGGCGATGCCGAGGAGGACGAGGGCACGTTGTCGGTTCATGGCCCGAGTATCCGCGCGGACATTGGTCCCCCGTTGACGGGATCGCCGTGAATAGCCGGTGCTTGGCACCGCTTATGCATATGCGGGGGTTTTGCCGGTAGGGCTCAGGTAGAATCGCCCGACCGACCCGCCGGAAGGATGCTCCTCCAAAAGAACCGTGTCATACGCAGGCGGGCCGTCGTCGGCCTGCTCGTCGCCGCCTCGCTCACGCTCCTGACGATGTCCTACCGGGAGGGGTCGACCGGCGTCGTCGGCTCCGTGCAGGATGGGGTGGTCGAGCTGACGGCACCGTTCGCGAGCGTCGCCCACCGTGTCACCAGCCCGTTCGTGGACGGCTGGCACTGGACGACGGGGCTCATCCATGCCCGCAACCAGACGGCCGAGCTGCACCGGCTCCAGAACCGGGTGGGGCGGGACGAGTCGATGATCAAGGAGCTCACACAGGAGCTCAGGACGGCCCAGCAGAACGCCCACTGGGTGCAGGAGAACGCGCACTTCAAAACCGTGTCCGGGTCGGTGATCGCGACGTCGCCCGACACCGACACGCCGTCCGTCCTGCTCGGGATCGGGGGCGACGACGGCGTCGAGCTGAACGACCCCGTGGTCGCGCCGGTGTCCGACGGCGGCGCGCTCGTCGGCAGGGTAAAAGCCGTGACGGGGAGCACGGCGACGGTGCAGGTGCTGCTCGATCCGGCCATCGGCGTGACCGCGACCGTGCAGGGCGAGCAGGGCGCCAACGGCACCATCGTGCCCAGCACGGGCACGCCGGGCGAGCTGACGATGGCGGAGGTGCCCCAGTCGGTGCTCGTGAAGAACGGCGACACGGTCGTCACCTCGGGCTACACGGGCAAGCTGGGGTCGCTCTACCCCGACGGCATCCCCATCGGCCGGGTGACGTACGTGCAGAACAACGACCTCGGCCAGCAGAGCAAGCAGATCCAGGTGACGCCGTTCGTGAACTTCGACAATCTCGGCGGGGTCGTCGTCCTTGAGATGAGTCACGGGCAGGGCGGCTAGTGCTCGACTACCCCAAGGCCCTCGTCTGCGTCTTCCTGCTGATGGTGCTGCAGATCTCGGTGACGCCGCAGCTCTATCCGTTCGGCGGCGGGCCCGACCTGATCGCGATCCTCGTCGTCGCCCTGGCCCTCTGGCGCGGCCTCGAGATGGCGGCCGTGACCGGCTTCCTCGGCGGCCTCCTGCTCGACGCGGTGCTCTACCGCCACCTGGGGATGACCTCGCTCGCCTACCTCGCATGCGCGTGGCTGGTGGCGACCTTCTCCGGTCGTGGCGAGGCGGGGGCGGGCATGCTCGAGCCGGCCCCGCCGCGCCCGCTGCCGTGGGTCATCGCCGGCGCGCTGCTCGTGCAGGTCGGCCTCGTGGCCGTCCAGCTGCTGCTCGGAGAGAGCTACGACGCCGGCTTTCTCGTCTGGCACCAGATCGTGCCCTCGCTGCTCCAGACGACGTTGCTCGCCCTGATCCTGCTGCCGCTCCTGCGGCGGCTGTTCCGCCCGACCCGGGCCCGACCGGATGTATCTGCAGCGCCCGCCCACTAGGCCCGAGCCGACGCCGGATCCCGTGCCGCTCGCGCTGCGGGCGGCGACGCTCGCCGTGATCGCCGCCGCCCTGCTCGGCGTCCTGCTGTTCCGGCTGTGGGCGCTCCAGGTGCTGCACTCCGACCAGTACGTTGCCGCCGCCGCCCAGAACAGCGTCCGCACCATCACGATGCCGTCGCCGCGGGGCCAGATCCTCGACCGCGACGGCCACGTGCTGGTCTCGAACACGGCCACGATCGCCGTCCAGGTCGACGCTGCCCGGCTGCCGCACGGCACGGACTGCGGGCCGACGATCGCCACCCATAGGGTGGGCGACCAGCGCGGCTGCGGCGTCCTGAAGCGGCTGGCGTGGGTGCTGGACGTGCCCTACGGGCACATGTGGCACACCTTCTCGCATCTGGCCAGGGCGAATCCGGGCTACCCGGTCACGCTGCCTTTCGACGTCGATCGCCGGCAGACGTCCTACGTGCTCGAGCGGCGCTGGCTGTTCCAGGGGGTCGCGTTCGAGCACGTCTACCAGCGCACGTACCCGTCGCTTCGGGAGTTCGGCCCCACCAACCCGAACCTGCTCGGCTTCGTGGGCGCCATCACGGCGGAGAACCTGAAGGACCGTTCCTACCACGAGAAGCTGCCGAGGATCGGCACCGCCGGCCAGGGCGGGGTCGAGAAGACCTACGACCGGTACCTGCGCGGCCAGGACGGCACGATCCAGGAGACGGTCGACCCGGCCGGCGCCCCGGTCGGGCAGGCCTTTCTGACCCAGTCGCCGATCGCCGGCGACAACCTGCGCCTGACCATCGACGCGCGGCTCCAGAAGGTGGCCCAGTACGCGGTCGGCCAGGGCATCGCGATCGCGCACGCGAACGGCGAGCCCGCCGACTCGGGTGCGGTCGTGGCGATGAACCCCGACACCGGCGCGATCTACGCGATGGCGTCGTCGCCGACCTACAGCCCGATGGTGCACGTGCCGCCGTACAAGGGCTCGAAGCACGTGTTCAGCAAGAAGAACCCCGGCCACCCGGCGTACGACTCGGCGTTCCAGGGCACCTATCCGGCCGGCTCGACGTTCAAGCCGATCACGGCCACCGCCGCCTACGAGTCGGGCGTGCTCGCCCCGGGCGAGAGCCTCGAGTGTCCGGGGACGTACTACTCGAAGTACGACACCGCCAAGCAGCGGACGCCCTTCCACGACTGGACCCTCGACGACATGGGGTCGATGGGCCTCGCCAAGGCGCTCGAGGTCTCGTGCGACACGTTCTTCTACCAGCTCGGCGACCAGTTCTACGGCATGGGCGGCCCGGGGGAGCAGTTCCAGGGCTGGATCCGCAAGCTGGGATACGGCTCGGCGCCGCCCCTCGACGCCGGCGGGGCCCAGGCCGGCACCGTCCCGGACCCGAAGTGGAAGGCGACCCAGAACTGGCAGGGCACGCCCGCCCAGCAGGAGATCGAGCGGCTCTGGCTCCCGGGCGACGACATCAACATGTCGATCGGCCAGGGCAATCTGCTCGTCTCACCGCTGCAGCAGGCGGTCGCCTACAGCGCGCTCGAGAACGGCGGCAAGGTGGTGACGCCGCACGTCGGCCAGGCGATCCTCGAGCCCGGTTCGACGACCCAGGCCATCCCCGGCGGCAGGATCGACCCCGGCCCCGTGCGCGACCTGCACCTGCCGCAGGAGCTGCTGAGCGAGATCAAGCAGGGGCTCTACGGCGCCACCCACGCCGGAGACGGCACCTCGACGGCCACGTTCGGGAACTTCCAGCCGACCGTCTACGGCAAGACCGGCACCGCGGAGGTGCCGACGACCGACTGCCCGAACTGCGCCGACGCCTGGTGGGCCGGCTGGGCCGAGCAGGGCGGCAAGCCGCTCGTCGTCGTCGCGTTCATCCACGACGGCGGCCACGGCGGCGTCTCGGCCGCGCCCGTGGCCGCGAGCATCTTCCAGTCGTTCTACGACCCGCGCAGCCCCTACAGCTTCCACGCCGGGACGGACCAGTCGCGATGACCCACTACGTGCGCCACCTCGACTATCTGATGCTCGCGACCGCGCTCTCGATCTCGGCGTTCGGCCTCTGGATTATGCAGTCGGCGACGAAGAACTACTCCGGCAACCTGTACGGCCACCAGCTGCTCTACGTGGCGGCCGGCACGGTCGGCATGCTGGTCGTCGCCGCGATCCCTCCGGTGCTGATGCGGCGGGTGCGATGGCCCCTCTACGCGTTCGTCCTGCTGACGACGGCGGCGGTGCTCGTCGCCGGGACGTCCGTCGGCGGCGGCCGCCGCTGGATCAACCTCGGCGCCTTCCAGTTCCAGCCCTCCGAGTTCGCGAAGCTGCTCCTGATCGTCGGCCTCGCGTCGGTGCTGGCCGCCCGCCGGGGCATCACCGGGCCCGCCCGCCTGACGCTGCTCGCGATCGGCTACATCGGCCTGCCGGCGGTGCTCGTGTTCAAGGAGCCCGATTTCGGCACGATGCTCGTCTTCCTCGCGATCCTGCTGGGGATGCTGTTCGTGTACGGCATCCCGTGGCAGCACTTCGTGTGGATGATCCTGGCGGTGTGCGTCCTCGGGGCGCTGATCTTCTCGATCCTGCCCGGCATGGGCGTGCAGGTCGTCCAGGAGTACCAGATCACGCGCCTGACGTCGTTCCTGCACCCGAACCCGAGCGACGTCAAGTCCGGTGGGTTCCAGCTGCGCCAGTCGGTGATCGCGGTGTCGCACGGCGGCCTGGGAGGCACCGGCGGCACCACGACCGTGCCGGGGCAGCCGCAGCTGGGCGCCACCCAGACGTCGCTCGGCTTCCTGCCCGAGGCGCCGACCGACTTCGTGTTCGCCGTCGTCGGCGAGGAGCGCGGGTTCGTCGGGGCCGCCTGGCTGATCTGCCTGTACGCCCTGCTGCTGTGGCGCGGCCTCAAGGTGATCACGAAGTCGCGCTCGACCTTCGGGAGCCTGGTCGCAGCCGGCGTCGTCTCGATGCTCCTGTTCCAGATCTTCATCAACATCGGCATGACTATCGGCCTCGCGCCGGTCACGGGCATCCCGCTGCCGTTCATGAGCTTCGGCGGCTCCCACACCATCACCAACCTGCTCGCCATCGGGGTGCTGCAGGCGATCCACGTCCACGCCCAGGCGGCCGACGAGCCGGTCTACGCCCTGTGAGCAAGAAGGGGCAGAAGCTGGGGGCGGTGGCCTCGGCGACGATGGCGCAGAAGGCGCTGCGGGAGATCGGCGAGGCGTCCGAAGGGGTCGGCCCGATCGTGCTGTGCGGGCGCTCGAGCCCCGCCGAGCAGGTGCGCGCGGCGCTGCTCGAGGCCAAGCTCAGCCGAAGCTCGGCGGTCGAGTCGTACGCGATCCGGCGGCTGCGGCCCGAGGACCGCGAGCAGCTGCGGCGCGCGGCTGTGGTCGTGTACGGCGGCGAGGCGACCCACCGGCTCGACGACGAGACCCGCGCCGACCTCGAGGTCGTGGGCCGCGCCGGCCGGCCGCTGCTGGTCGTGCTCGAGGGCGTCGAGCTGCCGATGGACGCGGCGGTCGAGGCGGCGCGGGTGCGCGGCGTCGAGCCCGGCGACGTGCTGGCGGTCAAGCGGGGCCGGTTCCCGGAGCGACGCGTGCTGCGCGAGATCGCGAAGAAGGCGGGCCCGGCCGGCCCGGCGCTGGCCGCCGGCCTGCCCGCGCTGCGGCCGGCCGTCGTCGAGTCGGTGATCGAGACGGCCGCGCGCCGCAACGCCGTGATCGCGGCCGCCGTCTGGATCCCCGGCGCCGACATGCCGCTCCTGACCGCCGTCGAGATGCGGATGGTGCTCCAGATCGGCGTCTGCTACGGCGTCCAGGTCGGGCCCGACCGGGCGGTGGAGCTGCTGACGCTGCTCGGCGCCGGCTTCGGCCTGCGCGCCGCCGCCCGCGAGCTGCTCGACATGGTGCCGATCGCCGGCTGGGTGGTGAAGGGCGGCGTCGCCTACACCGGCACGCAAGGCCTCGGCCGCGCCGCGGTGGAGTACTTCGAGCGCGGCGCCCCGGCCGGCCTCGCCACCCTCCGGGAGAAGGCCGAACAGCTGCGGGGATAGCCCCGAACACCGGGGACTGTCCCCGCCTTTCGGGGACAGTCCCCACTCTCGACTACCATCCGGAACGATGGGCAACGCCCTGCTCGAGGACAGAATCGAGGCCGTGCTGGGGACGGTGCAGAAGCCGTCCCGGTACATCGGCGGCGAGGCGAACCAGGTGCGCAAGCCGCATGCGACCTCGCTCGTCGCCCTCTGCTACCCCGACGCGTACGAGATCGGGATCTCGAACCAGGCGCTCCAAATCCTCTACGGGCAGGTGAACGGGCGCGAGGAGATGGCGGCCGAGCGGGTCTACTGCCCGTGGCCGGACATGGCCGACGCGATGCGGCGCCAGCGCCTGCCGCTCTTCACGCTCGAGTCGTGGCGGCCGGTGCGCGAGGCCGACCTGCTCGGCATCACGCTGCAGGCGGAGCTGACCTACTCGAACGTGCTCGAGGTGCTCGACCTGGCCGGCATCCCGATCCGGGCGGCCGACCGCGGCGAGGACGACCCGATCGTCGTCGCCGGCGGGCCGAGCGCGTCCAACCCGGCACCGCTCGCGCCCTTCTTCGACGCCGTCTTCATGGGCGAGTCCGAGCGCGCGTTCGACGCCGTGCTCGACGTGATCGCCTCGGTGCCGGGCCGGGCCGCGCGGCTGGCGCGGCTGGCCGAGAACCCCTACCTGTACATGCCGTCCCAGCGCCGCCATCCGGTCGAGCGGGCCGTCTACGCCGACTTCGCGATCGACACGCACCCGGCCAGGGTGGTCGTCCCGTACTCGTCCGCGATCTTCGCGCGCGCGTCCGTCGAGGTCATGCGCGGCTGCACCCGCGGCTGCCGCTTCTGCCATGCCGGCACCTGGTACCGGCCGGTGCGCGAGCGCTCGCCCGACGAGGTGGTCGAGGCCGGGCTGGCGCAGCTCGGGTGCACCGGCTACGACGAGCTGTCGATGACGTCGCTCGCGACCAGCGACTACACGGGCATCGTGCCGGCGATCGAGAAGATCAAGTCGCGCCTGCCGACGCTGCACCTGTCGCTGCCCTCGAACCGGGTCGACACGGGCCCCGTCGCGCTGACGGCGGCCGCGAACGCCCGCCAGAGCTCGATCACGCTGGCGCCCGAGGCGGCCACCCAGCGCATGCGCGACATCATCTGCAAGACGATCACCGACGAGATGATCGAGCAGGCGATCGAGGCGGCCTTCAAGGCCGGGTACACGAGCCTGAAGATGTACTTCATGATCGGCCTGCCCCGCGAGACGCATGCGGAGGTGCAGGGGATCGTCGACCTCGGCATCAAGGCGCGCGAGATCGGGCGCCGGGTGCGGCCCGGCGGCGGCCGCTTCTCGGTGCACGTGAGCGCGTCGAACTTCGTGCCGAAGCCGCACACGCCCTTCCAGTGGGAGGGCATGGCCAGCCGGAAGCAGCTCGAGGCGAAGCAGGCGTACATGCGCCGGGCGATGCCGACCCGCCAGATCCGGCTCTCGCTGCACGACCTGCGCACCTCGATGCTCGAGGGCGCGCTCGCCCGCGGCGGCGAGGAGACGGCGGACGTGATCGAGGCGGCGTGGCGCGGCGGAGCCCGCTTCGACGCCTGGAGCGAGATGCACCGCCAGGACGCCTGGGACGCCGCGTTCGCGGCCGCCGGCACGAGCGTCGACGAGCAGGCCACCCGGGAGTTCGGAGAGTGGGACGAGCTGCCGTGGGATCACGTGCGCTCGGGCATCTCCAAGGAGTTCCTGCTGGACGAGTGGGGGCAGAGCCGCGCCGAGGTGGCGACGGGCGACTGCCGCTGGGACGGATGCACCGACTGCGGTGCGTGCTTCGGACCCGTCCGCAACAGATTGGTGAACTAGGCCGGCACCTTCGGGGTCAGACCCCGAACGGCCGGCGGGTGAAAGTTGAGACAGATCGTTGACATATCGAATTACCTTCGCGGTCACCGGGCGCGCACGCTTCCTGTCGCATCTGGAGACCGTTGACGCAATGCTCGGCGCGCTGCGGCGCGCCGGGTACGACATCGCCCTGTCCAAGGGCATGAAGCCCCGCCCCGTGATCTCGCTGGCGCTGCCGCGGGCCGTGGGAGTGCAGGCGCAGGCCGACCTGGCCGACGTTGCCCTGCACGGCGACCACGACCCGGCCGAGGTGGCCGAGCGGCTGGACGCCCAGCTGCCGCACGGCATCGCCGTCGTCGCCGTCGAGCCCGCCGAGGGCCCGAAGGCGGCCGCGCGCGTCGATGCGGCCGAGTACGAGGTGGAGGTGGAGGAGGACGTCGACTGGGAGCGCGCGCTGCGCGCGTTCGCGGCCGCGGACAGCTGCGAGGTGGTGCGAACCGCCCCGAACAAGCCCGACCGCACGGTGGACGTCACGAGGTATTGCTCGAGCATCGAGCACGAGCCGGGCCTTCTGCGGATGCTTCTTCGGATGACCGACGCAGGCACCGCCCGCCCGGACGAGATCGCACAGGCGGTCGCCGGCCTCGAGGGCCGGACCGCGACCATCAAGCGGCTGGTGCGGACGCGGATCGCTCTGCGTCCCCAGCCGGTAGGAGCACGCAATTGACACTCACATCCAATGTTTCGAAAACCATCCTGATCTCGGTCGACCTGTCCGAGCTGCGCGTGGCCGTCGTCGAGGAGGGCCGCACCGTGGAGGCGCTGATCGAGCGCCGCGGCGAGGGCTCCCTGGCCGGGAACATCTACAAGGGCAAGATCGACAACGTCCTGCGCGGCATGGAGGCGGCGTTCGTCGACCTCGGACTGCCGCGCAACGGCTTTCTCTACGTCGACGACGTCGTCGTCCCGGGGCAGGACCCGAAGTCGCGCCGCCGGCGCAAGATCGACGAGCTTCTGAAGCCCGGCCAGGAGGTGCTCGTCCAGGTCGTGAAGGACTCGATGGGGACGAAGGGACCGCGCGTCACGATGGAGCTCTCCATCGCCGGCCGGTTCCTCGTGCTCTCGCCGCACGGCGAGGGCTCGGGCGTGTCCCGGCGCCTGCCCGACGGGGAGCGCGAGCGGCTGCGCAAGCTGGCGAAGAGGCTCGAGCAGGACGACGGCGGGATCATCGTCCGCACGGCCGCCGCCGGCGCCACGGCGGAGGACCTCGAGCGCGACCTGCGCTTCCTGCACAAGATGTGGGCGCAGGTGGAGGCGCGGTCGAAGCCGGCCAAGGCGCCGAGCCTCGTCTACGCCGAGGCCGACCTCTCGCTCAAGGTGATCCGCGACCTGCTGGCACGGAACGTGCAGGAGGTCATCGTCGACTCCGAGCGCCAGTACCGCCGCATCCTGGGCTGGGTGCGCACGACGCAGCCGGAGTTCGTCGACCGGATCAAGCTCTACTCCGACAAGGTGCCGCTGTTCGAGCGCTACGGCGTCGACCAGGCCATCCTCTCGACCCTGAACAAGCGGGTCGACCTGCCGTCCGGCGGCTACCTGATCTTCGACTACGCCGAGGCGTTCACCGTCATCGATGTGAACACTGGCCGGTTCGTCGGCTCCTCGGGGCGGCTCGAGGACACGATCACGCGCAACAACATCGAGGCGGCGCGCGAGGTCATGCGCCAGCTGCGGCTGCGCGACATCGGCGGGATCATCGTGATCGACTTCATCGACATGGCCTCGGCCAAGAACCGGGGCGAGGTGCTGAAGGTGCTCCAGTCGGAGCTCGAGCACGACCGCACGAAGACCTACCTGGTC
>JAICJC010000145.1 GCA_025928655.1 Thermoleophilia bacterium | reverse complement strand
TGGAAGGCAGTCGCCTCGAGCGGCCGCGACGCGATGACGATGTCGCGCTCCTCCTCGAGGATCCGGTGCACCCAGCCGACGGTCGCCTGCGCGTCGCTCGCGGGGTCGACGGTGAAGGTGTGGTCGTACTTGTTCTTGAAGTACCGGGCCTCGTTGGCGCGCAGGCCGGCCAGGGCGCCGGCGACCGGCGACGACTCCAGGCCCACGGTCGAGACGTTCTCGAAGTCGACGACGTACGCCATGATGGGGCGCAGCTTATCCCGCGGCGCGCCCGAGCTCTTCGGCGAGGCCGATGAGCAGCCCTCCCGGCCCTCGGATATAGCAGAGGCGATACGCGTCTCGGTACTGGACGACGTCGCTGCCGACGAGCTCCGCACCAAGTCGGCGGAGCCGGGCGAGCGTCTCGTCGAGGTCGTCCACGGCGAACATCACGCGCAGGTACCCGAGCGTGTTCACGGGCGCGTTCCGGTGATCGGCGATCACGGGCGGCTCGAGAAAGCGCGAGAGCTCGAGCCGGCCGTGGCCGTCGGGGGTGCGCATCATCGCGATCTCGGCGCGCTGGTCGGCGAGGCCGGTGACCCGTCCCGCCCACTCGCCGTCGATCATGCCCTGCCCTTCCAGCTCGAGGCCGAGCTCGCGAAAGAAGGCGATCGTGGTCGGGAGGTCGTCGACGACGATGCCGACGTTGTCCATCCGCTTCACTCCCATTCGCGCCCCCCTCCTACCCGGCGTGTCCTCCGGGCGCGCCAGGAAACGGCCGCCGTCTACTGCCGCGCGTACTCCTCGGCCGAACGCGACTCGAACTCGAAGCCGACGAAGCGTTCGTCACCCAGGATCTCGGCGTCGTGGCCAGGTTCGATCACGTAGGCGTCGCCGGGTTCGAGCTCGAGCACGGTGCCGTCGTCATGGGTGACGCGCATCCTCCCCGACTGCACGACGCCCACATGCCGGTGTTGGCAGCTCGCCGTCCCGGCGACCGGCTTTACGCACTCGGACCATCGCCATCCCGGCTCCATCGTGAATCGGGCCGCCGTGGTGCCGCTCAGCCGCACGACATCCACGCGTGTCTTGTCGGGAGCCCGACGCTCGTCCGGGGAGTCGAAATCTCGTTTCTCAACGCCAGCCATTGTCACCCTCCTTCGAGGTACGAGGAGTCCGGATCGATGGAGCGTACCGGGATCGAACCGGTGACCCCCAGCTTGCAAAGCTGGTGCTCTCCCAGCTGAGCTAACGCCCCGCGGGGCGGAAGGATACCGCCTCGCCGGACGCTCGCGGCCGTGCGCCCGCCGCCGGCCCATTTGCGCGCTCGCGCGCATGTCGCGAGGGGGCGGCGGGAATGGAAGCCGCCAGGACGTGGAAGAGCCTGCCGTCCCATTCCGCCTGCCTGACTCCCTATACTCGACCGACGTGCCCGCCGTCCTCCGACGTGTCCGGCGAGAGGCGGTCCTGCCGATCGCGTGCGGCGCGCTCGCGGCCGTGCTGGTCGTGGTGCTGCTGACCTTCGTGCCGCTCTCGGGCGACGCGCCGTCGCACCTGTTCCAGACCTGGCTCTACCGCCACGGGGGCTTCCAGCTCTGGAACAACCTCTGGTACGCCGGCCGGTACGAGTTCGTGAGCTACAGCGCCCTCTACTACCCGCTGGCCGCCCAGACGGGCGAGCTGCCGGTGCTGGCCGTCTCCGCGGCGGCGCTGGCCGCGTGCTTCGCCGGCCTGTCGCGGCGGGAATGGGGCGGCGCCGCCCGCGGTCCCGCCGTCGCCTTCGCGTGCACGACGACCTTCGTCCTGATCGTGTCCGGGTCGTACCCGTTCACCGCCGGCGCGGCCTGCGCCGCCGCCGCCATCCTGGCGCTGCAGCGCGGCCGCCGCGGTCTCTTCTGCGTGGCGGTCGTGGCGACGCTCGGGTTCTCGCCGCTCGCGTTCGCGCTCCTGCTCGCGCTGCTCGCGGGGCTGCTGCTCGGCCATCCCGAACCGGTCGGCGCGGCCCGCCGCCACTGGCCGGCGCTCGCGGTCGTCGTCGTCGCCGTGCTCGCCGGCGTGTTCCTGCAGCGGGCGTTCCCGAGCGGCGGCATCTACCCCTACAACGTCACCGACGCGCTCGTCGTCGTGCTCTTCTCGCTCGCCGGCCTGTACGTCACGGGGCGGAGCCCGCGCGCCCGCTCGCTGCGGATGCTCTTCGTCGCCTACCTGATCCTGAACCTGTGCGCGTTCCTCTTCAAGAGCCCGGTCGGCTCGAACGCGACCCGGCTCTTCGCCGTCGCCGGCGCCCCGCTGCTGTGGCTGGCCGCGAATGTCAGCCGGCAGCGGTCGCAGGTGATCGTGCTGCCCATCCTGGCCGCGACCGCCGCCCTCCAGGTCGGCCCCTGGATCCGGGACGCCTACTCCGCCTGGGGCAACCCGGCCGCCGCCGCCACCTACTGGCGTCCGGCGATCGACTACCTGCATGCCCGCGGCGACGAGCAGCACCGGGTGGAGGCCGTCGCGACCTGGGGTCACTGGGAGGCCTACTACCTGGCCCGGGCCGGGTTCCCGCTCGCGCGCGGCTGGTTCCGGCAGGACGACTTCCCCGAGAACAGCGTGCTGTACGACCACCGCTTGACGGCGGCCACCTACGACCACTGGCTGCGGGTGCTGGGCGTGCGCTACGTCGTCCTGCCCGACACGACCCTCGATTACAGCGCCGCCGCCGAGGCCCGGCTGCTGCGCTCGGGCAACTCGGGACTCGAGCTCGTCTGGAGCTCGAAGCACCTGCGCATCTACGAGCTGCCCGCCGCCGCTCCGATCGTGTCCGCGCCCCCCGGGAGCCGGGCGGCGATGCTGATCCGGCTCGGGCACCAGGGCATCAGCTTCCTCGCGCCGGAGCCCGGCCGCTACCTCGTGCGCGTCCGCTACAGCCCGTACTGGCAGCCGCACGCGCCCGACGCCTGCGTGGCGCGCGGGCCCGACGGGATGACCGACGTCACCACGGCCTATCCCGGCGTCGTCGATCTGACCCTCGCGCCGTCGCTCGCGAGCGTCGCCGACGCGATGACGAGCAGCAAGCCCGACTGCTGATTTCCGGCGGGAGGTCTCCGCGGCTTGCGCCGACACGGTAGAATGGCTGGCCCGCGTCGAGGACGGAATGCCGAGCACGGTCGAGGACACCGCGAGCTGCGCGCTTTGCCGCCGCCATCTTCTGGTGGGCGAGCCCGCGCGCCTGTACCAGGACCCCCAGTCCAAGCGGTTCGCGAAGGTGTGTCCGCTCTGTTACGAGCGCGCCGACCGGCGCGGCTGGCGGGCCGAGGGCCGGCCGATCGTGGCCGTCCACGCCAACCCGCCGTCCGACCACCTGCTGCGCGAGCGCGAGTCGCTGATCGACCGCCTGCGCGGCCAGCTGCAGTCGGTCGAGTTCGACCTCGACCGGGTGCGGTCGGCGCTGGCGAAGGCCGAGCAGCAGGCCGCCGAGCTGCGCGGCATCAAGCGTGAGCTGAAGGATCTCCAGGGCGAGGTGCGAAAGCACGAGCGCGAGGTGCGCTCGCTCCAGGACGAGAAGCGCCGCGCCGAGGAGCGCGCCGCCCAGGCCGAGGCCGCGCACAAGTCCGAGATCGCGCGCCACCACTCCGTCGCGGCGGCGCTCGACGAGCGGGCGGCCGAGATGGCCAAGGTCGCGCAGGTGCAGGGGCAGCTCGAGCAGGAGCTCGAATCCCAGCGCGCCCGCTATGTCGAGTTGGCCGAGGCCCGGCGTAAGGAGTCCGACGCCCGCCACGTGCGCCGCCTGGCGCTCGAGGCGTTCAACCGCTCCGAGCATATCGAGCGCGTCGTCGCCATCGCCCGTAGCCTCGGCGACCCGATCGTGAACGTTCGCTGCGACGGCCTCGAGCTGCCGCGGCCGGTGAAGATCACGGTCATGTGGGACATCTCCTGGTACGAGTACGTCGTGCGGCTCGACCTGCTCGAGCACACCGTCACCGTCGAGGAGACCCGCCGCGGCGACGACCCGCGCGAGCTCCCCGCCGCCCAGCTCGAGCCGAACGGAGTGCTGCGCGCCGACCGGATCGTGCTCGCGATGCAGGCCTACGGCGTGGGCCAGAGCGCCGCCAGCGGCCGGTAGATCCGCCAATCGGGGTCAGACCCCTTTTGGCGGGTCCGGGTTGGAGCGCTAGCGCCGCCGCTTCCGCTTAGCGCCGCCCGCCGCTGCGCCCGGCCCCGCCGGCTTCGGCCTCGGGCCGTCGGCGGGCGTGGTCCACGCCGACTTGCCCGTCTGGGCCCGGATCACGGCCAGGAGCGACTCCTCGTCGGCGGTGCGCAGGAACTCGGCCGCCGTCGGGTCGACGTCGGTGAGCGTGATCGCGAGCAGCTCGCCGCGGCGGCCGTAGTCGGCCACCGCCTGGGGGGAGAGCCGGCGGCTGCGGGCCGTGCGGCCCTCGCGCAGGCGCACGAAGCCGGATCGCGACTCGGGGTCGTAGCGCACGTTGAGCATGGCCGCACCTTACCGTCAGGCCGGCCAGGCGGAGGGGGGCGGACGGCGCTCGTTCGCCGATGCCCACCAGCGGATCGTGAGCAGGCCGAAGACGAAGCCGCCGATGTGCGCGTAGTAGGCGATGCCGCCGCCCGCGCTGCCGACCTGCACCGCCCCGGCCGAGTAGATCTGCAGCACGATCCAGCCGATCAGGAACAGCACGGCCGGCAGCGGGAAGAAGAAGATCGGCGGGATGTAGGTGATCACCGACGCCCGCGGGTACAGGATCAGGTAGCCGCCGAGCACCGCCGCGATCGCGCCCGACGCGCCGATGTTGGGCACGTCCGAGCTGGGGCCGGTCAGGAACTGGAGCGCCGCGGCCGCGAGGCCGCCCAGCAGGTAGAAGATCAGGAACCGGCGCCGGCCGAGGCGGTCCTCGATGTTGTTCCCGAAGATCCACAGGAACAGCATGTTGCCGAGCACGTGCTCCCAGCTCCCGTGCATGAACATGGCGGTGAAGACGCTCGCGAGGACGGGCACGTGGTGGACGCGGGCGTACACCGGCCGGTCCCCCTCGAAGCCGAGCAGCACCGAGTCGTCGCCGTGGCGGCAGGTGTCGCGCACCTCGCACGGGACGAAGCCGTACTCCGCCGTCACCGCGGTGAACCCCTGCACCTTCAGGGGCACGCCGAGGTTCGTCGGCAGCCGCTGGGTGGGCGCGTGCTGGGCCCACACGAAGATCGCCAGGTTGGCGACGATCAGCGCCACCGTCAGGATGGGGAGGCGCCGGGTGGGGACGTTGTCCTTGAGCGGGATCATCCCGGCCGGTGCAGGGCGGCGACCGCGTCGGGTCGGGACGCCCTGGCGGCGGCGATGCGCTCCTCGGCCAGCCGGTCGGCGGCGACGTGGGGGGCGATGCCGTCCCGGTGCGAGCGCTCGAAGACCGCCGTCAGCGTGCCGGCGATCCGCTCCACACTCGCCCGCGCCCGCTCGGCGTCGTAGGGGCGGCCGAGCTCCTCGGCGATGTTGATGACCCCTCCGGCGTTGATCACGAAATCGGGCGCGTACACGATGCTGCGGCGGTGGAGCTCGTCTCCCATCGAGCTGTCCAGGAGCTGGTTGTTGGCGGCGCCGGCGATGACGCGGCAGCGCAGCTCGCCGACCGTCTCGGGACGTATGACCGCCCCGAGCGCGCACGGCGCGAACACCTCGCAGTCCTGGCGGTGGATCTCGCCGGGCGGGCACGTCTGCGCGCCCAGGCCGGTGAGCGCCTCGACCCGCTCCGGATAGATGTCGGAGACGGTGACCTCGGAGCCGGCGTCGAGCAGGTGGCGGACGAGGCCGGCGCCGACGTGGCCCGCGCCCTGGACCGCGACGCGGATGCCGCGCAGGTCGTCGCCCAGGCCGGCCTCGGCGGCGGCCGCGCGCATCCCGCAGAAGACGCCCCAGGCCGTCATCGGGGAGGGATCGCCCGAGCCGCCGCGGGCGACCGGCAGGCCCGTGATGTGGTCGGTCTCGAGCGCCACCAGCTCGGCGTCGTCCGTGCTCGTGCCGACGTCCTCCGCCGCCAGGTAGCGGCCGCCGAGCGAGTCGATGAACCGGCCCAGCGCGCGGAAGAGCAGCGGCGTCTTGTCGGCGCGCGGGTCGCCGAGCACGACGGTCTTGCCGCCGCCCAGGTCGAGCCCGGCGACGGCGTTCTTGTAGGTCATCCCGCGCGAGAGCCGCAGGACGTCGGTGAGCGCGGCCTCGTCCGAGTCGTACCGCCACATCCGGATGCCGCCGAGCGCCGGGCCGAGCGTGGTGTCGTGGACGGCGATGATCGCCCGCAGCCCCGCCTCGGGCTCGTGGCACACGACCACCTGCTCGTGCTCGTGAAAGAGCTGCACGAGCCGCGAGTATAACCAGGCGCCTGCGGACGCCCGCCCCCCTCGGGTTCGGCCTGACCGGTCGAGCCGGCCAGGCCTTCGCCGGGCTACTTGATCGCGAACCTGTACGTGATCCAGGTGCCGTCGTTCAGCGGGATCCTGTAGGTGTACGCGACCCCCGACGTCAGGTTGCTCGTCGCCTGGTTGTAGATCCACTGCTGTGCGCTCGGATCCCACCGGAACGAGGTGTCCGGCGTGGTGGAGTAGACGCTCTCGTCGACGCCGCCCGCGCCGGTGGACTTCGAGACGAGCACGGGGGCCGCCGGGGTGCCGGTGACGACGCCGGAAGCGCCGATCGACACGCCGTTGGCGTCGCACACCCGGAACTTGATCGGGACGGTGCTGCCCTTCTTGAAGACGCTCGTGCCGTCGGCGTTCACCGGCTGCAGCACCGTGCGGCCTGCCGACCCGGCGCAGCTGCCCGTCGCGTAGCCGACCGTGAGCGTCCCGTTCACGAGCGTCACCGTGTAGTTCCCGAGCCGGGAGGGGCTCGAGTCGACGGCGGCGGGCACGATGGCGTAGGTCCCGACCGGGCTTCCGGTGGTCACCGGCGTGCTGTAGGCCGCCGTGATCGCGTCGCCGTTCTTCAGGCCCGAGACGGTGCCCGTGAGGGCCGGGTTGGCGGCGTTCAGCACCTTCGACTTGTCGTCGGCGGTGATCGTCAGCGGCGCCTTGGCGATCGTCAGTGCGCCGTCGACGAGGTTGACGTCGTAGTTGGCGAGGTCGGCACCGGGCCCGGCGGCGATGTGGGCCGAGATGGCGTAGCTGCCGACGCCGGTGGTCGCGTCCGCGGCCGTCGTGTACGTGTCGATCAGGTCGTCGCCGTTCCTCGTGCCGGTCACCTTGCCGGTGAGCGCCGGGTTCGCGTCGCCGTACGTCTTGGTCTGGTCGTCGGCCTCGACGGTCAGCGGCGCCCTGGTCACGGTGAGAGTTCCGTCGATGAGCGTGACGTTGTAGTTGCCGATGTCCGCACCGGGGCCGGCCGCCACGTCGGCGTTGATGGCGTAGTCGCCGACCCCGCTCTTCGCGTCCGCAGCGGTCGTGTAGCCCTCGACGAGGTGGTCGCCGTTCTTCGTGCCGATGATGCTTCCCGTGAAGGCCGGGTTGGCGTCGCCGTAGACCTTGGTCTGGTCGTCAGCCTTGACCGTGAGCCGTGCCTTGGTGACGGCGAGGGTGCCGTCGACGAGGTTGACGTCGTAGTTGGCGACGTCGGCACCGGTGCCGGCGGCGATGTGGGCGGAGATCGTGTAGCTGCCGACGCCGCTCTTGACGTCTGCGGCGGTGGTGTAGCTGTCGATCAGGTCGTCGCCGTTCCTGGTGCCAGTCACCTTGCCGGTGAGGGTCGGGTTGTCGTCGCCGTAGACCTTGGTCTGGTCGTCGGCCGTGACGGTCAGCGGTGCCTTGGTGATGCTCAGGGTGCCGTCGACGAGATTCATGTCGTAGTTGCCCAGGTCGGCGCCGGGGCCGGCCGCAAGATGCGCGTTGATGGCGTAGCTGCCGACGCCGCTCGTGACGCCTGCGGCGGTGGTGTAGGTGTCGACCAGGTTGTCGCCGTTCTTCGCTCCCACGACCTCGCCGGTGAGGGGCGGGTTGTCGTCGCCGTAGACCTTGGTCTGGTCGTCAGCCTTGACCGTGAGCCGTGCCTTGGTGACGGCGAGGGTGCCGTCGACGAGGTTGACGTCGTAGTTGGCGACGTCGGCGCCGGGGCCGGCGGCGATGTGGGCGGAGATCGTGTAGCTGCCGATGCCGCTCGTGACGTCGGCGGCGGTGGTGTAGGTGCCGACCAGGTC
>JAICJC010000131.1 GCA_025928655.1 Thermoleophilia bacterium | reverse complement strand
CGACTTCTAGGACCCGCCAATCGGGGTCCGACCCTCTTTTGGCGGGTCCGCCCGCTTTGGGTCTGCATAACCGGTGCCAGGCACCGGATATGCACGCCGTCGTCAGTGGCGGAGGTGCTGCTGCTCGCGGTGGCGCTCCAGCGCCGCCTCGATCAGGCGGTCGAGCAGCTGCGAGTAGGTGACCCCCGTCGCCTCGAAGAGCTTCGCGTAGACGCTCGTCTCGGTGAAGCCGGGGACCGTGTTGATCTCGTTCACGACGACGTCGCCGGCGTCGGTGATGAACATGTCGATGCGGGCCATGCCCTCGCACCCGCAGGCCTTGAAGGAGTCGAGCGCGACCCGCTGCACCTCCTCGGTCAGCTCCGGCGGGATGTCGGCCGGCGCCTCGAGGTCCATCCCGCCGGGCTCGTACTTGGCGGCGTAGTCGTACCACTCGGAGTTCACGTGCAGGCGGCCGGGGACGCTCACGAGCGGGTCGTAGGTGCCGAGCAGGCCGCACTCCACCTCCATCCCGTGCACCATGGCCTCGATCAGCACCTTGGAGTCGTGCTGGAAGGCCAGGTCGAGCGCCGGCGCGAGCTCGTCGATGCCCGTCACCTTGCTGATGCCGACGCTCGAGCCCAGCCGGGCCGGCTTGACGAAGCAGGGCAGCGAGATCTCGGCGGCCGCGAGCATCGCCTCGACGTCCGTGTCGAGCACGGTGTGGGCCTCGAGGGTGACGCTGCGGGCGGTTGCGATGCCGTTCGCGCCCAGCACGACCTTGACCATCGCCTTGTCCATCGTGAGCGCCGAGGCGAGGACACCTGAGCCGACGTAGGGCACGCCGAGCATCTCCAGCATCCCCTGCAGGGTTCCGTCCTCGCCGTAGGGGCCGTGCAGCATCGGCACGACCACGTCGATCTGACCCACGGCGCGGGCCTGGCTGAGCGTGCCGCCCGCGCGCGGGATGACGCTGCGCGAGTTCGAGCCGGGGTCGAGCGCGAGCCGCTCGCCCTCCGCCGCGGGCGCCTCCAGCTGCCAGGAGCCGTCCCGGTCGATGGTGACGCCGACGACGTCGTAGCGGTCGGGGTCGAGCGCTGCGGCGACGGACGCGCCCGACGCCAGCGAGACCTCGTGCTCCGAGCTGCGGCCGCCGGAGAGCACGGCCACGCGCAGGCGGACGACCTCGCTCATGTCGGCGGCGGCGGGCCGCCGCAGCTCGGGTCGTTGGGTCGGTACTTGGCCACGGTGATGTTCACGACCGAGCCGCGCGGGGCGGTCGGCCCGTTCGGGCTCTCATCCTGGACGATGTTGTCCTTGGACTGGTCGTTGCACTCGACCTGTTGCGTCACGGCCACCTTGAATCCGGCGGCGCGCAGCGCGCGCTTGGCGTCGCCGGAGTCCTGGCCCACGACGTCCGGGAGCTGTGCCTGGGCCGGCCCGCTCGAGATGAAGATGGTGATGGGCTGGTGCTGCGGGATGATCTGGCCGATCGGGCTCGGATAGGTCTGGAACGCCTGACCTTGCGGTGCCTGGGCGGGCCGGTTCTGGCAGCTCGGCTTCAGCGTGAGCTGCTGGAGGATCTTGATTGCATCGGCGCACGACTTGCCGCTGATGTTCGCGATCCGAACCGACCCGGTGGCCACCTTCAGCGTCACCTCCGTTCCGACCTTCTGCGGGGTGTCCTCCTTCGGGATGCTCCCGATGACGAACCCGAGCGCTGCGGCCGGCGAGTTGACGTTGATGTTCTGCTGGTTCACGGTGAACCCCTTGCTGGTCAACAGGGAGTTCGCCTGGGTCACCGAGAGTCCCTTCACGTTGGGCACCGTGATGGCCTTCGGCCCGACCCCGACCTTGAGCACGACGGTCGAGCCGTTCGCGACGCTCGAGCCGACCGACGGGTCGGTGGAGACGACCTTCTTGATGTTGGGGACGCTTGACTCCGTGGTCGTGCAGCGGCCCGTCAGCCCGTCCGTCTTCAGCGTTGCCTTCGCCCGCTTGCACGACTGACCGATCACGGTGTCCGGCACAGTCTTGTCATTCCCCGAAAGCATCGTGTAGACCACGAACCCGGCGACCGCGGCGAGGATGAGCAGGACGAGGACGAGCACCCACGGCCAGGCGCTGCGGCGCGGGGCCGGCCGCTCGGGCGGCGGGGGAGGGGCGGCCGGGCGCATGACGCTCGTCGCGCCGTCCGGCTGCTGGCCGATGACGCGGGTCGCCTCGCCCGCGGCGATCACACGCGTGGCCTGCTGCGTGTCCGCCGAGGCCGACTGGCCGCGGCTGACGCGGGCGAGCTCCTCGGCCATCCCCTTGGCCGACGAGAACCGCAGCGCCGGGTCCTTGGCCAGCGCCCGCATCACCACCTGCTCCATCGCGGGCGAGACGAGCCGGTTGCGGCGGTTCAGCGGCGGCGGCGTGTCCGAGACCTGCTTCATCGCGATGTCGACGGCCGACTCACCCGTGAACGGCAGCTCGCCGCAGAGCATCTCGTAGAGGACGACGCCCATCGAGTAGATGTCGGACTCGGGGCCGACCGCGAGGCCGCGCGCCTGCTCCGGCGACAGGTACTGGGCGGTGCCGACGATCGACCCGACCTCGGTCATCTGCTGCGTGTTGGCCGCGCGGGCGATGCCGAAGTCCGTCACCTTCAGCCGGCCCTCGTCGGTCAGCACCATGTTGTGCGGCTTGATGTCGCGGTGGACGACGCCCTGGCGGTGGGCGGCCTCGAGCGCCGCCAGCGCCTGGGTGGCGTAGTTGATCGCCTCCGGCTCGGGCAGGGGCGCCCGCCGGGTGATCTCCTCCTTCAGCGTCGGCCCGTCCAGATACTCCATGGCAATGTAGGACGTCCCCATCGTCTCGCCGCGGTCGTAGACGGTGACGATGTTGGGATGGCGCAGGCTGGCGGCGGCCGCTGCCTCGCGCCGGAACCGCTCGACGAACGCGGCGTCGCGGGCGTAGCGGTCGGACAGGATCTTGATCGCGACCTTGCGCCCGAGCGACTGGTCGGTGGCCAGGTAGACGTCCGCCATGCCGCCGGAGCCGATCTGGCGCTCGATCAGATAGCGGCCGTCGAACAGCTGCCCGATGAGGTTGAAGGCGCTCACGAAGCCGCTACTTTGCCACGCCCGGGTGGAGGTACGCCTCGATCACCCTGGCGGCGATGGGCGCGGAGATCTGCCCGCCGAAGTCCGGCGTGTGCTCGACGACCACCGCCACGGCGATCTTCGGGCTCTCCGCCGGCGCGAAGGCGATGAACCACGCGGTGTTCAGCCCGTTCACACCGGTCTCCGCCGTCCCCGTCTTGCCGGCGACGTTCAGGCCGAGCACGTTGGCCGCGGTGCCGGTGCCCTCGTCCACCACGTTTCGCATGTCGTTGGTGAGCTCGGCGGCCGACGCCGGCGACATGACCTTCTCGACCTCCTGCGGCTTGCCGGTGAAGACCGTGCTCCCGCCCGGCGTGACGACCTTGTCCACGAGCCGCGGGGCCATCCGCACGCCGTGGTTGGCGACCGTCGCCGCGACGGTGGCCATCTGCATCGGCGTCACGCCGAGCCGCTCCTGGCCAATTGCCACGCGGCCGACGTCAATTGGCGAGGTGGTCCCGAGCAGGTGGCCGTCCTGGTAGATGCCGCTCGCGTTCATCTCGTCGGTCGGGTAGGTGAACGGCGGCAGCTCGAAGAACCCGAACTTCCGCATCGTGTCCTCGAGCCGCTTCTGCCCCAGCTTCTCGCCCAGCTGGGCGAAGTAGGTGTTGACGGAGTTCGTGAGGGCGACGTTCAGGTCGATCGTGCCGAAGCTCTCGGTGCCGGCGTTGCAGAGCTGGTGGCCCTCGTCGACGATGCAGTGCCCGCCGGCGTCGATGTTCAGCTGCTGCGGCCCGTAGCCGGCGTTGAGCGCGCTCGTGGCGGTCACGACCTTGAAGGTCGAGCCCGGCGCGTAGAGGCCCTGGGTGCCGCGGTTGAGGAGCGGCGCGCCGCCCTTCGTCGAGAGCTTGGAGAAGTTCTCGTCGACCTTGGTCGGATCGAAGCTCGGCGAGGAGTACATCGCCAGGACGCGGCCGGTGCTCGGCTGCAGCGCGACCACGGCCCCGGTCAGGCCCTGGCCCTCGAGGCCCTGCTGGGCCGCCCGCTGGGCGGGGACCGAGAGGCTCGTGATGACGTTGTCGCCCGTGACGGTCTCGCCCTGCAGCGTCGAGCCGATGTTCGAGATCACCGTCGCGAGGTCGGAGTTCGACGCCGTCAGGTACGGGTTCTCGGCCAGCTCGAGCGCGGTGCGGCCGTCGCCGACCGTGTTGTACCCGACGGCGTGGGCGAAGAGCGGCCCGAACGGGTAGCGGCGGGTGTAGAGCGTGAGCCCGTCGCGGTGCACGGCCCGGTTGCGGGCGAGCACCGTCTTCCCGTTCGCGGCCAGGATCAGCCCGCGCTTGATCTGCAGCTGGCGGTAGACGAGACGGGCGTTGTCGCGCCGGTCGGCCAGCGACGAGGCCGCCCAGATCTGCCAGTAGGCCGTCATCGTGATCAGGAGCGCGATGCCGATCGCGGCGAGGCGGAAGAGGGTGGTGATCTGGCGGTTCACGTCACCCGCCTCGCCGCCGCCCGGTCGGACACCATGAGCAGGAGCGCCAGGATGAGGAAGTTCGAGACGATCGACGACCCGCCGTAGCTCACGAAGGGCAGCGTCACGCCGGTCAGCGGGATCAGCCGGGTGATGCCGCCGACGATCAGGAACGCCTGGAGCGTGAACGAGAAGGTGAGCCCGCAGGCCAGCAGCTTGGAGAAGCTGTCGTCGGCCAGGGTGGCGATCTTGAACCCGCGATAGGCGAAGAGCAGGTAGATCAGCAGCAGGCCGGCGGCGCCCGCGAGGCCGGTCTCGTCCGACCAGGCCGCGTAGATCCCGTCCGTCTGGACGGCCGGGATGATGGTCTGCCCGTGGCCGATCACCTGCAGGCTGCGGCCGAGCCCCGTGCCGAAGACGCCGCCGTCGGCGATCGCCTCGACCGACTGCACCACCTGGTAGCCGGACGTGTGGGCGTGCGACCAGGGGTCGATCCAGATCGAGAAGCGCTCGCGCACGTGCGGGATCGCCTTGTACACGAGCAGCGAGCCGGCGGCGAAGATGCCGAGGCCGAGCACGGTGTACAGGTGGCGGCCCGTGGCGACGTAGATCATCGAGAGGAAGATGCCGAACAGGAGCAGCGCGGAGCCGAGGTCGTTCATCACGGCCAGGACGCCGAGCGACACCGCCGCCATCAGCGCGAGCGGGCCCAGATGGCGGGCCGCGGGGATGCCGACGCCGAGCACCCGCCGGCGCGCGTAGGTGAGCACCTCGCGGTTCTCGCGCAGGTAGCCGGCCAGCGCGATGACGAGCAGGAGCTTCACGAACTCGCCGGGCTGTACCTGGACGCCCCCGATCCGCAGCCACAGGCGGGCGCCGTTCACCGTCGTGCCCACCACCATCGTCAGCAGCAGCAGGCCGACCGCCACGGTGGCGAGCGAGTACTTGTACGACGCCAGGCGGCGGTGGTCGCCGAGCAGGAAGATCACGCCCAGGAACCCGATCAGCCCGATCACGATCCAGACCGACTGGTCGCGGGCGAGGGTCGGCTGGAGCCGGTAGATCTCGGTCAGCCCGAGCGCGGACAGGAGCGCCGCGAGCGGCAGCAGCCACGGGTCGGCGTTGGGGAGCCCGGCCCGGACGCCGACGTGGGCGACCGCGAACAGCGCCAGGAAGATGCCCGCGTACACGAGCGACGTGCTCGAGATCTGGTTCTGGCGGGCGGTGTAGACCGAGAGGAAGCCGATCGCCGTCAGCATCCCGACGAGCACGAGGTTCACGAGCTCCCGCAGCCGAGCCGACCTCACGGGCTCGCCACCTCGTACGGGTGCAGCGTCGACATCGCGCCGGACTGGCTGCGCAGGGTGTGGTCGAAGAGCGTCTTGCGCTGCCTCGGGGTCAGCGTCGCGTAGCTCAGGGTCGACTCGTAGACGACGTGGTACAGGTGCACGCCGAAGGGCAGGTCGAACGGGACACCCTGGTAGACGGCGACGCGGCCCGTGGACGTGTCGGCCCCGATGAAATGGCTCTCGCGCAGGCCGACGACCGCCCCGACGGCCAGCAGGAGGGCGAGCGCGACCGCGCCGATCAGGGCGACGATGGTGCGTGCGCGGGGGCCGCCGCCCTCGTCGTCGCGGTCCTCGTCGTCGAGCCCCGGGGGCAGGATGTGCGTCCGCCCGTCGTGCGCAGCGGCGCCGGCTCCCTCCCCGTCCTCGGCGGCCGTCTCGCCGACCCGGAAGACGATCGCCGTGACGTTGTCCTCGCCGCCGCCCGCCAGCGCGGCCCGGACGAGGTCGCGGGCAACTTTGGCGGCCGCGCCGCCGCCGGCCAGGATGTCGGCGATGGCCGCCTCCGGCACCATGGTGTTCAGGCCGTCGCTGCAGAGCAGGAAGAGGTCGCCGTCCTGCGCCCGCACCGCGAACGAGTCGACCTCGACCGACTCGTCCGTCCCCAGGGCGCGGGTGATGACGCTGCGCTGGGGATGGTGCTCGGCGTCGGTCTCGGACAGCTCGCCCTTGCGCACGAGCTCGCCGACCAGGGAGTGGTCGTCGGAGAGCCGCTGCAGGCTCCCGTCGCGCAGCAGGTAGGCGCGGCTGTCGCCGACGTGGGCGAAGGCGATCGTGCCCGCGTCGTCCATGAACGCGGCGGTCACGGTCGTCCCCATGCCGGCGGCGTCCGGGTCGGAGCGCGACCGCTCCAGGATGCGGCGGTTGGCCGTCCGGATCGTCTCGCGGAGCACGTCGGCCGGCGCCCCGCGCACCAGGTCGGCCTCGGCGAAGGCCTCGGCGCATATGCGCGACGCGATCTCGCCCGCCTGCGCCCCGCCCATGCCGTCGGCGACCATGAAGAGGGGCGAGCGCATCAGGTAGGAGTCCTCGTTCGAGCGGCGGACGTTGCCCGTCTGGGTGACGCCGGCGGAGTCGGCGATCCGAAGCGTCATGCCCCGGCCCGGTACGAGAGCTGGGTCTGGCCGATGGTGACGACGTCGCCGGCGACGAGGCGGCGGACGCCGGCGAGGCGCTCGCCGTTCACGTAGGTGCCGTTCGTCGAGTGCAGGTCCTCGACGACGTCGCCGTCCTGGCCGCGGCCGAAGCGGGCGTGCCGCCCCGACGCGTACCCGTCCGCGCCGAGGGGGATGTCGAGGCCGGCATCGCGCCCCGCCACCAGGTCGCGGCCGATCTCGATCCGCGTCCCCTGCTCGAGCTCCGGGCTCTGGACGACCACCAGCTGACCGGCCGCCCGGGCCGGCTCCGGCGCCGCCGGCCGCACCGGGCGCAGGACCATGCTCTCCTGGCCGACCGTCATGTCGCGCGACGCGACCCGGATCACGCGCCAGATGAAGAGGTACAGGAGGACGACGAAGCCCACCTGGAGGAGCAGCAGGAGCTGCTTAACCAAGGCGGCGCTCGAACGTGAGCCTGGTCGTGCCCACGCCGATCACATCTCCGTTCATGAGCGACGTCTCGCCCACCCGCTGGCCGTTCACCTCGGTGCCGTTGGTCGACCCCAGGTCGACCAGCGAGTAGCCCTCGCCCAGGCGGCGGACCTCGGCGTGGCGGCGGGACACGTTGGGGTCGTCGACGACGATGTCGCACCCGCTCGAGCGGCCGATGACCGTGACGCCCTGATCGAGGGTCAGGTCGCGCCCGTCCCACAGCAGCACGGCCAGCTCCCGCCGCGGCGGGGGCGTCGGCTCGGGCTCCGGATCGGGCTCCGGCTCGGGCGCGTAGACCATCGTCGCGCCGGCGAGGGGCGCATCGGGGATCGGCGGCATCACCGGCGGCACCTCGAGCGGCGGGGCGGGCGCCGGCGGATCCAGCGGCACGTCCGGCACCGCGACCGCCGGGGACGGGCCGGAGCGCTTCTCCTCGCCGCCGCCGCCGTCGTCGGCCCCGACCGCGATGCCGAACATCCCGACGGTCAGGTCGGGCTCGGACTCGAGCGAGACGACGGGCCGCGTCGAGGTGCTGTAGCCCTCGCGACGCGCGTGCTCGACCAGATACTCCGCGAGCTCGTTGCACATCTGCGACTCGTAGGCCGCGAACTGCTCACGGTCGGCCGGGTTCAGGTAGACCGTGTAGGCGTTCGGGACGTAGACGCGGTGGATCGAGATCGTGCGGTGGTCGTCCATCTCCTTGGCCAGCTTGCGGGCCAGCTCGACGGGTTGCACCGACGATCGGAAGGTGCGACCGAAGAGGCCTTCGACAAGGCCCCCGATCCTCCGTTCGATGTCGCGGAAAACGCTCACGGTGGGCAGCCGAGACGGGGTGTCCGGGGTCAGCCGCCGCGCTCGGGACGTGGTCCTGCGACCGCCCAGACGGCGGGGATTATACCTGTGAGGCCCGCCGCGATCCCGGCACCGAGGCCGTTGCCGCCGCTCGCGAGCAGGTAGGGGACGCCGATCGCCGCGAGCCCGAAACCCAGGCCCCAGAGGGCGGCCGCCTGCGTCCGCCTCTCGGCACACCAGGCGAAGGGCAGGAGCACGGCGAAGGCGATCATCGCGAGTCCGGTCGCCGCCGGCGCCGGGTCTCGGCTGACCACGTGCACGAACGCGGCCGGGCTGCCGGCGCCGGCCAGCGTTGCGGAGTGAGCGGCCCAGCCGCCGCACACGGCCGCGACGATCGCGCCCGCTCCGGCCTCGGCCGCCCGCCGGGCCCGGGTCGGCGCGGTCGCGGCGACGAGGACGATTGCGGTCCCCATCCCCACCAGCGCCAGCGGGACGGCGGCGAGCGGCACAAGGCAGCGGCGGCCCGGGTTGCGACGTGACATCCAGATCCAGGCGGCGGCGAGCCCCATCCACAGCAGCCCGGCCGCCTCGGCGAAGTTCCAGAACGCGGGCACGGCGATCGCCGCGCCGGCGGTCAGCGCCGCGAGCGGGCGCCGCCATGCGAGCGCGCCGAGGAGCGCGGCCAGGGGGATCGTCCATGCCGGCGGGTACATCGGGAAGGCCGTCAGCGTGAAGGCCATGGCCAGCGCGGTCAGGAGCGCGGACGCCGCCGGTGCGCCTCGCTCGCGCAGGCGCTCGAACGGGATCGCAGTGCGACGGCCGGCGGGCGCGGCCTCCGGCGCGAACCCGGGGGCGGCGGCGACGGAGGGCGCCGCGATCGCCGCGAGCAGCCCGTCGCGCAGCCCGGCCGCGTCGGGACGGCGGGCCGGATCGGGATGCAGCGCGCGCTCGAGCACGCGGGAGAGGTCGCGGGGCAGGTCGGACCGCAGCCGGTGCAGCGGCGCGGCCCGCCGGCTCTGGTTGTCGAGGAGCTCGCCCAGGCTGCGGGCGCGGTAGGGGTTGCGGCCGGTCAGCGTGGCGTACAGCGTCAGGCCCGCCGACCACACGTCGGTGGCCCCGGTGGCGCGGCGGCCGGAGGCTTGCTCGGGGGCCATCCAGGACAGCGTGCCGAGCAGCCGCTCGTCGATCGTGGGCTCGCGGGCGTCCTCGTCGCGGGCGATGCCGAAGTCGGTCAGGTGCACCGACCCGTCGTTCGAGACCAGGATGTTGGCGGGCTTCACGTCGCGGTGGATGACGCCCCGGTCGTGCGCGTGCGCGAGCGCGTCGCAGACCGCGGCGATCGCGCGCACGGCCTGCTCGTCGGACAGGCCGCTGCGGTCGAACCGCTCGCCCACCACGAGCTGCGAGATCAGGTAGGCGTGGTCGTCGTCGTGCGCCACCCCGACCACCTCGTGGATGTTGGGGTGGTCGAGCTTCTGCGCGGTGCGGGCCTCCCGGTCGGCGCGCGGCGCGAGGCCGTCCTCGCGGTTGAAGACCTTCACCGCCACCGCCTCACCGGACGCGCTGTCGTGACCCGTGTAGACCGACCCGAACCCGCCCCTGCCGAGGACGTCGCTCAGACGGTAGCGACCGGCGACGACGCGCCCTTCGAGGTTCGCTGGATCGGTTGCCGGGGCCGGGTGCGCCACGGGGCACTGATTGGCCGGAACCGCCTGGATTCCTCCAATTCCGCATCCGAACCCGGTGGTAGGGTCCGCACGTGCCTCCTGACGACTTCTTCGACGAGGACTGGGAGGAGCCGAGCAGGACCCAGGACACCGCCATCACCCGCCCGGCCGGCGACGGCGAGGAGCGGACGCGAGGCGGTGCCCCCGAGGCCGACCCGGGCGCCCGGACGCGCCAGCCCCGGCCGGGGCAGCGGCGCCGGCCCCCTCGCGGCGGCGGGCGGCGGG
>JAICJC010000083.1 GCA_025928655.1 Thermoleophilia bacterium | reverse complement strand
CTGAGGTGCGATGCCCGAGCTGCCTGAGGTGGAGACGATTCGGCGCGGCCTCACGGCGACGGTGCTGGACAGACGCGTCGAGCGAATCGGGGTGCTGTGGCAAGCGTCACTGCACAGGCGTATCGACCAGGGGTTGGCTGGGCGCCACCTGATCGAGATCCGCCGTCGCGGAAAGCTGCTGATCGGCGACCTCTCCGACGGCGGCACCTGCTCGTCCATCTGATGATGACCGGCCAGCTCGTCGTCGTGGACGACGGCCAGATCCTGTTCGCCGGGGGGCATCCCACCCGCAGCATGCTCGGGCCGATGCCGAACCCGACCACGCGCCTCATCCTGTGGCTCGCCGGCGGCCGCGTGCTCTACTTCAACGACCAGCGCAAGTTCGGCCGGCTCTGGCTCGTCGACGACGCGGGGCTGGCGGCCGACCCATTCCTGGCCCGGCTTGGGCCGGAGCCGCTCGGGCCGGCCTTCACGTCGAGCGCCTTCCGTACGCAGCTTCGCCGACATGCCCGTGCTCCGGTGAAGGTGGTGTTGCTGGACCAGACCGTCGTCGCGGGGATCGGGAACATCTACGCCGACGAGTCGCTCCACCTGGCCCGCGTGCATCCGCGCCGGCCGGCCGGCGGCCTGAGTGGCGCCGAGTCGCGCCGGCTCCATGCCGCTGTCCGGGTGACGCTCGCGCGCGCCGTGGAGAGCGGGGGCACGAGCTTCGCGGAGTACGTCAACGCGGCGCGCGGAGGTCACGGGTTCCTGGCGCAGGCGCGCGCCTTTCGCCGCGAGGGGCTGCCCTGCGTCGTCTGCGGGACGACGATGACGCGGATCAGCGTCGCCGGCAGGGGAACAACCCTGTGCCCCCGCTGCCAGCGCTCCCCCTGAGCGCAAAACGCGCGCCTACCGGCGCGACCGTGGCAGGGTCGAGTCCGCGGCGACGGCCGGCCTCCGACAGTGTCTGGCCGCGTCCGCAGTAGAGCAAAGCATTCGCCGGGCGATTAGTCTTGTTTTAGAAGGTGTATAACGTCCAAAACAAACTCGGTGAGGAGGACATGCCATGACGTACGTGATCGGAGAGCCGTGCATCGACGTGAAGGACCGCTCCTGCGTCGACGTCTGTCCGGTCGACTGCATCCACGAGGTCGGCCGGATGCTCGTCATCGACCCGGAGGAGTGCATCGACTGCGGCGCGTGCGAGCCGGAGTGCCCGGTCGAGGCGATCTACCCCGAGGACGCGCTGCCCGCGAAGTGGGAGAAGTTCACGGCGATCAACGCCACGTGGCGCGACGGCGCCGAGGCCGTCGACCGCCGCGTCGAGGCCCACCTCACCGGCGACGACGTCCCGGCCCAGCGCTGATCGCCGTCGAGGCACGGCTACGCGGCGGGGCGTCCCCGGGCGAGGTGCGCGACGCAGAGGTCCGGCTGGACGAACGGCACCAGCTTCGTCACCCGCGTGGTCGCTCCCGACTCGGCGAGCGCGCCCCGCATCAGCCCGAGGTGGATCGGACAGATGATGTCCTGGTGCGTCCGGGCGAGCTCGAGGAACGGGCAGGGACGCATCAGGATCCGACGTCGGCGGCCGGTCTCGAGCTCGGACCGGAAGCCGACATCGTCGAGCAACGCGAGCAGCCGCCCGACCGCCTTGTCGTCGGAGAGTGAGTTGAACGGCGGCGGTGACTCGACCATGTAGCGACCCCAGGATTCACCGATCTCCTGCAGCTGGTCCCCCGCCTTGCGGCCCGAGCGGGCGGCGAGGGTGGTCAGGATCTCGGCCAGGAGCCGGTACCGGCGGCCGCCCTCGTCTCCCGCGTCCGCGGTCGCGCGGTAGGAGACTCGCGGCCGGCCGCGCCCCCGGGGTGGCAACGTCCCGGAGGACACCAGCCCCGCCTCGGCGAGGGCGTTCAGGTGCACCCGAGCCGTGTTCACGTGCAGGCCGACTCGGTCGGCGATCTGGCGGGCGTCGAGCGGCCCGTCCCCCGCGAGCTCGGCGAGGATCCGCGCCCGGCTCGGGTCAGCCAACGCCCGGTGTCGCCGCAGCTCGGCGCTCACCGGCCGTTCACCCCGAGCAGGCACCTGGCTCCGCCGCTCATCCTGTTCGGCGACCAGGGCGGGGCGAGGCGACGACGTCACCGGATAATCTCATAGCCATAGTATAAAACGGCTGTGACGGCTGCGGCTCTCCGCCCCCCGTTCGACCGGCCGATCCTCGAGCGGCGCCAGACACGGGCCGCGTGATGGAGGACGTCGCGCTCTTCTTCCACCTGCTCGGCGCGTTCTCCCTCGTCGCCGGCATGATCATCGCCGGAGTCGCCTTCGAGACCGCTCGCCGGCGCGACACCCCTGCCGAGATCGCGCTCGTGCTCGGACTGAGCCGCGTCGGCGTCCTGCTGGTCGGAGTCGGGACGCTGCTCGTGGTCGGCTTCGGGCTGTGGCTCGTCCACCTCGGCAACTGGGGCTACGGCGCCGGCTGGGTCGACGCCGCCCTCGGCCTGCTCGCGGTGACGATCGTCCTCGGCAGGGTCGGCGGGCAGCGCCCGAAGCGGGCACGAGTGCTCGCCACGCGGCTCGCAGCCGATGACGCACCCGTGAGCGCGGAGCTGCGAGCGCTGCTCGACCATCGCCCGACGCTCGCCGCCAACTACCTCTCCGCGCTGCTCCTGATCGCGATCGTCGGGCTCATGGTCTTCAAGCCGGGCGCGCCGCACTCCTAGCTGCCGACAGCCCGACCACCCAGCGGGGCGACCAGCGCCGGCGGCGAGAGCTGCGAAAGCCCGCCGCCCTACGTCGCGGAGGGCTGGAGGACGACGGCTTCGTCCGGCCGGAGCGCGCCGTCCCATCGATCCACAGCCGGATCGCTCGACACGACGGCCTCCCAGCGGCCATCGAGGGGAACGTCGACCCCGGCGTCACCGAAGTTCACGAGCACGATGCGCTCGTCCCCGTGCGTCGAGCGCCGATACGCCAGGACGGTGTCGGGCGCGTCGAGGAGGGTGATATCGCCCCGGCGCAGGGCGGGCGAGGCGCGGCGGACGGCCAGCAGCCGGCGATAGAGGTGGAGGATCGACCCGGGGTCGGCGCGCTCGTCCTCGGCGTTGCGCGATTCGGCGTGCGGGGGCCAGGGCAGCCAGGTCTCGGCGGTCGCCCAGCCGTGAGCCGGCGCGCCCGTCCAGGGGATCGGCGCCCGGCAGCCGTCGCGGCCGGCCGGGTCGACGCGGCGGTCCCGCGGCACAACGGCGTCTTCGAGGCCCAGCTCCTCGCCCTGGAAGAGGAACGGCGTCCCGCGCAGGGTGAGGAGCAGCACGGCGGCGGCGCGGCTCACCGGCTCGGAGCCGCCCAGCCGGGTGCGGTGGCGGCTGGAGTCGTGGTTCGAGAGCACCCAGGTGGGCCATGCCTCGCGCCCGAGGTCGCGTTCGACCACCTCGATCACGCCCCTCCAGCCGGCGGCCGTCCACGGGGTGGCGAGCGGGAGAAAGTTGAACGCCATGTGCAGCTCGTCGCCCGCGCCGTAGTAGGTGCGGATGGCCGACGTGTCGTGGAGGTTCACCTCCCCGACGATGACCCGGTCACCCGGGTAGGAGTCGACGAGCCGGCGGATCTCCCGGAGCAGCCCGTGGGTGCGCGGGTCGTCGTGGATGCCGACCCGGTCGACCGGCCCGAGCTCGGCCGGCTGGTCAGGCAGGGCAGGGTCCTTGCCGATCAGGTGGACGACGTCGATCCGAAACCCGTCCGCGTCGCGGTCGAGCCAGAATCGCAGCACGTCGTGCATGGCGTCGACGACCTGCCGGTTGCCCCAGTTCAGGTCGGGCTGCTGGGGCAGGAACAGGTGGAGGTACCACTGCCGGGTCGGCTCGTCGAACGTCCAGGCCGGCCCCCCGAACGCCGCCCGCCAGTTGTTCGGCGTCGCCCCGTCCCGGCCGTCACGCCAGTAGTACCAGTCGCGCTTCGGCGAGCGGCGCGAGGCGCGCGACTCCACGAACCACGGATGCCGGTCGGACGTGTGGTTCGGCACCCAGTCCAGGAGCAGCCGGATCCCGGCGGCATGCGCCCCGGCGATCAGGCGATCCGCGTCCGCCAGGCTGCCGAACACCGGGTCGACGTCGCAATAGTCGGAGATGTCGTAGCCGAAGTCGGCCATGGGCGACCGGAAGAACGGCGAGACCCAGACGGCGTCGACGCCCAGCCAGCGAAGGTAGTCGAGGCGGGCGGCGATCCCGGCGAGGTCGCCGACACCGTCGCCGGTCGTATCCAGGAACGACCGCGGATAGATCTGGTAGATCACGGCATCCCGCCACCACGGCGATCCCTGACCGGGTGTCTCGGTGGCCGCCATGCCGGGCGGAGTGTGACACGATTCGCCGCCATGCCCGCGGATCAGTGGTTCCGAAACGCCGTCATCTACAGCCTGAACGTGGAGACGTTCATGGACGGCAACGGCGACGGCTGTGGCGACTTCGAGGGGCTGAACGGGCGGCTCGACTACCTCGAGAGCCTCGGGATCGACGCCCTGTGGCTGGCGCCGTTCCAGCCGACGCCGGGGCGCGACAACGGCTACGACATCCGCGACTACTACGCCGTGGATCCGCGCTTCGGATCCTCCGGCGACTTCGTGGAGTTCATGCACGAGGCGGAGGGCCGGGGGATCCGTGTGCTCATCGACCTCGTCGTCAACCACACCTCGGATCAGCATCCCTGGTTCAAAGGGGCGCGCGGCGGGCGCGGGGCGCCGCGTCACGACTGGTACGTCTGGGCCGGCAAGCGGCCGAGCGACTGGCAGAGCGGGATGGTGTTCCCCGGCGTGCAGCGGACAACGTGGACGTTCGAACGCCGCGCGCGCGAGTACTACTTCCACCGCTTCTACGACTTCGAGCCCGACCTGAACATGGCGAACCGGCGGGTGCGGGAGGAGATCCGGCGGATCATGGGCTTCTGGCTCCAGCTCGGCATCGCCGGGTTCCGCGTCGACGCCGTGCCGTTCGTGATCGAGGTGCCGTCACCCGACGGCAGCAGCGCCGGGCTCGACTTCGACTGGCTGCGCGAGATGCGCGAGTTCCTCCAGTGGCGCGTGGGCAACGCCATCCTGCTGGGAGAGGCGAACGTGCCTCCCGCGGAGTCGGGCAGCTACTTCGCCGCCGGCGACGGGCTCCACATGATGTTCAACTTCTGGGTGAACCAGCATCTCTTCTGGTCGCTCGCGAGCGGCGACGCGCGGCCGCTCGCGCGCGCCGTCGAGCAGACGCGGCCCACGTCCCCCGCCATGCACTGGGCCAACTTCCTCCGCAACCACGACGAGCTGGACATCGGCCACCTCCCGGATGACGCGAAGGGCCTCGTGTTCGAGTCGTTCGGCCCCCGGCCGTCGATGCAGATCTACGGGCGCGGGATCCGCCGGCGGCTCGCCCCGATGCTCGGCGACCGCCGGAGGATCGAGCTCGCGAAGAGCCTCCTGCTCTCACTCCCCGGCACGCCCGTCCTGCGCTACGGCGACGAGATCGGCATGGGCGAGAACCTCCGGCTCAAGGAGCGCATGGCGATCCGCACGCCGATGCAATGGACGGACGAGCCACACGCGGGGTTCACGCCGGCGGAGCGCCCGGTGGTGCCGCCGGTCGACCGCGGCCTGTATGCCTACGAGGCGGTGAACGTCGAGAGCCAACGACGTGACCCGGACTCACTCCTGCGCTGGATGATCCGCATGATCCGCCTGCGGAAGGAATGCCCCGAGATCGGGTGGGGCGAGTGGAGGATCGTCCGCACCAACCGCACCGCGGTGCTCGCCATGCTCTACGAGTGGCGAGAGCGTCGCCTGCTGTGCGTGCACAACCTGGCCCACGCTCCCTGCGAGGCACGGCTCAAGCTCGACGTCGACCGGGGCGACCGGCTCGTCAACCTGATCGAGGACGACGAGGCAATCGCCGACGACCGCGGCGTGCACCATCTGGAGCTCGAGCCGTACGCCTACCGGTGGTACCGGGTGGGCGGGACGGGATAGGCGCGGACGACCCCCGTGCCCCCCTTCCCCCGGCGCGGTCAGGCTTGACGGCGGCTGTTCGCGAGCGTGTTGACGAGCGCGATCACGATCCCCCCGACGAAGATCAGCGTGCCCATGACGAACACCTGCGGCGGGATGCCGGTCTTGACGGCGCCGTAGACCCAGATCGGGAAGGTGACCGCCTGGCCGGCGACGAACGAGGTGATGATCAGGTCGTCGATGGACATGGCGAACGCCAGGAGGCCGCCGGCGATGATCCCCGGGACGATCAGCGGGAAGATCACCTTCCAGAACGCCACCCAGGGCGTGGCGCCGAGGTCGGCCGCCGCGCGGTCGAGCGACCGGTCGAGGCCCGAGAGCCGCGCCCGCACCACGACCACGACGAACACCACGGCGAACGCCACATGCGCGATCAGGATCGTCGTCAGCCCGCGGGGGATGTTGAGCGTGAGGAAGAACCCGAGCAGCGAGGCTCCGACCACCACGGACGGCGCCGCGATGTCGGCGAAGATCATCACGTCGGTGGCGGTCTTTCCGTAGAACCGGTAGCGGGCCATCGCAAGCGCCATCGGCGTGCCCAGGCACATCGAGATGACGGCCGTGAGAAACGCGATCGCCAGCGAGTGCTCGAGGGCCTGGGTGAGGCCGCCGATCGCGAAGACGTTCCGGTACCAGGTGTCGGTCGCCCCGAACCAGTTGAACGCGATGCGGCCCTGGGGCGCCTGGTTGAAGCTGAAGATGATCATGAAGACGATCGGGATGACCGTCCAGATCATCACGAGCCAGAAGAACGCCGGCAGCAGGTAGGAGCTTGCCTTGCGGCGCCTCCGGCGCACCGTGACCGGCCTGGACGCGTCGACCGCGGGCAGCTGGGAGAGCGTGTCGGTCATGCGCTGTATTCCTGGATCGAGTCGGCCCCGAACGTGCGCGCGTACAGGAAGATGGCCACCACCAGGATCAGCATCAGCACCGCCGAGAGGGCCGAGGCCATCGGGTAGTCCTGGTTGGTGAAGAAGCTGTCCTGGATGACGCTCCCGATCATGTAGGTGCCGGTGCCGCCCAGCACCTGCTGGTTCACGTAGTCGCCGACGTTGGTGACGAACACGAGCAGGAATCCGGCGAACACCCCCGGCGCCGACAGCGGGAAGATCACGCGCATGAACGCGCGCGGGGTGTCCGCGTAGAGGTCGTTGGCTGCGCGCACCACCCGCCGGTCGATGCGCTCGATCGCGACGTAGAGCGGCAGGACGTAGAACGGAAGGCTGTTATAGGTGAGCCCCCAGATCACCGCCCAGGATGTGGACAGCACGTGGAAGTTCTGGGAGAGCAGCCCCCAGTCCTTGAGGTGGCCCAGCACCAACCCCTGGTCGGAGAGGATGAACTCCCAGGCCAGGGTGCGGATGATGAACGAGACGAAGAACGGCAGCAGCACGAGGAAGAGGTAGGTCGACTTGTGCCGCCCCCCGTAGAAGGCGATCCAGTACGCCACCGGATAGGCGATCGCGAGCGCGATCACCGTCGAGGCGATCCCGTACCAGAATGACCGCACGAGCTGCACGTGATACGTATCGACGGCCGTCCAGAACTGGCTCACATGCCCGGTGTACGAGTATCCGATCTCGGGGTTGCCCGTCGCCACCGCGAGTGCCAGCACCGACAGGAGCGGCACCACGAAGAAGACGATCAGGTACACCCAGCTGGGCAGGCTGAGCAGGTACGGTGTGCTGGCCCGCTGCAGCCGGCGCCCCGTGGTCAGATGACTGGCCGGAGGTGCCGGCTCGATCACGCCCGACTCCGCCATCTACGACTGGATGATCGGATTGAAGGTGTTGTTCCAGCTCGTGTATTCGGCGTACGATTTGAACGTGTAGTAGTCGTGCGCCTTCGCGTAGTCGGCCTTGGTGGGGAACACCAGCGGGCTGTTGGCGACGGTGGGGTCCTTCAGCGTGTCGCGGATGTAGTCCTGGGCCGCGGGGACCGGGCTGATGTAGTTGACCCAGTCGGCGACGATGCCGGCGATCTTCGGGGTGTAGTAGAAGTTCATCCACGACAGCGCGCTGAGGGCATTCTTCGGCTTCAGCGGGATCATCATGTTGTCGTGCCAGTACATGACCCCCTGATCGGGGATCACGAACTTGAGATCCTTGTAGCCCTTCAGATTCGCCTGGTAGATGTCTCCTGACCACGCCTGCGAGATCCAGATGTCGCCGTTCTGGAGCGCCGTGATATAGCTCTGGTCGTAGTACTGTCGCACCAGCGGCTTCTGCTGGTTGAGCACCTTGGCGGCCTTGTCCCAGTCGCTCTTGGACGAGGTGGACGGCTTGATCCCGAGCTTGAGCAGGCCGAGCGAGCCCAGCTCGGTGTTGTCAGACATCATGCCGACGTGCCCTGAGAACTTGGGATCCCACAGGTCGTCGACCGAGGTGATCTCCCGGCCGGTCAGCTTGGGGTTGTAGCCGATGCCCGTGAAGCCCGACTGCCACACCACCGAGTACTTGCTGTTGGGGTCATACGCGGGGCTCTTGACGCTGGGGCTCGCGTACTTCTGGAAGTTGGGGAGCTTGTCCATCCAGAGCGGCACGAGCCAGGCGTTCTCCAGAAGCTGCGTCAACTGCCAGCCGTTGGTGATCACGATGATGTCGTAACCGGTCGGCTGCCCGGCCTGCAGCACCGGCGAGATCTGCGCGTAGAACGGCGCGTTGTTCTGGATCACTTCCTTGTAGGTCACGTTGATGCCTGTGGCCTTCTTGAACAGGTCGAGCGACGGGTGCTTCTTGCCGTGGTCGGACGTGTCGAGGTAGTACGGCCAGTTGGCGAATACCAGCTCGTCGGTGGGCTTCTGCTTCTGCCACCACGCATCCCAGTCGAACTCGTGGCTCTTCTTGGCCGAGGCGGCCGTGCCGGCGACGCCGCAGGCCGACAGGAGCGGCGCGAGCCCCAGGGCTCCGGCCGCGCCCACCCCGGCGCGCAGGAATCCGCGCCGGGACGAGCGCGACTCGGTCAGCCCGCGGATCAGCGCCACATCGTTCGTTGTCTCGGGAATGTCGTTCAGCTGGTGGTCTCGAGGTGAGTCAGTCACGCTGCCGCCCCTTCTTCCTCGTCGTCCGCCGGGGGGAATCCGGGCGACACGACGAACGTGTGCTGAGGATGCCAGCGCAGACGCACCCGGTCACCGGTCCCGGGGGCTTCGGCATCCATGTTCTGGCTGTAGACGGTGAACACGGCCCCGCCGCGCACGAGCACGGAGTACTGATGCGATACGCCGAGATAGGCGACCACCGTCACCGTGCCGTCGATCGACGCCCATCCTTCCGGCACATGGGCGTCCGGCGGGCCGATCAGGATCTTCTCGGGACGCACGCCGGCCATCACCTGGCCGGTCAGACCTCCGACCCGCTCCGTGGGCAGCACGATGGTCTCGCCATGGTCGAGCCGCACCGGCACGCCGTCCGGCTCGGGCCCGAGAGCCTCGCCGGGCATCAGGTTGGAAGCGCCGAGGAAGCCCGCCACGAATCCGGTCGACGGACTGTCGTACACCTCCTGCGGCGGGCCGATCTGCTCGATGTGACCAAGCGACATCACGGCGAGGCGATCGGACATGACCATCGCCTCCTCCTGGTCGTGGGTGACGTAGAGGAACGTGATGCCGACCTCGGTCTGAATTCGTTTCAGCTCCAGCTGCATCTGCTTGCGCAGCTTGAGGTCGAGCGCTCCCAACGGCTCGTCGAGGAGCAGCAGCTTCGGACGATTGACGAGCGCCCTCGCGAGCGCCACGCGCTGCTGCTGACCTCCGGAGAGCTGGCCGGGCTTGCGCTTCTGAAGGCCCGGGAGATCGACCAGCTCGAGCATCGCCCCGACGCGCCGGCTGATCTCGTCCTTCGCCACCCTGCGCCGGCGCAGCCCGAATGCCACATTCTCGTGCACGTTCAGATGGGGGAACAGGGCGTACGACTGGAACACCGTGTTCACGTCGCGCCGGTGCGCGGGCTGCCCCGTCACCTCCGAGCCGTCGAGATAGATGGCCCCCGAGGTGGGATCCTCGAAGCCGCCGATCATGCTCAGCGTCGTCGTCTTGCCGCAGCCCGACGGCCCGAGGAGGCTGAAGAACTCGCCGTCTTCGATGTTCAGCGAGATCGCATCGACGGCGATCGTCTCGCCGAAGGCCTTCGTCACGCGGTCGAGCCGCACGACGGCGCGAGGGGGCTCGGATCCCGATCCGGACTCAGTGAGCAGCTCCTCACCGCGCGTATCCATCCAACCTCCGGGTAGTCGCCTGATCGAGTCGGGGTAGGCGTGCAGGTGCCGGGAGCGCCACATGCACGGTCGTTCGGCCGGGGCAGAGAACAATTCTACACGGCGCGGTACGCGGGTCGCCGGCGGCTAGGACTGGATGATCGGCGAGAAGGTCGAGTTCCACCGGCTGAAGTCGTCGTAGTTCGCGAAGATCGGGTAGTCGCGGGCGCTCTTGAGGTCGCTCGACGTCGGGAAGACGAGCGGGCTGTTGGCGACCGCCGCATCGTCAAGATGATTCGCGATGACCGGCTTGGCGGCCGGCACGGAGCACACGGCGCCCACCCAATCCGTGATCTCGGCGGCGGCGGACGGGTCGTACGCAAAGTTCATCCACTCCAGGGCGGACACCGGATTCTTGGAATGCGCGGGGATCATCATGCAGTCGTGCCAGAACATCGCCCCTTCGGGCGGGTAGAAGAACTTGAGGTCCTTGTAGCCCTTGAGGTTGGACTGGAAGATGTCCGGTGAGTACGCCTGGGTGATCCACAGGTCGCCCTGCTGGAGGGCGGTGATGTACGGCTGGCCGTAGTACTGGCGCACGTGCGGGCGCTGCTCCTGGAGGGTCGCAGCGGCCTTGCTCCAGTCGGCATGCGTGGCGGTGGCGGGGTTGACGCCGTTCTTGAGCAGGCCGAAACAGCCGACGTCGACGGGGTCGTTGAACATCCCGATGTGCCCGGAGAACTTCGGGTCCCACAGATCACTGATGCTGGTGAGCTCCCGCCCTGTGAGCTTCGGGTTGTAGCCGATGCCGGTGAAGCCGGACTGCCACACGATCCCGTACTTGTTGCCGCGGTCGTAGACCGGATTCTTGAGGCTGGGGCTCGCATACTTGGCGAAGTTCGGCAGGCGTGAGTGGTCGAGCGGGATCACCCACCCGTTCCTGATGAGCTCGGTGAACTCGTAGTAGTTCGGGCCCATCATGATCATGTCGTAGCCGGTCCCCTGTCCGGCCTTGAGCTCGAGGGAGATCTTGCCGTAGAAGCCGGCGTAGTCCTGGATCACCTCGTCGTAGGTGACGTGGATCCCGGTCTTCGCGGTGAACCGATCGATCGACGGGTGCTTCGAACCGCTCTTGTTGGTGTCGATGTAATAGGGCCAGTTCGCCCACACGAGCTGATCGGTCTTCGGCTGCTTCGCCCACCACGCCGACCAGTCGCGCCCGCTGCTCGACGATCCGGCGCTCGAGCCCGACACGCCGCAGCCGGAGGCGACGCCGAGCGCGGCCAGTGCGGCAGCTCGTTGGAGAATTGACCGCCGGGTGGTGCGGCTCTGGGTCAGCCCGCGCCACAACGCGGGATCGACGGAGGCAGGTCGCTGGTCGCGCATATCGGGTTCCTTCGGTGGCCGGCCGGCAAAAAACGCCGGTCGCGAGGTCTCGGCGATCGACGATACCCCGACGATGATATAGGGGGGCCGCCCCCGGGGTCACGAGAACCGCAGCGGCAGGCGCGTGAGCGGCTCTGCGCCCTCGGCGGTCACCCTGACCATCTGCTCCAGGATGAACGCGCCTTCGCCCGGGAGGGTGATCCCCGGCTCGACGCAGATGACCATGTCCTGCTCGAGGAGCAGATCCTCGTCAGACATCCCTGCGGGAGGCTCGTGCTGGGCCGCGCCCGTGCCGTGCGGCATGTAGTAGCCCCACCAGTGCTCGCCGAACCCCGCCCGAACCACCGCGTCCCGGGCCGCCCGGTGGACGTCTCCGACGCTGACGCCGGGGCCAGCCGCGTCGATGGCGTTCTCGACCGCCGACTCCACGGCGCCAAGCGCGCGCCGCTGACGCTCGGAGGGCGGGCCGACGGTGAGCGACCGGCACATGTCGCCGTGATAGCCCTCCACCCGGGCGCCGCAGTCCAGGACGACGCAGTCTCCCGCCTGCAGAACGCGATTCGTCGGGAAGAACGTCGCTTGAGCCGTGCGCGGCCCGGAGCCCATCACCGTCACGAATGCCAGCTCCGCCCCCTGGCGGCGGATCTCGTACTCCGCCGCCGCGGCAACCGCACTCTCGGTGGCACCTTCGCGAACCGCCTCGATGCCGGCCTGCATCCCCGCGTCGGTGATCCGCGCGGCCTCGGCCAGCAGCTCGAGCTCGGCCCGTGACTTCGTCCGGCGCTGGGACTCCGTGATGCGCGAGGCATCGACGAAGCTCGTCTGCGGACACGACTCGCCAAGCGCCAGATAGACCGGCGCGGGGAACTGGCGGAAGCCGCTGATTCCAATCCTGGCGCGCGGCGTCGAGCGTCCGATCAGGCCCGAAAGCGCGCGCTCCGGCGACGGGTCGAAGACGACATCCGCGGCGTACGCCTCGACCTGCGCGCGCTCGTAGTCCCACTCGGCGTCGGTGATCAGGGTCGTCCCGCCTTCCGCCGGAACGACGATGTACGACGTCTCCTCGTCGGTGCACGACCACCGACCCAGATAGCGCAGGTCGGCGGGACAGTAATCGCGGTGGGCGCCGAAGCAGACCAGGCCGTCGAGGTCGTGGTCGGCCAGCATGGCCTGGAGCAGGCGCACGCGCTCGGCCATCTCGGCGTCGGAGATCGGACCCGGCATGTGGTCGACCGAACGGCTCAAATCCACGGCACGCGACATCGTATGTTCGGGGGCGGTCGACGCGGGCCCCCGCCGGGGAGGCGCCTCAGGGAGCGTTGATCGCGCGTTGGGCGGCGAACGCGCGGCCGTATGCGGGCCGCGCCTCGCCGCGGGCGACGTAGGCGGCCAGCGTCGGGAACTCGTCCAGGAGCCCCGAAGGCCTCAGCCGCAGGAGCACCGACACCATCATGAGGTCGCCCGCGCTGAACGCCCCGTCGAGCCAGTCGGCGTCGCCGAGGCGGGCGGACAGCTGGAGCAGCCGTTCGCGAATCCGATCCTTGACGAGCGGCAGGCGCTCGTCGGCCCAGGGCCTGTCGCCCTCGAGGATCCTGGCGGTCACGAGCTCGAGGATCGGCGGCTCGACGGTGTTGACCGCGGCGAACATCCAGGTGATGGCCCGCGCCCGGGCGTTGGCGTCGTCCGGGAACAGCCCCGCATGGCGCTCGCCGATGTGCAGGACGATCGCGCCCGTCTCGAACAGCGCGAGATCGCCTTCCTCGTAGGTCGGGATCAGGCCGAACGGATGCAGGCGCAGATGGGCCGGCCGGGTCTTCGCGCGAAAGGACAGGAGGCGAACCTCGTAGGGTTGGCCGACCTCCTCCAGCGCCCAGCGAACGCGCGTATCGCGCGCCAGGCCCTGGCCGCCGTCGGGCGACCGCTCGAAGGCGGTGATGACGATGGTCATCGCGAGACGCTCCTTTCTCTTCCGGCGCGGTTCAATGTGGGAAAGGACCCGGCCGGCTGCGAGAACTCATCGCCCGCCGCCATGCCGCAGAGGTCCCGCGCCGGCGGGCGCTACGAGCGGTCGATCTCGGCCAGCGTCGCGGCGTCGAGCGCCAGCGACCCGGCGGCGGCGTTGGCGCGGGCGTGCGCGGGGTTGCGGCTGCCCGCGATCACGGCGGTGACGCCCGTCTGCTCGAGCGCCCAGCGAAGCGCCAGCTGGGAGACCGTGGCGCGGCGTTGCTCGGCCAGCGGCCGCATGCGGTCGACCAGGGCGGCCGCCCGCGCCATCGGCCCCGGGTCGAAGGGCCACTCGCCGTCCTCCTCCTCCCGCCACGACGCGTACTGCCCGCGGCCGCTGCGCCAATCGTCCTCGGCGAACTCGTGGTCGCTCCCGAGCGCGCCCGTCAGCCGGCCGGCGGCCAGCGGGCTGTAGGCCAGGTAGCCGATGCCCTGCCCGGCCAGCCACGGCAGCAGCTCCTCCCGGTCAGCCCGGTGCAGCCGCGAGAACTCGTTCTGCACCGACGCCACCGGATGGATCGCGTGGCAGCGCTCGATCAACGCCCGGTCGAAGTTCGACACCCCGATCCACCGCGCCTTGCCCGCAGCCACGAGGCCGGCCATCGCACCCCACGTCTCCTCGATCGGAACGTCGTCCGACGGCCAGTGCACCTGGTAGAGATCGACGTGATCGCGCCCCAGCCGCTGAAGCGACGCGTCGACGGCGCCCCGCACCTGGCCGGGCGCGAGGCCACTGCCCTCGTCGGGCGCCACCTTGGTGAACACCAGCACGTCGTCTCTGCCCGAGAGGGCGCGACCGACGATCCGCTCCGAGACGCCGTCCCCGTACACCTCGGCCGTGTCCACCCACGTCATGCCGGCATCGAGCCCGGCGTGGATGGCCGCAGCCACGTCCCGCTCGGAGCTGTTCGGCCCCCAGTGCATCCCGCCGGCCTCCCACGACCCGAACCCGACCACCGAGATCTCGGGGCCGCCCGTTCCCAGCTGCCGCATCTGCATACGCGCGGCACCTTACCGGCATGTCCCAGCGGACGAAAACATCTAAAACCAGCGGTTATACTCGCGCGCATCCTGCCGCCGATCGACGAGGAGGCTCCATGGCTGTCAGCGACCCGACCGTCACGTCGCGGTTTCACTTTTCGCGAGAGATGATCGCGGGGCCGATCTACCGCAAGTACGAGAAGGCGATCCGCAAGATGTGGAGCGTCGAGGACATCGACTTCGGCCAGGACGCCCTCGACTGGGAGCGGATCACGCCCGAGCAGCGGACGGGGCTGCTGGGGGTGACCGTGCGGTTCCTCGCCGGGGAGCAGGCGGTCACCGACGAGCTCGTCCCGATGCTGGCGGCCGCCCACCGGCTGCGCCGCTTCGACTGGACGATGTTCCTCGCGACCTTCCTGATGGAGGAGGCCAAGCACGCGGAGTTCTTCATGCGCTGGCACGAGCGGGTCGTCGGCGTGCTCGATCCCGAGGAGGTGGCCCGCCACTTCCTCGTCCGCGGCAAGACCGTCGACCCGACCGGCCGGTTCACCGTTCGCGACGTCATGTACGAGGCGCTGCCCGACTACGGCGGCCGCCTGATGGAGGCGGTGCACTCGGGGACGGACGCCGAGGTGGAGCGTGCCTTCGTGCAGTTCTCGGCCGCGTACAACGCGTTCGTCGAGGGCGTGCTGACGATGCCCTCGTACGAGATCGTGATCGACACGACGGAGCGCTGGGACGCATTTCCGGCCCTCAACCGGGGGTTCCGGCTGATCCTGTCCGACGAGGGCCGCCACATCACGTTCGGCACCATGGCCTGCCGCATCCTGCTCGAGAAGGATCCCTCCTACGAGGACGCCGTGCACGAGGTCTTCGACGCCTACCGGGGCAACATCGTCGGGCTCGTCGAGTACCAGAAAGCCGTTCCCGACCTCGATCTCGACAAGTACCAGACCATGAAGGTGCGCCACTACCGCAACCGCTGCCGGGAGATGGGCGTCGCGCCCGACGAGACGCTGATCGAGCAGATCCTCGACCCGTCCATCGACTTCGTCGTCGGCGTCGAGGCGGGGTGATGGCGAAGCGCTGGACGTGCGTCGAGGCCGGCTGCAGCTGGACGGTGGTCACCCCCGACGGCGAATCGGCCGTGCACGCGGCGCAGGAGCACATCGCGACGGCGCACGGCAGCTTCGAGCTGGAGGAGATGATCGAGGATGTCCTCGAGAACGTCGACGACGCCTGAGACCGGCGCTGCGCTTCGCCGCGTGATCGAGCAGACCGTGTTCGTGCCGGTCCGCGGCGGCGACGTCACCGCCGAGGCGGTGGCCCGGCTCGGCCAGGCCATCGGGATGGGCCTCCTGCGCCCGGGCGACCGGCTGCCGCCGGAAGCGCAGCTCGCCCGCGACCTCGGGATCTCGCCCGTCTCGCTGCGCGGCGCGCTCACCATCCTGCGAAACAGCGGCCTGCTCGAGACCCGCCGGGGACGAGGCGGAGGCACGGTCGTCACCGATCCCGGATCACCTCCCGCCGCCGCGGGCGAGCTCCCCACGGAGGCGGAGCTGGCCGATCTCGTCGACTACCGCTGCATCGTCGAGGGTGGCGCCGCGGCGCTCGCCGCCCGGCGCAGCACCGACGCCCAGCTCGAACACCTCCGGGCGCTGGCCCATGACATGGAGACCACCCGGACGTTCCGGGAGTGGAGCGAACAGGACACCCTGCTCCACCTCCTGATCGCGGACATCACCGGATCCAGCCGGCTGATGGTCGAGGTCGGCAGGCTGCGGGCCACGGTGTTCGAGATCTCGCAGCTCGTCCCGATCGCCGCGGAGGTAGTCGAGCTGGCCAACCGCGAGCACGACGGGCTCATCGAGGCGATCGCACGCCACGACGAGCGCGCGGCGACGGCGGCGATGGTCGCGCACATCGAGTCGACGCAGGCGCTGTGGCTCGGACTCGGACGCGTGCCGCGGGCGCCGGCCGAGCGGAGTCCCTAGCCGCCCGCGGCCCCGCTCATCGCGCGCGCGAACGACTCCGGCGTGAAGGCGAAGTCGCAGCCGGCCAGGGGCAGCCCGGTCATCGCGGACGCCTCGATCGTGAGCGCGACCATGTCCTCGGGCTCGAGGTTGTGGACGTGGGACTTGCCACAGGCGCGCGCCAGGGTCTGCGCCTCGAGCGTGAGCACGCCGAGGTAGTTCGCGAGCCGGCGGCCGCCCAGGACCGGGTCGAACCGCGCGGCGAGGTCGGCGTCCTGGGTCGAGATGCCGGCCGGGTCGAGGCCCGCCTGCCAGTCGTCGTAGAAGCCGGGAGCAGTGCCGATCCTGGCGTACTCCTCCGCGAGCTCCGGGCTGTTGTCGCCGAGCGCGATGAGCGCGGCGACGCCGATCGAGACGGCGTCGGCGCCGAGCGCCAGTGCCTTGGCGACGTCGGCGCCGGTGCGGATCCCGCCCGAGACGATCAGCTGCACCTCGCGGTGCATGCCCAGCTCCTCCAGCGCCTTCACCGCCTGCACGACGGCGGG
>JAICJC010000067.1 GCA_025928655.1 Thermoleophilia bacterium | reverse complement strand
GGCGGCGGGGTGCGCGGCCCGGTGCTCGCGCTCGGCGGGGACGGCGGCCGTGGCGCGGGGGCCGCCGGCCGCCGGGCCCCCGGCGGCCGCCTCCAGCGCGTCGGCGACGGCCGTCGCGGCCGCTGCCGCGGCAAGCTCGTCGAGCGGCTCGTCGATGTCCTCGAGCAGCCCGATCAGGCCGGCGGTGGCCGGCGAGGGATCGAGCACGGGCTCGGCCGCGAACGGCAGCGGCCGCCCGCCCAGCACCGCCTGGACGACCGCCGGCTCGACGTAGGCGATCCGGTAGCGGAACCCGGCGGGCGTCGCCGGGCCGCCGTCGTGCAGCTCGTCCGGATGCAGGAAGTGGAGCTGGCCTGGAAGGCAGATGCGACGGGCGCCGCGGTAGCGGAACTGCTGCACGCCGGCGGTCGTGATGCCCAGGGCGTAGGTGTCGTGGCGGTGGAGCGTGTAGGCGGGCCCGCCGAAGCGGGCCTCGACCCGCTCGATCCCGGGCGCCCCCGCCCCGACCCGGATCCCGTCGCGCGCGCACGAACGTTCAAGACGGCCGGCCTCGGCCCTGGGTAGCGTCTCGGGCACGACCCCAGTCTACGGACGCAGATGACCCTGGTACTCGCGACCTCCATCCGCTGGTCGGCGCTCCCGGCGCTCCTGCTCGCCTCGCTCGCCATCATGGGCAGCCCGGGCCCCGCCACCATCAGCCTCACGGCCACCGGCGTCGCGTTCGGCGTGCGCCGCTCGGCCCCGTACCTGGCCGGCATCATCGCCGGCACGATCGTCGTGCTCGTCCTGGTAGCCGCCGGCCTGACGGGCGCGCTGCTCGCGGTGCCTGGCGTCCGTCCCCTCTTCCTCGCCGTCGCGGCGGCGTACATCCTCTACCTCGCGTACCACATTGCGACCGCGCCGCCGGTGCGGGCGGCCGACCGCGGCGCGACCGCGCCGTCGCTCGGGGGTGGGCTGCTGCTCGGCGTCGCCAACCCCAAGGCGTGGGTGGCGATCGCCGCCGTCTTCGTCAGCGGGCGGATCGCGACGCGCACCCTGCTCGACTCCGGGATCAAGGTCGTCTTCCTGGCCCTCATGGTCGTCGCGATCAACGCCGCCTGGCTGGTCGCGGCCGCCTGGGTCGGGCCGGCGTTGCGCGACCCGGTCCGCTCCCGGCGCGCCAACATCGGCCTGGCCGCCGCGCTCGTCGTGTCGACGGGCGCCGCCGTCGTGCGCTGATTTTCGCGCTGGCGGTCGTAGCGATCGTTGCGATAATCTGGCCCGGCATGTCCGTCCACGCCGCAAGCCCCCTGCTCGAACGGCTCGACGAGGCCGACCGCTCCGTCGTCGCCGCGGCGCTGCGTCGCCGGTCGTACCCGCCGGGCAGCGCGATCGTCACCCAGGGCGACATCGGCACCGACTTCTTCGTGATCCTCCGCGGCACCGTCATCGTCCTGCGCGACGGCGAGCCGATGGCCGAGCTCGGACCGGGGTCGTTCTTCGGCGAGCTGGCGGCGATGGACCCGGGTCCCGGCTACGCGCTGGCCCGCAACGCCACGGTGCGCGCGCGGTCGTCGGTCGACGTCGGCGTCGTCGACGAGGCCACCTTCGCGGAGCTCATGCGCTCCCGCCCCGCCTTCCGCGACGCGATCCACGCGACATCCGCGGAGCGCGAGCGCCCGCGCTAGATGGGCGAGCTGCCCACCGGCCATGTCCGGACGGCCGACGGCCGCCGGCTCGCCTATCGCGACAGCGGCGATCCCGGAGCGACGGCGATCGTGAGCCATCACGGCACGCCCGGCTCGCGGCTCGACCGCCACCCGCAGGCCGCCGCGATCATGGCGGAGCTGGGCCTGCGGATGATCACCTACGACCGCCCGGGCTACGGCGAGTCCGATCCGCTGCCGGGCCGGCGGGTCGTCGACGCGGCCGCGGACGTCGCCGCGCTCGCCGACCACCTCGGGCTCGGGCGGTTCGCCGTCGTCGGCACGTCGGGCGGCGGCCCGCACGCGCTCGCCTGCTCGGCCCGGCTGGGCGATCGCATCTCCCGCGTTGGCGTCGTCGTCGGCGCCGCGCCCTCCGACGATCCGGACTTCGACTTCCTCGCGGGTATGGATCAGCTGAACCGGGACGAGTTCACCGCGGCCCGCGAGTCCGAGGAGGCGCTGGCGGCCCACCTGCAGCCGTTCGTCGACGAGGTCGAGCGCGACCCCGACGCGGTCCTCGACGAGATCGCGGAGCACCTGCCGCCGGCCGACCAGGAGGTGTTCCGCCGCCCGGCGCACCGCGCCGTCGCGCGCGAGTCGTTCGTGGAGGCCGTGCGCCAGGGGTCGCGCGGCTGGGTCGACGACGACCGCGCGTTTGCGACCGGCTGGGGCTTCCCGCTCGCGGAGGCGGCCTGTGAGACGCGGCTGTGGCAGGGCGAGCTCGACGTGCTCGTCCCGCGGGCCCACTGCACCTACCTGGCCGAGCGGCTGCCGGACGCGCGCTTCGAGCTCGTCCCCGGCGCGGGCCATGCGCTCGCCGACCACTGGCGCGCGATCGTGGCCTGGGTCGCGGGTATGTAGTGCCCCGGTTTGCAACCGTCGGCCCGATGCCCTCGAACGAAACCGCACCGGAAGTGAAACGGCCGGCGTTCGGGGTCAGACCCCGGTTCCCGCTCGGGCCACGCCTCGGTGACACGGCCGCCGACGGTGGAGGGCAGCGGTTAGGCCGCCTGCGGGCGCTCGTCGAGCCGGTACGCCCACCACAGGACGGTCAGCTGCATGGCGGCGCCGATCGCGTCGCACACGATCAGCGGCATGTTTCCGAGCGAGAGGCCGTACGCGAACCAGATCAGGTAGCCGCCGGCGCCGATCATGACGTAGCTGCGGGACAGGCTCTCGGACGAGCCGGCCCGGCGCATGCGCACGATCTGGAGCATCGGGGAGAGCGAGGAGACGACGCCGTAGACGGCGGCGATGAGGGCGAGCTGGTTCGTGAGGCTGGTGAGCATGGTCCGGTCTTCTGGTCGCGGCGTGGACAGGTGTTCTCTCCGCCGATATCGGCACAGCGCCGGACGTTTCACAGGTGATCGCCTCCCACACAACACAAACGCAACATTTTTCGGGGGCGCCGCGGACGACGCCGGCGCCCCCGTCGATGCGTCAGGCGGCGACGCCCTCGCGCACGGGGACCGTCGCCGGGCCGTCCTCGTCCTCCGCCTCGAGCGCCGCGTCCTCGTCGACGGCCCGCGACGGCAGCGCCAGGCAGAGCGCCGCAGCGACGACATACACGGCCACCAGGTAGGGGGTCACCCCCAGGAAGGCGCCCTGGAACGAACCCCCGTCGAGGTCGCCGAAGAAGATCGTCCCCATCACGGCGACCCCGACCGCGCCGCCGACCTGCTGGGCGGTGCCGAAGAGCCCCGACGCGCCCCCGGCGGCATGCGCCGGCACGGCGGCGAGGACGACGTTCACGAGCGGGATCACGAGCAGCGAGAGGCCCACGCCGGCGACGACCAGCCCGGGGACGAGCGGCCACGGACCGGTGCCCGTGCCGACATGGTGGGCGCCGACCGCGATGCCGGCCATGCCCGCCGCCATCAGGAGCGCCCCGGTCGTCAGCACCAGCCGCCCCCACCGCTGCGCGAGCGGCACGGCGAACGGCGCCACGAGGAAGCTCCCGACGCTGAAGGCGACCATCGTCAGCCCGGCCCGCAGGGGCGAGTAGCCCTGGCCGGTCTGCAGCCAGAGGGCGAACACGATGGCGAAGCCCTGCATGCCGATCGAGAACGCCATCTGCACGATCAGCCCGGCCGTGAAGGCGAGCCGGCGCAGGAGCCGCGGCCGCACCAGCGGGGCGATCCGCGGGCGCGGCCGCCGCTCCTCGGCGACCGCGAGCGCGACGAGCGCGGCCAGCCCGGCCGCGAGCACCGCCCAGCCCCACGCCGGCCACCCCAGCCGCCGGCCCTCGAGGATCGGGAAGACGACGGCCACGAGCGCCGCGGTGAGTACGGCCGCGCCGCCCAGGTCGGGCCGCCGGTGCGAGCGCGACCGCGTCTCGGGGACGACGAGCGCGGTCGCGAACAGGGAGCCCACGACGATCGGGATGTTGACGAGGAACACCGTGCGCCAGCCCCAGCCGAACAGGTCGGCCTGGGTGAGCACGCCGCCGGCGATCAGACCGACCGCCGACGCGAACCCCAGCGTCGCGCCGTAGACGCCGAAGGCCGCGCCGCGCTCCTTGCCCGCGAACATCGCCCGGAAGGTGGCGAGCACCTGGGGCGACATCGTCGCCGCGGCCGCCCCCTGGACGACACGGGCGGCGATCAGCTCGGTGGCCGTCCCGGCCAGCCCGGCCGCGAGGCTGGCGGCGCCGAAGACCGCCGTGCCGAGCAGGAAGAGGCGCTTGCGGCCGAGCAGGTCGCCGAGGCTGCCGGCGGTGATCAGGGTGGCGGCAAAGGCCAGCATGTAGGCCGACACGACCCATTCCAACTGGGTGCCGGACGCGTGCAGGTCACGCCGGATGGTGGGCAGCGCGACGTTCACGATCGTCACGTCGATGAGGTCGACGGTCGCCGCCACGATCATCACGGCGGCCGCGAGCCACCGGCGCTCGCAGGCGGCGGGCGGGTGAGGCGGTGTGGGGTACATGGACGTTCTCCAGAGGCGAGGGATCGTTATCGAACGATGTTCTATCATGGTACGACGTTCTATGCAAAACGATGTTCGAATATTGATAGGCTGTCAACCGCGTGACCGACGACCCGGCCATCCCCCCGCCCCCGTGGCAGCGGCTTCCGCCCGACCGCGGGCAACGGCGGCGGCGCGATCCCATCACCCGTGAGGCGATCGTCAGGACAGCCGTCGAGCTGCTCGACCGCGACGGCCTCGACGCGCTCAGCATGCGCCGCCTCGCGGACGAGCTGGGCACCGGGGCCGCGTCGCTCTACTGGCACGTGGGGAGCAAGGATGCGCTGCTCGACCTCGTGTTCGACGAGGTGATCGGCGAGCTGCGCGTCCCCGACCCCGAGCCGGAGCGCTGGGCCGACCAGCTGAAGGAGATCGCGCATGACATGCGCGCCACGATCCTGCGCCACCGCGACATCGTCCGCATCTCGATCGGGCGCATCCCCATGGGGCCGAACGCCCTCCGCTACAGCGAGCGGATCCTGGCCGTCCTGCGGGCCGGCGGGGTGCCCGACGATCTCGCCGTGCTCGGCCACCACCTGCTGTTCTCGGTCGTGAACGGGTTCACGATCGACGAGAGCGGCGAGCTCGCCACGACCGACTCCCACCCGCGCGGCGAGGAGGCGGGGACGATGGTGCAGGGCTACATCACCGCCCTGCCGGCCGACCGGTTCCCGAACATGGTCGCGGTCGCAGACCACTACGCGATCACGGACAACGACCGCCGCTTCACGCTCCTGATCGACCTCTACGTCGACGGCCTGGCGGCGCGCGTGCGGGCGGCGAGCCGATGAGGCTGCTGCCGTCCGAGCAGGAGCGGCTCGCCCTCTTCCTCGCCGGCGAGCTCGCCCGCCGCCGGCGGGGCCGCGGCCTGAAGCTGAGCCAGGCCGAGGCGACGGCCCTGATCGCCGACGAGACCATGGAGCTCGCCCGCGACGGGCTCCCCTACGCCGAGGTGGAGCGGCGCGCCTACGGGATGCTCGGGCCCGGCGACGTCCTCGACGGCGTGGCGGAGCTGGTCGACCGCATCGAGCTCGAGCCGGTGTTCGCCGACGGGCCGCGGCTGGTGGTGCTCATCGCCCCCGTGGCGCGCGACGCCCCGCCCGACCTGACCGGCGATCCCGCGCCCGTCTGGCTCGCCGCCGCCGCCCGGCTGCGGGTCGAGAACACGGGCGCCGTGGCGATCGCCGTCACGTCCCACTTCCACTTCTTCGAGACGAACCGGGAGCTGCGCTTCGACCGCCGCGCGGCCTGGGGCATGCGCCTCGCCGTCGCGCCCGGGACGAAGGTCGTCTTCCCGCCGGGCGACGCGCGCGAGGTGCGGCTGGTGCCGTTCGGCGGCGCGCGCGTGATCCGCGGTCACGGCGGGCTGGTCGACGGGCCGCTGGACGCGCCCGGGGCGCTCACCGCGGCGCTCGCGCGGGCCCGCGAACGGGGATATGCCGATGCCGGCGCCTGAGCGGGTCGCGCTCGGCGACGGCGACCTGTGGGTGACGCCGGAGCGCGACGACGCCGGCGGCCCCGACGAGATCGTGCCGGGCTGGGGCGGCACCCATCGCGACGGGCTGGGCGTGCGGGCCGAGCGCGGAGGCGTCGACATCGCGGTGGTGGGCGGGCTCGTGCTCGACCCCGCGATCGGCATTCGGCGGACGTCAATCGGCATCCGGGGCGGGCGCGTGTGCGCGATCGGCCGCGCCGGCAACCCCGACACGATGGACGGGATCGACGTCGTCCTCGACTCCCAGACCGCGCTCCTGGACGCCCGGGGGATGGTGATCACGCCCGGCGCGGTCGACTCGCACATGCACTGGCTCTCGCCGCAGCTGGCCGAGGCGGCGCTCGCGGGCGGCGTCACGACGATCGTCGCGCAGGACTTCGGCCCCGTCTGGAACCTGGGCGCGAACCCGGCCGCCGCCCTGCGCGTCGCCTGGGCGGCGCTCGAGGCGACGCCGCTGAACGTCGCCTTCCTGGTGCGGGCGTCCGCGTCGCGGCCGGAGGGCGTCGAGGAGTCGCTGGCCGCCGGCGGGGCCGGCCTCAAGATCCATGAGGACGTCGCCGCCGGGCCGGAGCAGCTGCGCTGCGCGCTCGACATCGCCGACAGGCACGACGTCCAGCTCGCCATCCACACCGACGGCCTGAACGAGGCGCTGCGGGCGGAGGACACCGCCCGCGTGCTCGCGGGCCGCACGGCCCACCTCTACCACATCGAGGGCGTCGGCGGCGGCCACGCGCCCGACCTCCTCAGCCTGGCCGGGCGGGAGCGGCTCATCACGTCCTCCACGAACCCGACGGTGCCGTTCGGGGTCGCCGCCGAGGCCGAGCACCTGGCCATGGTCGCGGCCGTGCACCTGCTCGAGCCCGGGTCGCGGACGGGCGACGCCGCCATCCTCCGCGCCCGGGTGCGGGCCTGGACGATGGCGGCCGAGAGCGTCCTGCACGACCTGGGCGTGATCCCGATCCTCTCCTCCGACTCGCAGGGCATGGGCCGCATCGCCGAGACGGTGCGACGGGCGTTCCAGTGCGCGGCCGCCATGAAGGCCCAGCGCGGCGGGGGCGGCGGCGGGGACAACGAGCGCGTGCTGCGCTACCTGGCGAAGGTGACCGTGAACCCCGCGATCGCCCACGGCCTGGCGGCGCACGTCGGGTCGCTGCGCGAGGGCCGGCTCGCCGACCTCGTCGTATGGCGGCCCGACCTCTTCCCGGTGCGGCCGGAGCTCGTGCTCAAGGCCGGGATGCCCGCCTGGGGCGCCTCGGGGGCCGGCGGCGCCACCACGATGATGACGGAGCCCGTCCGGGTCGGCCCCCAGATCGCCGGGACGGGAACAGCTCCGGGCCGGGTCTCGCTCGCGTTTCTGGCCGGCTCGGCCATGGACGCCGACCTCCCGACGACCCGCGAGCGGGCGCGCGTCTCCGACTGCCGCGCGCTGACCGCAGCGGACATGGTCGCGAACAGCCGCACCGGCACGGTGGCCGTCGATCCCGCCTCCGAGACGGTCACGCTCGACGGCGAGCCGGTGACGTGCGAGCCGGTGGCGGAGGTCGCCTACTCGCGGCGCTATCTCCTGTAGTGTCGCCGCGATGCGGATCGAGGAGGCCGAGGAGCGGCGGGTCGAGGTCACGGGCGGAAGCGTCTGGACCGCCCGGCTGGGCCCGCGCGAGGGCACGCCCGTCCTGCTCCTGCACGGGGGGCCGGGCGCGGCCAGCGACTACATGCACCCGCTCGCGGAACGGCTGGCCGACCACCGGCCGGTCGCGGTCTACGACCAGCTCGGGTGCGGCCGCTCCGACCATCCCGACGACACGTCGCTGTGGACGGTCGACCGGTCGGTCGCCGAGGTCGACCAGGTGCGCGCCGCGCTCGGGCTCGAACGCTGCCACCTGCTCGGCCAGTCGTGGGGCGGCTGGCTCGCGATCGAGTACATGACCCGCGGCACGCGGGGCGTCGAGCGGCTCGTCCTCGCGAGCACGTCGGCCGGCATCCCCGAGTTCATGGCCGGCGCCCGCGGGCTGATCGAGGAGCTGCCCGAGCCGCACCGCACGGTGCTGATCGAGCTGGGCGCGAAGGAGGAGTACGACCATCCCGACTACCAGGCGGCGGTCGGCGTCTTCTACCACCGCCACCTGTGCCGGGCGGATCCGTGGCCGGACGCGCTCCTGCGCTCGAGCGCGCAGATGGACGGAAACCAGGTCTACCTGACGATGAACGGGCCGACCGAGTTCGACGTCATCGGCCGCCTGCGCGAGTGGGACCGGACCGCCGACCTCGGGCGCATCGACGTGCCCACGCTCGTGACGTGCGGCCGCTACGACGAGATCACGCCGTCGTGCTCCGAGACGATCACCCGCGGCATCCCGGACGCGCGCATGCACGTGTTCGAGCAGAGCGCCCACTGCGCCCACCTCGAGGAGCCGGACGACTACGCCCGGATCGTCGAGGCGTTCCTGGCGGGATAGCGCCGGCGGGCATCTCGCGCCCGCCCCGGCCCAATTGACAGTTCATCGAATGCCAATTGGGAGTAGCCCCCGCGCGCGCACCGCACGTATCGTGGAGGCATGGCCCTCGCACCGCCCCCCGTGCCGCACCGCGCAGGCATGCCCGCGCGCCCGTGGCTCGTGGTCGCCGGGGCCCTGGCCTGCGTCGTGCTCTACCTGGCCTCGTCGGTGTCGGCGTACCTCCTCACCGAGCTCGGGGATCGCACGGTGGCCGCGGCGCTTGCCGCGATCGTCGTGGACGCCGCGCTGTGCGCCGGCACGATCGCGCTGGTGGCGCGGATCGCCTACCCGGAGGGCGTGCCGGCGGCGATCGTCGGCCGGGCCCGCTCCAGCCGGGTCGGCATCGCCGTCCTGGCGCAGGTCGGTTTCGTCGTGGTTGCGCTCCCGCTCCTGACCGCGCTCGGCAAGGCCCTCGGCTTCCACGGCACCACCGACGTCGCGCTCCATCACCGCCACGCGGGCGTCGTCCTCCTGCTCACCTGGATCGCGGTGGTGGCCGCGCCCTGGATGGAGGAGCTCTCGATGCGCGGGTTCCTGCTCTCGGGCCTCTGGGACCGGTTCGGCTTCTGGCCCGCCGCGCTCGTCTCATCGCTTGTTTGGGCCGGCCTGCACGGCGTCTCGGGCGTCCTCATCCCCTTCACGTTCGAGGGGCTGCTCCTGTGCTGGATCCGGCGCCGGACCGGCTCCGTTCGCACCGGCATCGCGCTTCACGCCACCCAGAACGTGGTGGCGTCGGTGTTCTCGGGCGCGGGATTCCTGGTGCTGCCGCCGCTCGCCGCCCTCATCGCCAGCCTCGTGCTCGCGCACGAGGGGACGGCATCGGCCGCCCGCCGCCGCGCGGCCCTGGCGCTCGGCCGGGGGGCCGCAGCCGCGGAGCGGGCGACGGCCCGGTTCACGAGCGGTGAGGCCCGGCCCGCCGCCTGGATGCTCGCAGGGGGCTCGTTTGCGACCGGCCTCGCGCTCGAGGCGGCGCCGCTCGAGCTCGGCATCGGCGGCCCCGGCCTCGTCACGGCCGGGCGGATCGTGATCGCCGTCTTCACGCTGCCGCTGCTGGCGTGGCTGCTCCTCGGCGCCGGCCGGGCGTGGCAGGCCCCGGCGGCGACGTCGCTCGCCGGCGCCGCCGGCTGCGTCCTCGTCGCCGCCGCCCGGGTCGGCGTCCTGCTCGACAGCACGGCCCTCGTCCCGCTCGTCGGCGTCGGCTACACGCTCATCGGCTTCGGGCTCCTCGGTCTCGCCACCGGCGCCCCGGCAGCGCGCGCCCGCCTCGCCGCCGGCGGAGCCGGGCTGCTGATGGTGGCGACCCTCACCCCGCTGCCGTACGTGATCACGACGTCCGCGGCCATGCTCGACCAGGAGCTCCTCACCTCGTTCGCGGCCGGCGCCGCCCTCGTCCTCGTCGGGCTCACGCTGCGGCGGCCGGCGCCGGCGCAGCCGGCCCTCGCCGGGCCGGCCGAACACCGTCCACAGGTCGCCGGCCTGACCACCGGCTAGCACGCCGGCCTCCGGCCCGGCCGGGCGGCTGTGGCACCCGACGGAGGCTAGGCCGCGCTCTCGCGCGCGACGGCGAGCTCGTCGGCGGAGTAGAACCGCTCCGCGACGGAACGGGTGGCCGCGATGATGCTCGCCGCCTCCCCGGGCGCGAGGCGGTCGCGCCACGCCCACGCGTTCGCCTTGCTGTCCATCGGCTGGTAGGCGGTGCGGCCCAGCCCCACGCGCCCCCACGGGTTGTTGCGGGCGGCGGGGCCGGCCATGCTGCCCTCGCGCACCGTCTTCTCGGCCCGGGCGGTGTACGGCAGTTCGAGGCGCTCGTAGAGGTCGCGGAAGCCGGCCTCCGGATCCGTCGCCAGATCCTCGTACCGCACCGGGACGAAGTCGGGATGGCGGTCGATCTGCTGGGCGATCGCCGAGTGGATCAGGAGCCACAGCAGGGCGCCGTGGCCCACCGGGTCAAGCGGCTCGCTCACGGCCCGCAGGAGATCCTGGGCGTGCGCGCGCAGATAGCGGCCGACCAGCTCCGGCTGCGCGGCGATGTCGGGCAGGTTGTCGGCCCAGCCGGCGCCGATCCGCTTCAGGCTCGACACGATGCCGGCCGGGTGCCGGACGAGCATGACGACGCGGCAGTCCAGCCGCTCGGCCAGCCACTCCGCCGCGAACACCATGTACGGGTCGTCGATCAGCGTCCGCATGCCGCGGGCGCGGCCGTACGTGAACGCCGTCAAATACTTGGCCGTCTTTGCCAGGTCATACAGGCCGTGGTTCGTGCGCAGCTCGGCGAGCAGGTCGTAGCGCAGATCGCACATGTTGCGGAAGCCGTTCAGGTGCTCGGACTCGTTGTGCGAGCCCACGTGCTGGTAGGCGAGCGGCGGCGGGACGTGCAGGATCCCCGGCGTGAGCCCTGGCGGGTGGCGGCGGTTGAACGGCTCGTTCACGTGCACGACGCCGCCGCCGCCCTCGATCATCTTCGCGACCCAGCTGCCGCCGGAGCGGTGCATGCCCGTGAGCAGGATCGGGGTTTTCATGCGCGCACCTGCGCACGTCCATGGGATAGGTACCGCATCGCGCCTCCGTCGGCCCGGACTGCATGGGGGTGGTGAAGTCCCGGGACCTCGAATTGAACACGCGTTGATGCCATGGGTCAATCCCCCGGCCAGGGAGCGCGCTTTTCGGCGACGTGCGGCTGGGGTACTCTGTCGGCATCGGCGCTGGGCAACGGTTGGAGGCACGATGGGTGTGAGTCCCGTACGGTTCGCGGTCGCCGCCTCGGGCGCGCTGGCATGTCTGATGCTGGGGCTGGTCGCCGGCGTGCGGGCCGGCAGCAACCAGACGGCGCATGTGATGTCGGTGCGGACGGTGACGAAGATGGCCCACGGCGACCTGCAGGCCGCCGTCGCCCGGACGGTCACCGTCGACGGCCGGGTGCGCACCGTGACCGAGGCCGCGCCGGGCGCCGACGCCGCGGCGCGCACGGTGACCCGGACGGTCACGCGCACCGTGCACGACCCGCGCACCGTGACCGAGACGGAGACCGAGACGGAGACGGTGCAGGCGCCGGGCCCGGCCGGTCCGGCTCACGGCACCAAGCCGCCCAAGCACAAGCCGCCCAAGGACAAGCCGAAGCCACCCAAGCACAAGGCGCCGGGTGAGGACGGGCCCGGAGACGGCGACGGCGGGGGTGACGGAGGGTGAGCGGCATCTGGATCTACGCGATCGTCGCGAGCCTGCACCTGCCCGGGATCGCCATCCTCGCGCTGCTCCTGCGCGACCTGTCCCGGTCGGATCCGCCCGACGCGCCTGAGGCCGGCCCCCCCGGCGGCGGGCCGCCGCCCGGATGGCGCTGGCGCCGCCGCCCGCGGCCCGGCGGCGGGCGCTCGGCGGCGCCGGAGCGCGCTCGCACGCCTCGCTGAGCACTGTCGGGATGGCGGGGTAGTGTTGCCCGCGTGAGCGCGCCCGCGGCAGGCCGCAGCGCCATCCGGGGCCGCGTCGTCGTCATGGACGCCGCGGGCACCGTGATCCCGGACGGGGTCGTGTACATCTCCGGCGCCGACATCGCCGCCGTGACGCCCGCCGGCGATCCGGCGCCCGCCGGGTTCGAGCCGGTCGAGGTGCTGCGCACCGGCGGGAGCATCTACCCCGGCCTGATCGAGCTCCACAACCACCTGAGCTACAACTGCCTCCGGCTGTGGCAGGTGCCGCGCGCCTTCACCAACCGGGGCCAGTGGTCGGCGATCGCGGACTACCGGCGCCTGATCAGCGGGCCCATGCAGGTGCTGGGCAAGACGCCGAGCCTCGTGCCGGCGATCGTCCGGTTCGTCGAGGCGAAGTGCGTCGTCGCCGGCGTGACGACGAGCCAGGGGATTGCGCTCTACTCGAACGCCGGCATCGAGCGCTTCTACCGCGGCGTCGTGCGGACGGTCGAGCAGCCCGACGATCCCGCCCTCCCGGCCGCCGACAGCCGGATCTCGGACGTCGCCGCATCCGACGCGACCGCCTTCGCCGCCGAGCTCGCGCGCGACAACCGGCTGCTGCTGCACCTCTCCGAGGGCGTCGACGAGACCGCCCGGCGCCACTTCCAGGCGCTCCGGCTGCCCGATGGGAGCTGGGCGATCTCCGACCACCTGATCGGGATCCACAGCGTCGCCCTCACGCCCGCCGACATCGGCGTCTTTGCGGCCCACGGCGCGGCGATGGTGTGGTCGCCGCTCTCGAACCTGCTGCTCTACGGCGCGACCGCCGACGTCGCGGCGATGAAGGCGGCCGGCGTCGCCATCGGCCTCGGCTCCGACTGGTCGCCGTCGGGCAGCAAGAACCTCCTGGGCGAGCTGAAGGTGGCGCAGCTCGTGAGCGCGCACGCCGACGACGGCCCCGTCTTCAGCGACCGGGAGCTGGTGGCGATGGCGACCTCGACCGCGGCGCGGATGCTGGGATGGGACGCGGGCCTGGGATCGATCGAGGCGGGCAAGCGCGCCGACCTGATCGCCGTCGCGGGCGCGTCCGCCGACCCGTACTCCGGCCTGATCGCCGCCTCGGAGCGCGACCTGGTGCTCGTCATGATCGGCGGCGTCGCCGCCTGCGGCCAGCCGCACCTGGTCGAGCCGTTCACGACGGCCGCCGAGACCGTCCGCATCGGCGGGCGCATCCGGATGCTGAACTTCGCGCTCGCGGGGGCCGACCCCGACGTCGCCCTCGTCGGCCTGGGCCAGGCGCGCACGACGCTGTCCGACGCGCTCGCCAACCTGCCGGAGCTCGCCCGGGCGCTCGAGCCCGCCGTCGTCGCGGCCGTCCCCGGCGTGGTCGCCCCCGAGCGCCCCCCGGAGGGCCCGACCCTGGTGCTGGACGAGATCGAGCACACCGACCACGCCCTGCGCACCCATCCGGCGGACGGCGTGTCGGCGCTTCCGAACGACCGGATGCTGGCCGCCCAGCCGCCGCTCTCGAGCGTCCTCGGGCCGCTCACGCTCGACGGGCTCACCGCCGACGACGACCGCGCCTTCCTCGAGACCCTCGCCGGGGAGGCCAACCTGCCGGACTACCTCACGCCCGGCCTCGCTGCCGCCTACGCGCGGACATCCGGTGCGGCTCGAACCGGCTGAGGCCCGCGCCCTCTTCGCCTCGGCGCCGGTCGCGCGCCTGGCGACCGTGCGGCCGGACGGATGGCCGCACCTCGTGCCGGTCTGCTTCGCCCTCGCGGGCGAGACCATCTACACGGCGGTCGACCACAAGCCGAAGTCCACGTCCGATCTGGCCCGCCTGCGCCACATCGCCGCCGAGCCGCGCGTCGCACTGCTGGCCGACCGCTACGACGAGGACTGGTCGCGCCTGTGGTGGGTGCGCGTCGACGGCGAGGCGTCGACGCACCCCTCGCCGCGGGAGCGCGAGCGGGCGCTCGCGGCCCTGGCGGACGCCTATCCGCAGTACGCGGCCCGCCCGCCGCAGGGCGCCATGATCGCCGTGCAGCCGCGCAGGTGGCGCGGCTGGCGGGCGTGACGGGTGCCAGGAGCGTGCGCTGCCACGACAGTCCCTTTCATCTCCACCCGGGTTTGGGGTACGGTTCCCGGGGTCACAACGACGGGTAGGGTGCTGTGGGGGTCTTCGAGAAGGTCATGCTGGCCATCGCCATCCTGGTGGCGAACGGTGTGCTGCTCTTCGTCATCCTGCGCTTCCTGCTCTGGCTGGCGTTCCCCGGCAGCCGTGACGGGGAGGAGACGCTCGTCGCCGCCCGGCCGGCCGCCGGAGGCACGCTCGCGGCGTCCGCCGAGGCCGGTGAGGCAGCGCCCGTCGCCGCCGCGATGGCGACCGTCCCGCCCGAACCGGCCGATCCGCCGCCGGCGCCCGGCATGCGCGTGCTGGCGGCCCCCCTCGGGCGGCCGCGCGCATACCCGCACCGGCTCCTGATCGGGCTGCCGGTCATCCTCGCGCTCTTCGCCGGCGGTGTCTGGCTCGGGAGCGTGGTCGGGGGATCCGGGTCCGCGTCCGCCGCCACCCGCACGATCCACGTGACCGGGAGGGTGATCACCGTCAATCACAGGACCGAGGTTCGCGTCCCGGCGCAGACCGTGGTGGTCAAGAAGGGCAGCGTCATCTCCGTGCCCGCGGCAACGGTGCGGCTCCCGGCACACGTGGTGACGCACGTCATCAAGCACACGGTCACGACCGTCCTCCCGGGGAAGACCAGCACCGTCGTGACCACGGTGGTGATTCCCACGACCGTGTTCGACACGGGCACGACGACGGTCACGGAGACCACGACCGAGACCGTCACGTCCGACACGGGCACGACGTCCACGTCGGCGACCACGTAGGATCGGTCGGGCGATGAGCGTGCTCGCCCTGGTGCACATGCGCGGCAACACCGATCGGCTGCTCGAGGCGTCCGACAGGCTGTCCGAGGCGTTCGGGATGCCCGACGGGCTGATCGCGCAGGTGACGGCCCCTACCGACGAGGGCATCGTCCTGATGCAGCTGTGGGAGTCGGACGAGCACCGCACGCGCGCGAACGACGATCCGGGCAACCGCGAGGCGCTCCAGGCGAGCGGCCTCCTGCGCGAGACCATCTCCGGCTCGGCCGAGGTGTGCGTCACCGACCGGGTCAAGTTCGCCGACGTGGTCGCCGCGCCGCGGCGGCGCAAGCGGACGACGCGGGCCAAGGCGGCCGTGGCGCCCGGCGATAGCATGTGAACCCGCGCGGGCGTAGCTCAGTGGCAGAGCAAGAGCCTTCCAAGCTCAAGACGGGAGTTCGATTCTCCTCGCCCGCTTCTCCTTCTTCTTCTGGACGCACACATGCACAGTGACGAATCCGGTACACGTGGCAGAAGCTACGATCCCGGGCGAACGCGTGGAAGGGACCACTTTGCAGCGTCCGCGCCGCTCAGAACTACCTGCGGAACCTCTGCGCGCAGATTGACGCGCGAGAGCTCAGGCGTGGGCTGGGCGGCCCAACCGGGCCCGCGCAGTTCCGGCACGACCCCGGCTGGGAGGCCAAGCCCGTCACGATCGTGCCCCAATACGTCCTCTTCATATGCTTCGACCACCACCACGGTCTTGACGTGCGGGTGTTCTTCGGGCGGCGGAATCCTGGCACCCGCGTCGTGACCCGGGCGCAAGCCGAGCTCGCGTCGCCGCGCTGGCACCTCTGCCACTCAACGAGCTACGTGACCGCGCCGTCATAGCGAATCGAAGCGTCCACTGGGCCGAGCGCCGACGTTTCCGACCCGCCCGTGTGACGGCGACGATTGCGTCCCGGATACACCCGGAGCCTTCTCACCGCGCGGCGCGACGTCAGCCGGCAGCCGGTAGGCGACCGGCCCGTTCGCCTGCCCGCTGGTGTAGACGAGCTCGCCGTTTGCAATGATGGCGGGGCCGCGTACCCAGGTCGGATATGACCTGGTCGGGCTTTCCCAGATCGGCTGGCATGGCGTTTCGCAGGCCGCGGGGTAGGCGAGGACGTGGTATGGCGTCGTCGCGTAGACGACCTTCCCGGCGACGGAGACGCTCGTGAACCCGCCGTCGTCACCTGGCGGGGCGGCGTGCCACCGCACCGCCCCCGTGCCGACTCGCAGTGAGAGAAGCTCGCCCGCCGTGCCGCCGCCGCTACCGAGATCCGCGACGTACAGCGCCGTCGGCGACAGGGCCAGGCCATACGCCCGACCGACGGATCGCGACCACAGCGCCTTGCACGTAAATGACCGACACCCACGCATGGGGTAGGCCGCCACCACCTCGCCCTGCCCCGCCTCGAACAACCGCACAGGCCCGACCGCCATCAGATCCTCGGCGCCGCCGACCTCCGACTCCACCCTCCCCGTCGAAGCGGACAGCACGAAGATGTGCGCGCCGAGGCCCTCCGCCTGCACCGTGTAGACGCGGTGATTCGCCACCACCGGCTTCTCGCTGACACCGCCGTGCTTGGCCGTCCACCGAAGCGCACCCGAGCGTGCGTTGAACGCCAACACCCGGCCAGCCAGCGGCCCCGACGCCTTCACCTGAAACGCCAACTCGACGTAGACCGTCCCCCCCGACACGGTCGGGTTCCCATAGCCGATGCCCACCGACGCCGGAACCGGAGCCTTCACCGTCCAGCGCAGACGCCCGCTCGTCGCGTCGTACGCCCACACATGCAGGCGAACGAGGCTCGAGCCTGGGACGTGGACGTCGCGAACGGCGTAGAGGATGCCGCGGGCCGCTGCCAGCAGGCCGCCGTGGCCGCCCTGCCAGCGCTGCCGACCCAAACCGGCACCGTAGGCATGTATGCGCTGACCCGCGACGTACACGATCCCGTTCCACTCGACCGGCGACCCCGCAACCTCCGGCGCCCCCAGGGAGCGATGCCACACCCGTCGAAGGTTCGAGACGGTCTGCGGCGTGAGCCGTGTCTCGAGCGGGTTATCCCCCGTGCCCGCCGAGGTGCGGCCGAACTGTCCCCAGCTCACAACCCGCGCCTCAGCGCTCGACGCGGTCACCACTAAGCAAACCAAGCCCGCAACCGCGCACAACCCCCGCCTCATACCTGGATTGTCAGCCGCTGGCGAGAACCTGTCAAGCAACCTCGGAACGTGATGGCCTTTGCGCGCTCAACAGATCTCGAACTTGGACATAGGCCGCCCGCCGATGAACGTCGTGCGCCCCTGCTGACCTGAAACAGGCCCTCAACGTGCGTAGTGAGACGAACTTCGCGGAGTGCCGGGGGCAGGCGCTTCCGACCGGATCGCCAACTTCGCTTCGGATTGCCCGAATGGGGGATGCGCATTTGCGTATTGACAACCCATTAGTGAGAGGTGCCGGCCTTGCCGCGCCCGTTCCGCCGTCCCAAGGAGCTCTCATCGTCCCCTCGCACCGACACATCCGCCCCGCTCTTCTCCTCAGCGCTGTGCTCGCGCTCGTCGTCTTCGTCGCGCCGAGCTACGGCGCGCTGACCGCGCCAAGTCTGACGGGGCCTGCGAACAGCGCCACGGTGGACTCGCCCCCCGTCTTCACGTGGGGAGCAGTTTCGGGAGCGGATCACTACGTGTTCCAGCTTGGCGGTTCGACGGGTTTCAACCCGCCGCAGTTCACGGTGTCGACGAAGAACACACGCGTGGCGTTGACGACCTCGATCGCGAACGCCGACTACACGTGGCGGGTGGCGGCGGTCACCGCGGCCGGCGTCCAGGGCGCGTGGTCTTCGACGCGTTCGTTCACAGAGGACTGGGCGGATCAGCCGCAGCCCCAGTCGCCGGCCGATAACTCCACGCTCACCTACCCCGATCCGATGCTTCTGAACTGGACGAGCGTGCCCGGCGCGCAGGAGTACACGCTGGTGATCGCCACCGACCCGCAGCTTTCGAGCACAGTCGCGGGCTCGCCGATCACCACGGCCTCGAGCGCCTATGCCATCACGAGCCGTCTTCCCAATAACCAGTATTGGTGGCAGGTCACGCCGATCGATGCTGAGGGGAACCTTGGCACGCCGAGCGCTGTCTTCAGCTTCAACTGGTCGTGGCCGAATGACACCACGCTGACGCTCGATGACCTCGATCCGAGCTCGCAGGTGTTCGACCCGCAGCTGTCGTGGACGCCGATTCCGGGCGCGGCCTACTACAAGGTCGACGTGAACGCCGATCCGAACTTCCCGAGCGGCTCGAGCGTCTGCTGCTCCGGCTACACCGTGGCGACGTCGCTCGCGCCGACGACCCTGCTTCCGGCCGCACAGTCCTACTACTGGCGGGTCACCCCGTACAACTCGTCGCTGCAGGCGGGTACGCCGACGGTCTACAGCGACGGCAACGGGAACCCGAAGACCTTCACCATCTCGTATGACGCCGGCGCGAACGCGGTCTCGAACCTGAGCATGCGCGACGACCAGGACAACGCGATCACCTGGACGTCCGCGGGTGTCGACACAACCGATCCGATCATCTCCTGGGATCCGACCCCGGGCGCGGCATCCTACGAGGTTCAGGTCTCGCCGTACGGCTCCGGAGCGTGCGACTGGAGCACCAAGACCTGGGACGTGACCACCGTCTCGACGCACTGGACGCCGCTGGGGTCAAGCCACGGGGTGGCCGATCCGTGGCCGAACCCGCAGACGCTTTCGACCGACAACAACGGGCTCACACCCGGCGCGTCGTACTGCGCCCGTGTCCGCGCTCAGCGAAACAGCGACACGTCGAACCACGTCGTCGTGGGCACCTGGACGAACGTCGGCGATGACACCGACCCGACTTTCAACTTCACCGGCTACCCGACCGGCAACGCCTGCTCGTCGTGCACGAGCGGCTACCTCGGGGCGGCTGACTACGAGCTGCCGATCACCGGTCAGATCACCGGCAGCATGCCGCTCTTCACCTGGAAGCCGATCACCGGCTACGCGAGCTACTACGTGGTCGTGGCCACGGACGCGTCCTTCCAGAACGTGATCGACTACGCCTGGACGCGCACTCCGGCGTACGCGCCGCGAACTGGAAACGGCGTCACAGACTACCCCGACTCCACTTACTACTGGGCTGTGCTGCCCGCGACCGGTACGGGCGGAACGGGAGTCGTCGCTCGGCCCGACCTGGCGCCGACCGAGACGTTCCAGAAGCAGTCCGCCGCACCGACGCTGTCCGCTCCCGCCGACACCGCGTCGATCTCCACCTGGCCGGTGTTCTCCTGGACTCCGGTCGACGGCGCCTACGTCTACCACGTGCAGGTGGCGACGGATTCGACCTTCAGCAACCTGGTCGACAACGTCCTCGTTGATGAGACCTCCTACACGGCCGCCTCCACCTACCCGGCCGGCACGACGCTCTACTGGCGCGTCCAGGCCGAGGCAAAGGGCGTCTCAACGCCCGTCGGGCTCGCCTGGTCGAGCACCGGACACTTCACCAAGACCCTCCCGGTGCCGAGCTTCTCCTCGCCAACCACGTTCAACAACGCCACGACGGGCGATGGGCTGCCGATCTGGCAGTGGAACCCGGTTCCCGGCGCCGTCTCCTACGACGTGCTCATGAACTGCGGCACGGGGATGTTCTGCACCAACGCGACCGGCCTCGACTCGACTGCCGTGACGTTCAGCCACCTGACCGGGACGAAGGCGTTCACATGGCAGGTGCGGGCGAACTTCCCGACCATCCAGAACGGATCGCCCTCGACGCCGGTCCCGGGCGCCCCCACCTCGAAGCAGCCGTTCCAGCGAACGATCTCGGCACCGACCGGGCTCACGACCAGCCTCGGCAACCTGCACAGCTTCTCGATGAGATGGTCGCCGAAGGCCGGAGCCAAGAACTACAAGTTCGAGATCTCCACGTCCCAGGCGCAAAACGCCGACGGCTCGTTCACCTCACCGTTCGAGACGTTCACCACCGACACGACCTCGGCCACTCCGACGATGACAAACACGTTCAGCACCTACCAGGCCGGCGGGCCGCTCCACTGGCACGTCGCCGCCATCGACGCCGACGGCAACGTCGGCGCCTTCTCCCCGGTGCAGACGATGACACTGCCGCTCAAGCTCGTCATGTCCTCGTCCCGCTTCGGCATCGTCCACAAGGTCACCACGTCGGTAACGGTGACGATCACCAACGCCCGAGGGAACCTGATCTCCGGCGTCAACGTCAAGGTCACCGGCCCCGGTATCACCGCCAAAACGCTCAAGACCGGAACGGGCGGGAAGGTCACGTTCAAGCTCAAGCCCACCAAGAAGGGCAACGTCACCTTCACCGCGACCAAGACGAACTGCACCACGACCACGCTCAAAGTCCCGGTGCTCTAAGCAACGGCTGAGGCCATCTGCCTGGCGCCGCTCCCGCCTCAACCCGGGATGCGGCGCCGGCGCGGGATGCCCCATCAAGGCTGGCTTCAGATGCACCGTAAACCGCGAGCGGATGCTCCCAGTACCGCCGCGCCTCAGCCTCGGCTACCTGTCTGGCACTCCGGCCGCCTGATATGTAGGTGTGCTTGTCAAGTGGGCATGCGGTGGCTTGATCTTGACCCGGTCTGGTTGTCACCGGGTTTTTCATGCCGCCTGACTTTGGGCGGCGTGGGTGTGATGGTATTCGGCTTCGTATTCGTCGGGGCTGAGGTAGCCGAGCGCGCTGTGGGCGCGGATCGGGTTGTAGAAGGCTTCGATGTAGTCGAAGATCGCCAGCCGGGCC
>JAICJC010000035.1 GCA_025928655.1 Thermoleophilia bacterium | reverse complement strand
TGGGTGCGGAAGACGCCGACGGGCTTGCCGCTCTGGACGAGCAGCGTCTCGTCGGACTCGAGCTCGAGCAGCGCCGCGACGATCGCGCGCAGCGCCTCGTGGCTGCGGGCGGCCCGCCCGGAGCCGCCGTAGACGACGAGCCGGGTCGGGTCCTCGGCCACCTCGGGATCGAGGTTGTTGCAGAGCATCCGCAGCGCGGCCTCCTGGTGCCAGCCCTTGCAGTGGAGCTCGGAGCCGCGCGGCGCCCGCACCGAGGAGAGGTCGCCGACGAGCGATTCGACCAGGGTGTCGGCGGCGGCGGCCATGCCGAAACGCTATCAGGGCGTGTGAGCTCCCGACCAACTCGGGCCGCGAGCGATCCTCTAGCATGGCCTCGTGGGTCGGCGCATCGCCATCGTCGCTGTGGCCATGGCAGTGGCCTCCGCCCTCGGGTGTGCGGGCTCGAGCTCGCCCGCCTCCGCCGCGGTGCGGCTGCAGCGGATCATGCACGGGCTCTCGAACCCGGTCTACCTCACCTCGCCGCGCGGCGACCCGCGCCTCTTCGTGGTCGAGAAGTGCGGCGTGATCCGCGTCGACCGGGCCGGCCGGGTGCTGCGGCGGCCGTTCCTGAACATCACCCGCATCGTCAGCTGCACCTCCGAGGAGGGGCTGCTCTCGATGGCGTTCGACCCGAACTACCGCAAGAACGGCTTCTTCTACGTCGACTACGTCAACAGGAACGGCGACACGCGGGTGGCCCGCTACCGGGTCGAGGCCGGGCACCCGAACATTGCCAACCCGTTCTCGAAGGTCATCCTGGCCAAGGTGAACCAGCCGCCGTTCGCAAACCACAAGGGCGGCCAGCTGCAGTTCGGGCCCGACGGCAAGCTCTACATCGGGCTCGGTGACGGCGGCAGCGAGGGCGACCCGAACAACCGCGGGCAGAGCGGCGGCCCGCTCGCCGCCATCCTGCGCCTGAACGTGCGCATCCCGGGCGCGCACTATCGCGTGTACGCCTACGGCCTGCGCAATCCGTGGCGGTTCTCCTTCGACCGCGCGACCGGCGACATGTGGATCGGCGACGTCGGCCAGGACCACTGGGAGGAGGTCGACCACCTCAGGAAGGGCGCTCCCCCGGGCACCAACTTCGGCTGGAGCTACTACGAGGGCACGCACGTCTTCAAGGTGCAGGCGATCAACCGCACCCACCTGAAGTTCCCGGCCCTCCAGTACCCGCACTCCGCGCCCTCCGGGCCCGGCAACTGCGCCGTGACCGGCGGCTACGTCTACCGCGGGAAGGTGATCAAGAAGCTGCGCGGCTACTACGTCTACGGCGACCTCTGCTCCGGCCGGATCTGGAAGCGGCGCGCCGCCGGCGGCCGGCCGGTGCTCATGAGCCGAATCAGCTTCAAGGTGTCGCCGCTCGACTCGTTCGGCGAGGGCCAGGCCGGGGGCTTGTACGTGATCTCGCTGAACGGCTCGATCTACAAGCTGATGCCGACCTGACCGGCCCGGTGGGGACTGTCCCCGCCATGCGGGGACAGTCCCCGGTTCGCCGGCTGAGACCGAGGGGCCAGGCCCCGGCCTACCGCCCTACAGCAGCGGGGCGGAGCCGGCCTCCACCACGGCCAGCAGCGAGCCGTCCCGGATCCTGCCGGCCACGGCGTCGATCTCGGCCGCCAGCGAGCGGTCGGCGTCCAGGTGGGGGGAGAGCTCGCGCACCGCGGCGTGCGCCGCGCGGACGGCGGGGCCGGGGCGCTTCGGGGCCAGGAAGTCGACCCCCTGGGCGCCGCACAGAAGCTCGATCCCGAGCACCCGCTCGACGTTGCCGCACACGTGCCACAGGTGCACCGCCGACGTCGCGCCCATCGAGACGTGATCCTCCTGGCCGGCGCTCGTCGGGATCGAGTCGGCGCTGGCCGGATGGGCGAGCACCTTGTCCTCGCTGACCAGGCTGGCGGCCACGTACTGGGCGATCATGAAGCCCGAGTTCAGGCCGCCGTCCTCGGTCAGGAACGCGGGCAGGCCGTTCGAGAGGGCCGGGTTCAGCATCCGCTCGATCCGCCGCTCGCTGATGGAGGCCAGCTCCGACAGCGCCAGCTTGAGCATGTCGAGCGCGATCGCCACCGGCTCGCCGTGGAAGTTGCCGTTCGAGAGCACCTCACCCCGGTCGGCCAGCACGATCGGGTTGTCCGTGGCGGCGTTCAGCTCGATCGCGACGACGCCCTCGGCGTAGCCGACCGCATCCCGGACCGCCCCGTGCACCTGGGGCGCGCAGCGCAGCGAGTAGGCGTCCTGCACCCGACCGCACCAGCGGTGCGACGCGACGATCTCGGAGTCGTCCAGCAGCCGGTACAGGTTCGCCGCCGAGGACACCTGGCCGGGATGCGGCCGCAGGGCCTGCAGCTCGGGCGCGAACGGCGTCCGCGACGCCCGTAGGGCCTCGATCGACTGCGCCGCCGCCACGTCGGCCAGCTTCACCAGCCGCCGCGCCCGGCCCAGCACGAGCGCGCCGATCGCGGCCATGAACTGCGTCCCGTTGATGAGCGCGAGCCCCTCCTTGGCGGCGAGCACGATCGGCTCGAGCCCGGCCCGGGCGAGCGCGTCGGCCCCCGGCAGCGTCTCCCCTCCGTGTCGCGCCCGGCCCTCGCCGACCAGCACCAGGCCGAGGTGGGCGAGCGGGGCCAGGTCGCCGCTCGCGCCCAGCGATCCCCGCGACGGGACGACGGGCACCACGCCGGCCGAGAGCAGGTCGAGCAGCAGCTGCACGGGCTCGACCCGCACACCGGAGGTGCCCTTTGCCAGGGCGTTCGCGCGCAGGAGCGTCGCCGCCCGCACGACCTCGTCCGGGAACGGGTCGCCCACCCCGCACGCGTGGCTGCGCAGGAGGTTCAGCTGCAGCTGGGCCGCCTGCGCCGGGGCGATGTGCACGTCGACGAAGCGGCCGAACCCGGTGTTCACGCCGTAGGTGGGCGTGTCGTCGGCGACGACGCGGTCGATGAGCGCGCGCGAGGCGGCGATCTGCTCGAGCGCCTGCGGGCCGAGCCGCGCGCTCGCCCCCCCGACGGCGACCCGCTCCACGTCGTCGATCCCCAGATCGTGTCCGTTCAGCTCGATCGTCGCCGCCACCGGCGCGCAGCCTATCGTTCGGCGGCCGGCATCAGCGCCCGAACTCGCCGCCGGCCGCCACGTCGAGCACCCGGTCGGCCGCCATCCCCTCGATCCGAAGCGCCGCGCCGGCGGCGGCCGCGGCCGTCGCGGCCGGCATCAGCCCGACGAGCTCGCCCCGCTCCACCGCGACGCCGCGCTCCGACGCGAGGCGCGCAACCTCGGCGACGACGGCGTGGAGCGGCGTCGCTCCGACGTCGATCAGGTTCATCGACACCTGCGCCCGGCCGGTGCGGCCGAGCCGCAGGCCCAGCGCCTGGACGCCCGGCAGCCCGCCGTCGCGCGCCCGCACCGCCGCGGCGATCGCGCGCGCCACCTCGACGTCATCGGTCCCGAGGTCGACGTTGAACGCGACCAGCGGCGGCCGGACGCCGAGCAGGACGGCACCGGCGGTCGGGTGCAGCCGTGCGGGGCCGTAGAGCGGGACGGCGTCGCCCGCCGCCAGCTGCGCGGCCAGGCCCTCCGTGCCCCCGGCGCGGAAGTGGACCGGCCGGCGCCCCGCGCCGAGCTCCGCGTAGCCGAGCACCGGGATGCCCAGGCGGCCGATCCGCTCGCCGAGCGCCCGCGCCACCCGGGCCGGCCCGGGATCGCCCTCCCGGAAGCGGACGATCGGCACGACGTCCGCGACGCCGACCCGGGGATGCACGCCCTCGTGCCGCGCCAGGTCGATGCGCTCCGCAGCGACGGCGATGCCCGCCTCGAGCCCGTCGACGAGGCCGGCCCCGTCGCCGACGCAGGTGAAGACCGACCGGTTGTGGTCGGCGTCGGCATGGACGTCGAGCACGCGCGCGTGCTGCTCGATCGCGGCCCGGATGGCGGCGAGGACGTCGAGGTCGCGCCCGACCGAGAAGTTCGGCACCGCCTCGAGGAGCCCACGCATGCCGGGGATTATGGCGGCCGGGGGATCCTCGCTGGCGGGCCTCGTGTGAGGCCCGCCCGCGGGACCCGAGGTGGTCGCTCTGGGGGGATGAACGACCGACCGCGTCCTGGCCTCGCGCTCGTAACGTGCCCACAAAAGAGGACGGATGCCAGGCGCGAGAAGTGTCCTACAGTCTGGCGAGGGGTGCTTCCCCCTTTCGGGGGATTCGGCGGTCGATCGGGTCTGGAAAGGCGTTCCAGAGTCTCCGGGTACCGAAAAAGGGGGAGCACATTCGCCCCGTCCGAGCGACGACATCCGCCGCCGGGCCGCCGATGATGTGGTCAACGGATCGATAAAGGCAAACTCACCGCGAGGTGAGCACGCAAAGCCAGAGGTCTCCACGGAGACGGCTCGGCTGCCGAAACCGGGAACCGCTCAACATGCGGCGTCCGTACCGGGCAGAAACCTGCCTCGGGTACGGATCCCGCGGGTGGGACCCCCAGCAATGGACACCATTGCGCAACGCGCCTCCGAGGGTAGGCACCGAGGACGCGCAACCTCGATCCGAATCGATACGGGATGCGGACGGTGGACGCTGCGGGGGGCAGTGCCACATGAGATGGCAGTGAGGTCTGCCGTCCGCTCCCGTCACTCCCGCCCGAGCCGCTGACCTTCGAAGACGGAGGTCGCCTCCTCGGCGCCGGGTGGCCCCAGCAGCACCTCGGCGTGCTCGTCGGCGTCGGGGAAGCCGCTCGCCCGCACGCGGGATGCTGCGGCGTCCACGTCGTAGGCCGTCCGCCGCAGCTCCACCCCGGGCCCGAGCAGGCACCAGCGGGCGCCGGGCTCGTCCTCGTAGGGCATCCCGACGCTGCCGGCGTTCACGACCCGGCGCTCCCCGACGGGGCGGTCGAACTGGACGTGCGTGTGGCCGCAGACAACGGTGGGCTCCGCCGCGACGAGCATCGGCTCGACGTCCTCGGCCGGCGTCACGGCCGTGAAGATCTCGGAGTCGTCCCGCGGGGTGGCGTGGCAGAACCGGGTCGGGCCGAGGCCGTCGACGTCCACCTCGACGGTGGCCGGCCAGTGGGCGACGCGGGCCAGCTGGTCGGCCGTGAGCTGGGCGGCGACCCAGGTGTCGCGCCGCTCCCAGATGTCGCCCTCGCCCGGGTCGGCGTCGCGCCGCTCGAGCACCTCCCGCTCGGCGTTCCCGCGCAGCCAGCGCACCCGCTCGCCCAGCCCCTCGAGCAGCTCGAGGGTCTCGGCCGGCATGGGGCCCGCCAGGGCGTCGCCGCCGACCACGACGACATCGGCGGCCGCGACGTCCGGCTCCGCCAGCACCGCCTCGAGGGCGGGCGCGTTGCCGTGGATGTCGTACAGCGCGGCGACCTTCACGCCACTCACGATATCTTGCCCGGCATGCTCGACCGCCTGTTCACGCCGCTCGAGCTCGGCCCGGTGACCATCCCCAACCGCGTCGTGTCGACGTCGCACCAGACGACGCTCGTGCACGACCACCTGCCGACGGACGACCTGATCGCCTACCACCGGGCGCGGGCCGCCGGCGGCGCCGGGCTGATCGTGATCGAGGCGACCGCGATCCACTCGACCGGCCTGCTCACGCCCCACACCCTGGGCGGCTACCTGCCCGAGATCGTGCCGGTCTACCGGCGGCTCGCGGACGCCGTCCACGAGCACGGCACCCGGCTCGTCTGCCAGCTCTTCCACGGCGGGCGCGAGGTGATCACGGCCGGCCCGCGGCCCCCGGCCGTGTCCGCGTCGTCGATCCCCTCCGCGCGGTTCCTGACCGAGCCGCGCGCGCTCACCGTGGCCGAGATCGAGGAGATGCTCGACGGCTATCGCCAGGCGGCCGTCCACGCCCGCGAGGGCGGGCTCGACGGCGTCGAGGTGTGCGCCGGCTTCGGCTACCTGCCGACCCAGTTCCTCTCGGCCCACGCCAACGCGCGCACGGACCGCTACGGCGGCTCCTTCACGAACCGGGTGCGGTTCCTGCGCGAGGTGCTCGCGGCGATGCGCGCGGGCATCGGCCCGGGTGGCGCCGTCGGCTGCCGGCTCACCGACGAGAGCGGCTCGTTCGACGGTACCGACGAGGCGGACGTGATCGAGGCCGCCGGCGTCGTGGCCGACGAGGGGCTGGCCGACTACATCTCGGTCGCCCTCGGCGGATCGTCCACCTATCGCGGGTCGACCTGGATCGTGCCGCCCTCCCCCGTCCGCCGCAACGCGATCGAGGCGTTCGCGCGCCGCTTCAAGCCGCGCGTGGCGGTGCCACTGATCGCCGCCGGGCGGGTGCTCGACCCGGCCGACGCCGACCGCATGATCGGCGCGGGCGTCTGCGACGCGGTGGGCATGACCCGGGCCATGATCGCCGAACCGGCGCTCGCCCGGAAGACCCGTGCCGGCGAGCGGGTGACGGCCTGCATCGGGTGCAACCAGGGCTGCATCGGCCACTACCACGCCGGCATCGAGATCGCCTGTACCGTCAACCCGTGGACCGGGTTCGAGGCCCGGCTGCCCCGGCCGCAGCGGGCCGAGCACGCCGAGCGGGTCGTGATCGTCGGCGCCGGCCCGGCCGGATGCGCCACCGCCGCGGCGGCGGCCGCCTGCGGCCACGAGGTGATCGTGGTCGACCGCGGATCGGCGCCGGGAGGCCAGATGCGGCTCGCCCTGAACGCGCCCGGGCACGCCGAGGTCGCGGGCGGCCTGGTCGACGTGCTGGAGGGGTGGCTGACCGCCGCCGAGGTGCGCTTCGGGGTCGAGGCCGGCCCGGACGACGTGCTCGCCCTCGCGCCCGACCGCGTCGTCGTGGCGACCGGCGCCGACCCCCACCGGCCGCCGCTCGCGGGCGACGGCGTGACGGTCGTGCACGCCTGGGACGCGCTCGCGGGCGCGGACGCCGGCGGACGCGTGCTCGTGAGCGACTGGGGCGGCGACTGGACCGGCCTGGACGTGGCCGAGACGCTCGTCGCCCGCGGCGCCGACGTGCGGCTCATGACCTCGGCCGTCGCATTCGGGATGGCCGTGCACCAGTACCAGCGCAACCTCTACCTGGCCCGCCTGGACGAGGCGGGTGTCGAGCTCCTCCACCACCTGCGGCCCGTCTCGCTCCGGCAGGGCGCGGTCGAGTGCGCGAACGTCTTCTCCCACCGGCCGGTGACGGTCGAGGAGGTGGACACGCTCGTGGTCAGCGCCGGGCGGACGGCTCGCAACGACCTCTACGACGCCCTGCTCGCGGCCGGCGTTCGCGTCGAGCGCGTCGGCGACACCCTCAGCCCGCGGTCGTTCGAGGAGGCGATCCGGGAGGGCACGCTGGCCGGCATGGGCGTCGCCGAGCACGAGGCGGGGACTGTCCCCGCCTGAAGCGGGGACAGTCCCCAGGCCTGCCCCGAGTGATATGATTGATTACGCAATCACTTTGGCGAACAGACCCGAGGAGGTCACGATGCACCTCGAGGGCATCCACCACATCACGATGATCACGGGCGACGCGCCCGGAAACGTCGACTTCTACACCCGCGTCCTGGGCTTGCGGATGGTCGCGAAGACCGTGAACCAGGACGATCCCACCGTCTACCACCTCTTCTACGCGGACGAGCAGGGCTCGCCGGGCACCGAGATGACCTTCTTCGAGTACCCGGGCGCGCGCCCCGGCCGCGCCGGCGCGGGCATGGTGCACACGCTGATCTCCCGCGTCGCGAGCGAGGCCGCGCTCGACTTCTGGGCCGAGCGGCTCGCCGCCGAGGGCGTGGCCACGGAGCGCGACGGCGACCGCCTGCGCTTCGCCGACCCGGAGGGCCTCGGCCACGAGCTCGCCGTCGATGCCGGCGCCGAGCTGCACTCCGCCGAGCATCCCCGGATCCCGGCCGAGCACGCGCTGGGCGGACTGATCGGCGTCCGCGCCTACAGCGTCGATGAGACCGGCAGCCGGCGGGTGCTCGAGGACGTGCTCGGCGCGACCCCGGTCGCTCCCTCCACCTGGGAGCTGCGCGGCGACGAGCGGGCCGCCACGATCACGTTCGAGCGCGCCCCGGCCGCCGGCATCCCCGGCGCCGGCACCGTCCACCACGTCGCCTGGGGGACGACCCAGGCCGAGCATCCGCGCTGGCTCGAGCGCCTGGCGGAGCGCGGCGTGCGCTCGACGCCCGTCATCGACCGCCACTACTTCCACTCGATCTACTTCCGGGAGCCGGGCGGCGTGCTCTACGAGATCGCCGACGACGGCCCCGGCTTCACGGTCGACCTGCCGCTCGATCAGCTCGGGTCGAAGGTGATCCTGCCGCCCTGGCTCGAGTCCGACCGCGAGGCGATCGAGGCGCGGCTGACGCCCCTCCCCGACCCGCGGGCGAGCTGGACGACCGCCTGAGCCATGTGGGGGCTGTCCCCGGGCACCGGGGACAGCCCCCGGTGAACGTGCGACCGTCCCCGGGTCAGCCGGCCTGGCCGAGCCGCGGGCGGCCCGAGGCCGAGAGGTCGATCGGCTCGATCGGCGTCCACACGGCCTGGTCGCCGCAGCCCGGGCAGTAGCGCGGCTCGGACGCGTAGTGATGGGGCTGGCGCAGCGACTCGCGCACCAGCCGCGATTCGACGTCGAACACCGCCTCGCCGGTGCGCGTCCCGATCCGGTGGGCCTGCTCGTGCAGCAGGTTGGCGTCGTACCCGACCGTGATGCGGGTGCCGCAGTACCCGCACAGCGCCATCTGCGAGCGCAGGGGCACGACCTCGGGCTTGATCTCGTCATGGCGCTTGATCGCGAACCACAGCGCCACGCCGAGGCCGATCAGCGGGATCTTGAGCATGAGCGCAAGGAACACGAGCGCCCACACATCCCCGGAAAACATCGCCAGCACCATCGCCTCCCCCAGCATATACCCGTGCCTCGGCGGCTACAGTGATGCCACGAGCACGCCGATGACTAGAGGGATGTCGACCCCCGACCCCGCCGTGCTGGTCCAGCTTGCGCTGGGCGTGTTTCCGCCGCTCCCGGCGATCGTTGAAGTGCTGTCCGAGGACGGCGGCGGCTACGCGCTGCGCATCGTCGCCTGCGAGGACGGGCTCCTGCACGCGTTCGCACCGCGGACGCAGGTGCGCAAGGATCTGCGGCTGCTCGCCCGCATCACCGACGCCCGCCGCGGCCGGTACGAGGTCGAGTTCGAGATCGCCGAGGTCTTCTACCACTCCTCATCGGACGCTCTCGTGCACATGGCCGTGACCGGCGTCCAGCACCGCAAGATGCGGCGCGCGGCGCCGCGCGTCTCGATCAGCGAGCGCGCCCACGCTCGCGTCCTCTTCTGCCGCACGCTGCCCCGCGACACGCGGCTCGACCTGCGCCTGGCGGACATCAGCGCCACCGGGGTGGCGTTCACCGGCACGAGCGCCCTCGACCCCGGCGACCTGCTGCTGGTCTCGACCCGCATCGGCGGGATGGCGCTCCACTTCGAGGCGCGCGTGATGCGCTCCGACCCGGCGCCCTACGGCCGCTTCCGCACCGGCTGCGAGATCATCGAGTTCGCCGCCGACGCCCGCGAGAGCATCACGGCGATGGCGGAGTCGGCCCCCGAGGGCGGCTCCGAGGACCAGCGCCGGCCCGACGCGGTCGAGGCGATGCAGCAGGTGCGCTCCGCCGAGACCGGCCTGCTCGGCCGCATCCAGCGCGACTAGATGGTTGATGGGCGAATGCCGCTGACGGGGGATCGCCGCCGCCGCCCCGCCCCCCACATACTGGAAGCAGGACGTGCACGCCGAGGGCGTGCGTCGGATGCATCGAAAGGGGTCGTTGTGAGGGTCTACTCCAGCGAGCGGGGAAGCGTCGCTTCCGAGCTCAGCTTCGGCGTCATGGTGGTTGGGATGCTCGTGCTCGCGGGGCTGTACATGCTGGCCCAGCTCGAGGGCGTCTCCTTCACCGTGCTGCTGCACCAGCTCGGCCACTAGTGCCGAGGCGGCCGGGAGCGCCCGGCCGATAGATAATCTGCGGGGGATGACGGTCCGTCGCCTGTTCGGTTTCCTGCGCCCGTACCGCGGCCAGGTGATCGTCTCGGCGCTGCTCGCGATCGGCTCCCAGGTCGCGGTGCTCACGATCCCGTACCTGACCGGCCGCGCGATCGACGCCACCCGCGCGGGCCACCGCGACCGGAGCGCGCTCATGCTCGACGCCGCGCTGATCGTGGCCGCGGGCGGCCTGCAGGGCGTGCTGATGTTCTGGCGCCGGTTCCTGGCCGGGCGGCTCTCGCTGGCGGTCGAGTACGACCTGCGAAACGCGATGTACCGCCACCTGCAGCGGCTGTCGTTCGGGTTCTACGACCGCCACCAGACCGGCCAGCTGATGTCGCGGGCGACCGTCGACCTGCAGTCGGTGCGGTTCTTCCTCGGCTACGGCCTGATCTTCTTCTCGCAGAACCTGATCACGGTGGTGATCGTCATCGCGGCGCTGGTCGCGATCGACTGGCAGCTGGCGCTGATCGCGATCGCCATCTCGCCTGCGATGATGGTGGCCGCCTACCGCTACTCGCGCATCAGCCACCCGGTGCTGAAGGACGTGCAGCAGCGGATCGCCGACGTCACGACGCACGCGGAGGAGAACATCGTCGGGGTGCGGGTCGTGAAGGCCTTCGCCCAGGAGAAGCGCGAGACCGGGCGCTTCGCCGCGCTGGCGCAGCGGGTGTTCGACCAGGCCGTCCGGGCGGCCGCGATCCAGGCCCGCTACGTGCCGATGCTGCAGTCGCTGCCGAACCTGGCCATCGCCGCGGTGCTGCTCGTGGGCGGCTACGGCGTCATCCACGGCACCCTCACCCTGGGGTCGTTCTTCGCCGTGAACGGCTACCTGCTGCTGCTCGTCGTGCCGCTCCGGAGCGTCGGCATGTGGGTGGGCCAGTACCAGCGCGCGATGGCGTCGGGCGAGCGCATCTTCGAGGTGCTCGACGTCGATCGCGACATCGTCGAGCGGCCGGAGGCGGGGCCGCTCCCCGACGGCCCGGGCCACATCCGGCTCGAGGGGGTCGAGTTCGGGTACGAGCCCGGCCGGCCGGTGCTCCGCGACGTCGACCTGGACGTCGCCGCCGGCAGCACCGTCGCCCTGATCGGGCCGACAGGCTGTGGGAAGACGACGCTCACCGCGCTCATCCCGCGCTTCTACGACGTGGGCGCCGGCCGGGTCACCGTCGACGGTGCCGACGTGCGCGACGTGAAGCTCGACTCGCTGCGGGCCGACGTGGGGATCGTCAGCCAGGACACGTTCCTCTTCTCCACCACCGTCGCCGAGAACATCGCCTACGGGACGCCCGCCGCGACGCCGGAGGAGATCGTCCGCGCCGCCCGCCAGGCCCAGGCGCACGAGTTCATCTGCGACCTGCCCGACGGCTACGAGACGCGCGTCGGCGAGCGCGGCCTGACCCTCTCCGGCGGACAGCGGCAGCGGATCGCGATCGCCCGGGCGCTGCTCATGAACCCGCGCATCCTGATCCTCGACGACGCCACGGCGTCGGTCGACGCGACCACGGAGGCCAAGATCAAGCTCGCGCTGCGCGAGGTGATGAAGGGGCGCACGACCCTGATCATCGCCCACCGCCTCAGCACCATCTCGCTCGCGGAGCGGGTGGTCGTCCTCGAGGCCGGGCGGATCGTCGCGCAGGGCACCCACGCCGACCTGATCGAGGCCAGCGACGTCTACCGCCAGATCCACAGCCACGGCCTGGTCGACCGCACGTTCGTCGACATGGACGGCGACGCACCGGGGGCCGAGCGGCGGGCGGCGGCCGCCGCCCCGAGGAGGCTTCCGTGACCGCCCCGGGGAGGCCGGGGCGGTTCCGGCGCGGGCGCACCCTGGCCCGGTTCGCGCGCCCGTACACCCGCCGCGGCATCGTCGCCGGCTTCACCATGATCGTCGCCACCGGGGCGAGCGTCGCCGGGCCGGTCGTCGCCAAGCAGGTGATCGACTCCGGCATCCGCCCGGGCGACTACAGCCGGGTCGTCGAGTGGGTGGCGGTGTTCCTGGCCGTCGTCGTGGTCGGCTGGATGGCGACGGCCGCCCAGAGCTACCTGACGAGCTGGGTGGGCGAGCGGGTGCTGGCCGACATCCGTGTGGCCGTGTTCGCGCACGTGCAGCGGCTCGACCTCGGCTTCTTCGAGCGCACGCCTGCCGGCGTCGTCATCTCGCGCCTCACGAACGACATCGAGGCCATGAACAGCATGGTCACGGACGGGCCGACGACGCTGCTCCAGAACACGCTCACGCTGGTCGGCTCCGCCGTCGTCCTGCTCGTGCTCGACTGGCGGCTGGCGCTCGCGACGCTGACCGTGTTCCCGGCGATGGCGATCGGTACGGCCATCTTCCGCCGCTACTCGGGCCGCGCCTACCGGCGCACCCGGGAGCGGATGGGCGACGTCACCGCGAGCCTCCAGGAGGACATCTCCGGCGTGCGGGTCGTGCAGGCGTTCCGGCGGGAGGACGCCAACTACCGCCAGTTCCTCGGCGTGAACGACCGCTACCGGGCCGCGAACGTCCAGACCGTGAACGCCGCGGCGATCTACTTCCCGTTCGTCTCGCTGCTGTCGGCAGTCGCGACGGCGGTCGTGCTCGGTTACGGCGGCCTGCTCGTGTTCCACGGGCAGCTCAGCCCCGGCTCGCTGTTCGCGTTCATCGGGCTGCTGTCGAACTTCTTCGACCCGGTGCAGCAGCTGTCCCAGTTCTACCAGACGATGCTCTCGGCGATGGCGGCGCTCGAGAAGATCGTCGAGGTGTTCGACACCGAGCCCGCCATGGCCGACGCCCCCGGCGCCCGGCCCCTGCCGCAGATCGCCGGCAAGGTGGAGTTCGCCGACGTGCACTTCGCCTACTCGCAGAGCTCCGCGGAGGTGCTGCACGGCGTCTCGTTCAGGGCGGAGCCGGGCCAGACGGTCGCGCTCGTCGGCCACACCGGCGCCGGCAAGTCGACCGTCGTCAAGCTGCTCGCCCGCTTCTACGACCCCACCGCCGGCCGCGTGCTGATCGACGGGACGGACGTTCGCGACGTCAGCGCCCACTCGCTGCGCTCGCAGCTCGGGATCGTGCCCCAGGAGAGCTTCCTGTTCTCCGGCAGCGTGCGCGCGAACATCGCCTTCGGCCGGCCCGAGGCGTCGGACGAGGAGGTGATCGCCGCCGCCGAGGCCGTCGGCGCCGATGCCTTCATCCGGGCGCTCCCGGACGGCTACGACACCGAGATCCAGGAGCGCGGCGCCCGGCTCTCGATCGGGCAGCGGCAGCTGGTCGCCTTCGCGCGGGCGCTGCTCGCCGATCCCCGCATCCTGATCCTGGACGAGGCCACATCGAGCGTCGACATCCCCACCGAGGCCCGCATCGAGGAGGCGCTCGAGACGCTTCTGCACGGGCGCACGGCATTCGTGGTCGCTCACCGGCTGAGCACGATCCGGCGCGCGGACGTGATCGTCGTGCTCGAGCATGGGCGCGTCATCGAGGCGGGAACGCACCGCCAGCTGATCGAGCGCCGCGGCCGCTACTTCGCCCTCTACGACGACTGGGTGGAGGCCGTCGCCTAAAGTCGCGGGCGGAGCGGCCGATAATGGCTCCTGATGAGGGGGGTCTTTCCAGCTGTCGGCGCGGCCGTGGCCGCCGCCGCCATCGCGTTGCCCGGCGTTGCCGGCGCCGCGACGAAGCAGCACTTCAACGACGTGCCCGCGAGCTTCTGGGCGAAGACCGACGTCGGCTGGGCCGTCTCGAGCGGCTGGATGAGGCCGCGCACCGCCACGAGCTTCGGCGTCGGCCACACCGTCAGCCGCACGACCGCCGCCCGCGTGCTGGCCGCGCTGAACCGGAAGGTGCACGGCACGGCCGTCACCGCCGACCCGTACAGCCAGGCGGTCGCCGCCGGCTGGATCGGCGCCGGCACCGGCCGCTCGCAGGTCATCACGCAGCGCCAGTTCGACCACGGAGTCGTCCAGATCCTGGGGCTGCTGCCGACCGCGAAGGCGCTAAGCAAGCTGCACACCTCGAGCGGCTGGCACCCGAAGCTCCCGGTCGGCTTCGGCGTCGAGCAGATGGTGCGCGCGGTCGGCGCCCGCGTGAACGCGCCGGACGGCTCCGACAGGTGGGAGCTCATGCCCAACGACGACCTCCTGCGCGCCGACCTGGCCGCCGAGGCCTACCAGCTCGGGCACCTCTCCTCCTGGGCCGTGTCCTACGCCAAGTCGAAGACCGACGTCGTGAACGCCATCCCGAACTGGCTGCCGCTGCGCCGCGCGGTGCTCGGATTCGCGCTCCGCTACGCCGGCGCGCCGTACGTCTGGGGCGGCACCTCGCCCAAGCCACAGATGGCGCTCGGCTCGAAAGTGGCAGGCGGGTTCGACTGCTCCGGCTTCGTCTGGTGGGTCATGAAGCGCACCTACAGCGTGCCGGGCACGACCTGGAGCGGCGCGGCCGCGATCGGAACCCTGCGCTCGACGTACCAGATGGCCCAGGCGCTCAAGGTGTCGAAGCGGATCCCGCGAGCGGGCCTGCACCCCGGCGACATCCTATTCTGGAGCTCCGCCCCGAACGGCGTCCACACGTCCTGGCAGACCGTGTACCACACCGGCATCTACCTCGGGAACGGCTGGACGATCAACAGCCACGGGTCCGGCGACGGCGTCACGATCGACTACATGGGAACCGGGGCCGGCTGGTACCACGACGCCTTCGCCTTCGGCTGGCGCGTCATGCCGCTGCACCGCTGAGGGCGGCCATCGATCGTCTAGGGTGACCGGCGTGAGCGCCGAGGACGACACCACACCGGAGCCGGAGGAGGTCCCCGCCGGGGCCGACCCGGAGCCGGGCAGGCCGATCAGCGTCCGGGCCGAGCGCGGCGCCCGGATGACGCCGCAGGAGGCCGTCCGCGACATGCGGATCACGCTGCCCGCGCGCGGCAACCGCGCGCTGCGCGACGTCGTCGACCGGGCCAACCACGACACCTCCCTGAAGGCGCTCTGGCACGCCGCCAACGTGAACGCCGTCACCCGGCTCCAGATCAACGACCACTCGTGGGTGCACATCCAGATCGTCACGAACATCGGGCTGAAGCTCCTGCGCGAGCTGCGCCGGGCCGGCGTCGAGCCGGGCATGGTGACGGACTACGGGATGCGCCAGGAGGACGCCGAGGTCGTCGTCGTGCTCGGCTGCCTGACCCACTGCCTGGGCATGGCGATCCACCGTCACGGGCACGAGGAGATGAGCCTCTTCCTCGCGGCCGACCGGCTGCCGAAGCTCCTGGAGGGGCTCTACGACGAGCCGGAGGCGACCATCGTGCAGGCCGAGGTGCTGCAGTCCATCATCTCCCACCGCTCCGACGGCCAGCCGCTCTCCATCGAGGCCGGGGTCGTGCGGGTCGCGGACGCCCTCGACATGGCCAAGGGCCGCTCCCGGATCCCGTTCGAGTCGGGCCGCGTCTCGATCCATGCCCTGTCCGCGGCGGCCATCGAGGCGGTGCACATCCGCAGCGGCCAGGGCAAGGTGCTGATCGCGATCGAGATGAACAACTCGGCCGGCCTCTACCAGGTGGACAACCTGCTCCGCTCGAAGCTGCACGGCTCCGGCCTCGAGGGCTACCTCGACGTCGAAGCGACGATCGAGGGCGAGTCCGAGAAGCGGCTCCTGCCCTCGTTCCGGCTCTGATCGGGGGCGGTTCGGCTCAAGCCCGACCAACGGGCGCCGAATACCCTCTGATATTCTGCTGACGCCTTTGCGGGGTCGTCTAATGGTAGGACGCCTGACTCTGGATCAGGTAGTCGGGGTTCGAGTCCCTGCCCCGCAGCTACCGTCGTTGCGAGTCCGTCTGCGGGTTCCGGCGTCTGTGCCGTGAGGCCCCTCTCGGGGCTATGCTCGCGGAGCCGTATGGACGAGCATGCACCCCGCGGCCCGGACGTCATCGCCCACCCGCCGCTGCTCTACCTCGGGCCCCTCTTGGCGGGCTCCCTGCTCGACCGCGTCGTGCCGTTGCCCGCGCTGCCCGCTCGGCTGCGCCGCCTCGGCCTGCCGACGGCCGCCGCAGGCGTTGCGCTGGGGGCGTGGTTCGTGCGCACGATGCACGCCGCGAGGACGCCGGTGGACCCGCGCGAGGCGCCCACGGCGATCGTGACGGGCGGCCCATTCGCCCGCACCCGGAACCCCGGCTACCTCGGCATGGCCCTCATCTACACCGGCATCTCCCTGGCCGCGAACCGGCGCTGTCCGCTCGTCGCGCTCCCGGCCGTGCTCGCGATCGTCGACCGCGGCGTCGTCAGGCGTGAGGAGGCCTACCTGACCGAGCGGTTCGGTGACGACTACGAGCGCTACCGGCGCCGCGTGCCGCGCTGGCTGTGAACCTGGCCGCGGTCGCGGCGCGCGCGGACGGCCATCGCCAGCGCCGCGTCGCCCTGCCGGCGTGCTGCTGATCATCGCCGCCGAGCGGGCCGGGTTCGGCTGACCGCGAAACGCTCGCGCGGACGCCCCGGCCGGCGGTGGTCGGGGCGTGTAGCGTCGTCCGTCGCATGATCGACGCCGGCTGTTGCGGGAGGCGCGTCCCGGCGACGTCGTCGTCCTGGCCGCGCCCCCGTCCGGTGCCGTGTTCTCCCCGACCGCGGCCCGAATCGCGGCGGCGGGCGTGTCGGTGGTCGTCCTGACCGGCCCGCACGGGTCGGGGGCCTTCGCGACCGACGCGCGCCTGGGGCTCGAGGTCGTGGGCCGACGCGGGTAACGGGCGGGATCCCGTGTCCGCCCGAGACAGGTCCCGGTTGACGCGGGCGGCCCCGCGAACGAGAATCGCGGGGCAAACCGTGGGGCAGGGCGGGGAAATCCGACTCGGAGGTGAACCGCATGCTGATCTTCTCGAGGCGCGCCGTCGGCGCGGCCGTCATGTGCGCGGCCGCCGCGGCGATGCTTCCCGCCGCGGCGCAGGCAAGCGCCGCCACGTTGTACGTATCGCCGGGCGGCAACGACGCAGCCGCGTGCACCAGCGCGCACCCGTGCAGGACGATCGGGCACGCCGTCTCGGTGGCCTCGGCGGGCGATCGGATCGTCGTTCGCCGCGGCACCTACGCCGAGAGCGTGACGATCTCGGAAACGCTGCATCTCGTCGGGCGTCACCAGCCGACGATCGACGCGAGCGGCCGGCAGAACGGCGTCGTCATCACGGGCTCCGCCGCGGCCGGCACGTCGCTGCAAGGATTCAGAATCGAGAACGCCACCCAGGAGGGCGTCCTGGCGATGCAGACGTCATGGGTCAGGATCGTGGGAAACGTCGTCGCCCACAACGACCAGGGGATGTTCTCCACCAGCCCGACCGGCGAGTGCGCCCCGGTCGGCGAGGTGCCGGGCGACTGCGGCGAGGGCGTGCATCTGATGACCGTCGCCCACTCCCGGGTGAGCCGCAACGCGATCACGCGTAACGCCGGCGGCATCCTCGTCACCGACGAGTTCGGCCCGACGCACGCCAACGTGATCTCGTGGAACTACGTGTGGCGCAACGAGTTCGACTGCGGCATCACCGTGCCGGGCCACAACCCGAACGCGGTGTCGTCGACCGGCCAGCCGCAGCCATCCATGGCAGGCGTGTACGGCAACTGGATCGTGCACAACGTGTCGAACCGCAACGGCCTCAAGGGTGAGGGTGCGGGCATCCTGTTCGCCGGGGCCGGTCCCGGGACGGGCTCGTACGACAACTTCGCCGGCTGGAACACGACGAACGGCAACGAGCTCGCCGGCATCACCGTCCACAGCCACGCCCCCAACACCGACGTGAACGGGAACCGGTTCGTCGGCAACTGGGCGAGCCACAACAACCGCGGCGGAGACCCCGACGCGAGCGTTACGAGGACGACGGACATCCTCGTGTTCAGCGCCGCTGACCCGATCACGGGGACGATCGCCCGCGACAACCACCTGGGCCATGCGTTCTTCGGGATCTGGACGCTGAACGCACACACCGGCCTGGCGCACAACCACTTCCACGACGTGGTCGTGCACGTGCACCAGCGCTAGGCGCGGCAAACCCTGCCGGCCGGCCGCGAGACCTGCGGCCGGCCGGCGGCCGCCTGCGCTCGCGTCGCGATGCACCTCGACCAGCCCCGCCTCGAGCGGCCGCAGCGCCGCGAGCTCCCCCGCGGTCGCCGGTTACGTACCTGTCAAGATGCTCATGAGCCGTCGTGCGTCAGGAAGACCTTGCGGAACGGCCCGCGGAATTCGAGGGTGCACGCCGTCCCCTGCCGGATCACCAGCGCGTCGCCCGCCGCGAACGTCTCGGGCGGCCGGCCGTCCACCGTCACCACCACCGAGCCCTCGATCACGACGTAGAGCTCGTCTTCCGGGTAGGACGGCAGTCGCTCCGAGTACGTGTCACACGCCCAGACGCCGCACTTGACGCTGCCGTCGTCGCTCTCGAACAGCGTCGTCCCCCGGTCGTTCGGCGACCCCGCCAGCAGAAGCGCGGGGTCGACGAGGTTCGTCGGAACGAACGACGCGGGATCGGCGGCGATCCTGGTGAGGCCGGTGGCCATGGTTCCCCCTCGGTCGGTACGGCGCGGTCGAAACTACCAGCGCCCGGGCCGGCGGTCCGACGGCGTCGTGCCGTCGATGCCTTCGAGCACCACGGCGCGCACCTCGGTCTCGAGCACCCCGTGCGCCTCCAGGCGGGCAGCCGTGCCGTTGGCGACGCTCCGGGCGAGGCCGCCCGGTGGGCTCGTCGAGGGCTCGGTGAGCAGCACGTAGTGCCCCCGCCAACCCCCGTACACCCCCCATGTCCAGACGGTGCGGAACACCTCGGGGTCGAACTCGAGCCCGAGTCCGACGCCCCGCGACGGGTGGGCGACGGCGCACCAGCCCTCGCGCAGGCCGCGCGGGTACAGCCACTCGAGCAGGCCGCTCTCGGGCGGCTGCACCGCCCCGACGTCGATCTCGCCCTGCATCGGCCAGCCGACGGCGTCGGGGGCCGCCGCGAACCGCCCGGCCTGGCCGGGCTCCGCATGCAGGCCGTTCGGCGCCATGTGCACGCGCGAGTCCGGCCCGATCGCGTGCGCCACGTGCAGGCTCCAGTCGAACTCGACGGGCTGGTGCCCCAGGTTGGTGAGCCGGTGCCGGAAGCCGATCGTGCGCGAGCCGCGCTCGACGCCGATCCACTTCTCCATCCGGCACGCCAGGGCCACGGTGTCGCGGGAGAGGTGGATCTCGGCGCGGTCGCCCGTGTCGCGCGTGATCTCCCACTCCCAGGGGCCGTGCCACAGGTCGCCGTGGTCGTGGAACGTCGAGTCGCCGACGGTGCAGGCCTCGTCCGTGGGAAAGAGCTCGTCCCAGCCGCCGCTCCAGACGTCGTCGAAGTTCGGGCCGGGATACGTTGGCCGCAGCGGCACCCGCGGATTCCTCCACAGGAGGTCGAACCCGCTGGGACGGTGGACGAGCTCGTGGATCTTGGCGCCGGCCTGCGGGATCACCGCGAGGCGCAGCAGGTCGGTCTCGATCTGGATCCCCGGGACACCGTCCCACGTCCGCTCCGTGTCGATCATGGCGCGTGACTCTACGCGACCGGCGGAACCCGGCCGCGGCCTCCCGCAAACCGGGCGCAGATCGACCCGAAAGGGCCATGCGGGCTCCCCCTTCAGGGTCGTCGCCGGCGCGAGGCTGGACGCCGGCCTGCGCGCCCCGCCTGCTCCGGGCGCCTAACGCAGGAACTCGAGCACGCGCTGGGTGAGCAGCCGGGTCGCGGCGGGGTCGTACGAGGGCAGGCTCGGGTCGGCGAAGTAGTGCTGGTCGCCCGGGTAGAGGAAGAGGTCGGCGGCCTCGGCCGAGGCGGCGAGCTCGCGGGCCGCGTCGATGTCGCCCTCGCCGGCGAAGATCGGGTCGTCCTCCATGCCGTGGATCTGCACCGGGACGCCCGCCGGCCAGGGGCCGAAGAACTCGGCCGGCACGCATGCGTAGAGGAGCAGCGCGCCGCGCGCGCCGGGGCGGGTCTGGGTGAGCTTCTGCGCCGGCAGGACGCCGAGCGAGAACCCGGCGTAGACGATCTCGTGCGGGAGCGCCTCGGCGGCGCGGGCGCCACGGGCGAGGATCTCGTCGGGGAAGCCGAGCTCCTCGGCGAACGCCATCCCGTCCTCGATGGTCGCGAAGGTGCGTCCGTCGAAGAGATCCGGCGTATGGACGGTGTGCCCGGCCGCCCGCAGCTCGTCGGAGAACGCGTGGAAGCCCGGCGTCTGGCCCTGGGCGGCGTGCAACAGCAGGATTTCGGCCATCCCGGCGCTAGGTCGGAGGTACGGAGACGCTTGTCACGGTGACCGTGGACGTGACGGTGCGGGTGACGGTCCGGGTCTGCGTGATGGTCGTCGGCACCGGCACCTGCTGCGTGCGTGTCTGCGTCCGCGTCTGCGTGTGCGTGAGGTCGACCGTCTTGCGGGGCACGTGGACCGTCTTGCCGTGGCGCGTGATGGTCTTCGGCGGCACGACCACCCGCACGCGCTTGCCCTTCAGCGTGACGACCGTGCCCTTCCGGGTCACCGTGGTGATGAACCCGGTGCCGGCCGCGCTCGGGTCCGAGCCGAGCATGTTGCCGAAGTAGAGCCCGCCGCCGAAGAGGAGCGCGACGATGGCGATGCCCGGCACGAGCATGTGGGAGGGCAGCGGCCGGTCGGACATGCGCACGCGCCGGAACGACGGGATGACCATCCACCGGGGCCGGATCCACTGGTGGTCGAGCATGCGGTCCCAGCGGCGGCGGAAATTCGGCATGTGCAGCCACCGCGGCCGCCACCGGCGGTCGGCGAGACTGTCGCGCATCCGGTCGAGCCACGACGGGCCTTTTGGATTCCCATAGCTCATGTTCGGCGTCCGCGGTAGGTCAACGACGTTTCCGGGTGGCGCGCGACCCGTGGCCGGCGCACCGCCTTGCCCTTGTCCTGCCCCGCGCGAATCCTACCGCGATACCCGACCGGGCGGAGGCCCATGCTCATCCGCCGCCAACCCCGCTACGATCATCCGCCCGTGGACGCCTTCACCGACCTCTCCCCCGTGCTGCAGGGCCGCCTGGTCGTGCTGGAGCCGCTGCGCGCCGAGCACGAGGAGCCGCTCCGGCGGGCGGCCGCGGACGAGCGGGTGTGGCGCTACATGCGGATCGTCGCCACCGAGCCGGACGTGTTCCACCGCTGGTTCGACGAGGCGCTGAGCGCCGCGGCGGCCGGCAGGGAGGCGCCGTTCTGCATCGTCCGCCGCGGGGACGGGGACGTCGTCGGAAGCAGCCGCTACCTGGCGCTGCGGCCCGAGGACCGGGTGCTGGAGATCGGCCACAGCTGGATCGCTCCGGAGGCCTGGGGCAGCGGCGCGAACACCGAGGCGAAGCTGCTCCTGCTCGGCCACGCGTTCGAGCGGCTGGGCTGCCTGCGGGTCGAGTTCAAGACGGACGCGGGCAACGAGCGCTCCCGTGCCGCGCTCGCGGCCCTCCCGGCCCAGTTCGAGGGCGTCTTCCGCAAGCACATGCTGGTGCGCGGCGGCGAGCGGCGCGACTCCGCCTGGTATAGCGTGATCGACGAGGACTGGCCGGCGGTGAAGGCCGCGCTCGAGGCCCGGGTCGCCGCGAAGGCATGAGCGAGCGCCGCCACCACTCCACCACCACCGAGTTCGAGGCCCGGATCGGGTACGACCGGGCCGTGCGCGTCGGCGACGTCGTCCACGTCTCGGGCACGCTCGGCACCGGCCCCGACGGGCGCCCGCCCGAGGGCGCCTACGCCCAGGCGGTGGCGTCGCTCGAGCGCATCAAGGGCGCGCTCGAGGCCGTCGACGCCTCGCTCGCGGACGTCGTGCGGACGCGCATGTACGTCGTCGACGTCGAGCGCAACCAGCACGACGTCGGCCGCGCCCACGGCGAGTACTTCTCCGATGTGCGGCCGGCCGCCACGATGATCGGGATCGCCGGGCTGGTGGGGCCGGAGTTCCTCGTCGAGATCGAGGTCGAGGCGATCGTCGCGTCCGAGGCGGCATAGGGCGCTTGCTACACTGGCCGCCGGTCCGTGCCGCATTCGTCTAGGGGCCTAGGACGCCGCCCTCTCACGGCGGTAACACCGGTTCGAATCCGGTATGCGGTACTTCTCTCGGAGACGAACGCCTTCCGCACGGACGCGGGCGTCCAGCAGCCTCGTTCCAGGCTAGAAGCCGCGCAGGCCCGTCGGCCGGATGCGCACCGGCACCGAGTAGTCCGCGGCGAACGACTCCGGCGTCCAGCCGTTGCGCTCGATCAGCTCTCCGTACTTGTCCAGGTAGCGGGGCAGCTCGTGCGCAGGCGGGTCGTCGCTGACGGCCGCCCGGCCCGACACGATCACGACGGCATCCGCGGGCAGGTGCATGGCGGCCCGCGGGTTCGCCGCGATGTTGCGGAGCTTGGCCGTCTGCGGCTGGCTGTAGAGGAGGATCGAGCCCTCGTCTCAGAGGAACCAGATCGGGCTCGGCTGCGGCGCGCCGCGGCCGTTGACCGTCACCAGCCAGCCGATCAGCTCATCCGCGAGTCGGCGCGCGACACGCGCACCGAATTCTGTCGACGGGTCGAGTGCGAACGCCATTTGGCCATCCTCGCCTCGTGCTGGATGACGCTCAGCAGCGTCTGGGAGCCGTGCGGGCGCACCGCGCCGTCGTACTCGGCGCCGTACCACGAGCCGGACAGGCGGTCGACCGAGACGACCGTCCCGGTGTGCGGCGCGTGCACGAACCTCCCGCCGCCGATGTAGATGCCGACGTGGCCGAGACCGGCGAAGAACACGAGGTCGCCCGGCTCGAGGTCGGCGCGCGGGACGTGCGGGCCCGACGTCCACTGGTCGTAGCTCGAGTGGGCGAGCGGGACGCCGAGGTTCCCGTAGACGTAGCTCGTGAAGCCGGAGCAGTCGAACCCGGCGGGCGTGCTGCCGCCGTAGACGTAGGGCGCGCCCCGCAGCGCGAGCGCGTCGCGGACGGCCCTGGCGGCGATTGTGGCCGGTGCGGCCGGGGTATGCCCGACCTGTGGGGTAACGTCGACCACGTTCGCCCGTGCGGTCGCCGGCAGTGACAGGATCATGATGGTGGCAATGGCAAGTGTTCGTCTCATTGGGGGCCAACCTAGCGGGACCGACCTGCATGAGCAACCACCCACAACAGAACCCTTACTCCTTGGGGGACCCGCATTCCCCACTTCGTGGTAGGGGCGCAGAACGACATTTGGAGGAGCCCGCCCCTACCCATCCCGCCGCGCCGCCGCGCCTCCCCGCGGCGAGGCCGGAAGGACGCCTGCGCGCCCGCGACGCCGGCGGCATCGCCTACCGCGCGCTGCGGCGCGCGCACAGCGATCACGCGCTGAACCTGGCCCAGGCGGTCGCGTTCAACCTCTTCCTGGCGTTGCCCGCGGCCGCCCTCGTGATCGTCGGCGTGTTCGCGAACGTCGCCGGGCCGGGGACCGCCGGCCGCCTCCTGACCCACCTGAACACCATCGTCCCGCAGAGCGTCATCCGACTCGTCGACCACAGCCTGACGCAGGTGACGAGCCGCAACGGCGGCGGGACCGCCATGATCGTCGTCGGGCTCGTGCTCGCCCTGTGGTCGCTGATCGGGGCGATGCAGACGCTCCAGTGGGCCCTGAACGTCGCCCACGACCTCGACGAGAAGCGCGGCTTCATCCACACGCGCCTGGCGGCGGTGGCGATGCTGGCCTGCTTCGCGGTCGCGTTCGTGCTCGCGTTCGGTCTGCTGGTGCTCGGCCCCCAGGCGAGCCACTGGGCCGGCGACGCGATCGACCAGCCGACCGTCGTCTCGTGGATCTGGTGGACGGCGGAGTGGCCCGTGCTGATCGTGGTGCTGCTGCTCGCCTTCGGCGGGATCTACCGGTTCGGGCCGGACATGCAGGGCTGCCGCTGGCGGGTCGTCTCGGCCGGCACGGTGACGGCGGTCGCGGTGTGGCTGGCGGCCTCCGGCGGATTCGCCTGGTACGTCTCGAACCTCGGCTCCTACAACAAGAGCTGGGGATCATTCGCGGCGGTCATCGTCATGTTGACCTGGCTCTGGCTCTCGAGCCTGGCCCTGCTCGTGGGCGCCGCGATCGACGCCGAGGTCGCGCGCACGCGCCGCCGCCGGGGCTGATCAGGGCCGCGGCGAGCGGGCGGCGGCGCGGGCCTCCGCCTCGGTCTCATGCGAGCTCGCCCGCCACACGACGCCGTCCCGCAGCGCGATCATCCACACCACCTGGTAGTCGCGCATGCCGCGGTCGGGCTCCGAGAGCTGCATCCGCCCGAACGCCAGCCACACCGCCGGGGCCGCCTCGGACACGCGATGGAGGTAGGAGCGATGCGACCCGGCGCTGCCGCCGTACCACCGCAGCACCGCCTCGCGGCCACGCAGCCACAGGCGCGGCTCGACGAAGGCCGAGAGATGCACCTCGACGTCCGGGTGCAGGGTCGACTCGAGCCGCGCCCGATCACCCTCCACAAAGGCGCGGATCACCGGCCCGGCGTCACCCGGGTCGTCGCCAACCGTCACGGTCCCATCGTCGTCAGCCAACCGTCACCCCATTGCCGGGCCGCGACGATACGGCCCGGCAGGGTGTGCGTCAAGCGACGATCAGATGACCGAGATGACGTTGTTCAGCGTGTTCTGGATGGCGGTCGAGAGCAGGCCCAGCGTGACGACCACGGCGATCGTGATCACGCCGAGGACGACGGCGTACTCGGCCATCGTCTGGCCTGCCTCTTCGGACAGCGAATGATCCAGGAAGCGCTCGATCATGATGAAAGACCCCTTCACGTTCGATGGACACGGGCGCTACTGCCATATATCGGGGCCCGTGGGAGCTCACCCCATCACCCAAGCGGGTGGTCCTTGCGGCTCAAGGCGGCCGGGCCGGGTGCCGATACGCGCACGAGATGTCCCACGACCCCCGCGTGACCCGCATCCTCGAGCTCGTGGCCGCGTACGCCCGCGACCGCCACCGCCCGGCGCCCTTCGACCCGGCCGCCCCGCGGGTCTCCTGCGCGGGCCGCGTGTTCGGCGAGGAGGAGGTCGTCGACCTCGTCCGCACCAGCCTCGACTTCTGGCTCACCGCCGGCCCGGAGACCGAGGCGTTCGAGCGCCGCCTGCGCGAGACGACCGGCCACCGCCACGCCCTGCTCGTGAACTCTGGCTCCTCGGCGAACCTGCTCGCGCTCACGGCGCTCACGTCGCCACGGCTGCGCGACCGCCGCCTGCAGCCCGGCGACGAGGTGATCACCGTCGCGGCCGGCTTCCCGACGACCGTGAACCCGATCGTCCAGAACGGCCTCGTCCCCGTCTTCGTCGACGTCACGCTGCCGGGGTACAACATCGACGTCGCCCGGCTGGAGGCGGCCCGCAGCGCCCGCACGCGGGCGGTCATGGTCGCCCACACGCTCGGGAACCCCTTCGACCTCGACGCGGTCACGGCCTTCTGCGAGCGGCACGGCCTGTGGCTGATCGAGGACTGCTGCGACGCCCTCGGGTCGACCTGGGACGGCCGCCGCGTCGGCACGTTCGGCGACCTCGCGACGCTCTCGTTCTACCCCGCCCACCAGATCACGCTGGGCGAGGGCGGCGCCGTGCTCACCCAGCGGCCGATGCTGAAGAAGCTCGTCGAGTCGTTCCGCGACTGGGGCCGGGACTGCTGGTGCGGCCCCGGCGCCGAGAACACCTGCGGACTGCGCTTCTCATGTCAGCACGGCACGCTGCCGTACGGCTCCGACCACAAGTACGTCTACTCCCACATCGGCTACAACCTGAAGGCGACCGACATGCAGGCGGCGATCGGCCTGGCCCAGCTCGACCGGCTGCCCGACTTCGTCGCCGCGCGGCGCGAGAACCACGCCTTCCTGCGCGAGGCGCTGGCCGAGCATGCCGACGTCTTCGTCCTGCCCGAGGCGACGCCCGGCTCCGAGCCGTGCTGGTTCGGGTTCGCGCTCACCGTCCGGCCGGACGCCGGCTTCTCCCGCCGTGACCTGGTCACCTACCTCCACTCGCGTGGGATCGACTCACGCCAGCTGTTCGGGGGCAACCTGCTGCGCCAGCCGGCCTACGCCGGCATCCCCCACCGCGTCGTCGGCGGCCTCGAGACCACCGACCTGATCGCCGAGGGGTCGTTCTGGATCGGCTGCTACCCCGGCGTCGACCGCGCGGCGCTCGAGTACGTCGCCGAGGCGTTCGCCGCGTTCCGCTCGGGCGCCGTCGCCCGCGCCGCCTGACCGAACGCGGGGACTGTCCCCGCTTCGCTGGGGACAGTCCCCAGCCCGCTATGCGGCGCGGCGCAGGCCCGCGGAAGCGGCCCGGCGGACGGCCTCGCCGACCCGGGCCACCTGGTCGCGGCGCAGGCGCACGCCGCTCGGCAGGTTGATGCCGCGGTCGGCGATCGTCGCCGCCACAGGCGCCGGGACCGCCCGGCGCTCGTCCCAGATCGGGTAGGTGCTGATGAGCGGGAAGGTCGGCCGGGTGTCGATGCCCTCGGCGGCGAGCGCGGCCCGCATGCCGTCACGGTCGATCCCGCAGGCCGGGTCGACGAGGATGCTCGTCATCCAGTAGATGCTGCGCGCCCACCCGGCCTCGTGGTTGAGCGTGATGCCGGGCACCCCGGCCAGCTCCTCCGCATACCAGCCGAAGATCTCGCGCTTGGCCTCGATCAGGTGGTCGACCCGCTCGAGCTGGCCCAGGCCGATGGCCGCGGCGACGTTCGGAAGCTTGTACTTGAGCCCGTGGGCGTCGATCCAGAAGCCGCGCGAGCGCTCGACGCCGAGATCCCAGGCCTTGTAGGCGCGGGCGTACACGCCGGGATCGTTCGTGACGAACATGCCGCCCTCGCCGGTGACGAGCAGCTTGGCTCCCTGGAAGCTGAAGGCGCCGGCCGTCCCGAGCGCCCCGACGCGGCGGCCGCGGATCTCCGCGCCGATCGCCGGCGCCGCGTCCTCGATCAGCGGCAGCCCGTGGCGGTCCGCGACGGCCTGCAGCGCGTCCATGTCTGCCGGGTGGCCGTACAGGTGCACGGGGACGATGGCCTTCGTGCGCTCCGTGATCGCCGCCTCGACGGACGCGGCATCCAGGCACCAGCTGCCGGCCTCGACGTCGGCGAAGACCGGTGTCGCGCCGACGTAGGAGACGGCTTTCGCGGTCGCCACCCAGGTCTGCTCCGGCACGATCGCCTCATCGCCGGGGCCGAGCCCGATCGCGAGCATGGCCATGTGCAGGGCGCCCGTGCAGCTCGAGGTCGCGATGGCGTACTCCGCGCCGACGTACTCGGCGAACTCGCGCTCGAACCGGCCGAGATAGCCGTTCCAGCGCGCGTTCCAGCCGTGCCGGGCGGCGTCGGCCGCGTAGGCGACCTCGCGCGGCGAGATCGACGGGCCGGCGGTGAGGATCGGCCCGTCGTCGTCCGCCCGCTCGGGCGCCCACTCCATGCCCAGAAACCAGGCGTCGGCCCGCTCGGCTCCGGTCGGCGTGTAGCGAACGACCTCTCCGTCGACCTCACGCCGGAGCGGCTGCCGGGCGCCGTCGCGGAAGCCGTGCCGGCGGTAGAACGAGACGGCGCGCTCGTTGTCGGCGAACACCCGCAGGTGGATGCGGGCGGGCCGGAAGCAGTCCTCGCCCCAGGCCAGCAGGCCTTCGAGCGCGGCTCCCATCAGGCCGGGCTGGACGTTCGCCTCGCCGCGGACGACGTTGTCGACCTCCAGCGAGCGGTCGGGACTGCCGGCCGACGCGAAGCCGAGATGGCCGACGGGATGGCCGAAGCGGTCCTGCACGAGGAAGAGGATCCGGTCGGGCACGTCCAGGAGGCCCCGCCGAAGCCACGTCGCCGTGCCCTCGAGCGTGACCGGGAACCGGGTCGGGAACGCGAACGCGCTCTGCGCGCGCCAGGCCGCGAGCCGCTGGATCAGCCGTGTGTCCGTCGCGTGCAGCTCGGATACCGGCACCAGCATCCCCGCCCCGCCGGCCAGCGGGATCGCGCGCGCCGTCAGCTCCTCGATGTTCGCGGCGGCCTTCATGAACGCGAACTCGGCCCGGACGGCGGCGCCGTGCGTCTCCCGCCTGCGGGTCACGTCGTCGGGCACGCCGGGCTCCTCTCGAGCAGGCCGCGGGCGGCGTCCGCGACCGCGGGCCCCGAGAGGCCGTAGCGGTCGACCAGGTAGTCGCGGGAGCCGACGGCGTGGGCGAAGGTGTCGGGCAGGCCGACACGGCGCAGGACTGCGCCCGCGCCCGATTCGGCCAGCACCTCGGCGGCGGCGGAGCCGAAGCCGGCGACGGTCGAGTGCTCCTCGACCGTGACGACCGCGCCCGTGCGGGCTGCGGCGGCGATCAGAGCCTCGGCGTCGAAGGGCTTCACGGTGCCGAAGTGGAGCAGCGTCGCGTCGACCCCCTCCTGCGCGAGCAGGTCGACGGCGGCCGTCGCCTCGCGCAGCGCGGTGCCCGTGCAGGCGATGGTCACGTCGGGGCCGCCGCGCAGCTCGAGGGCGCGGCCGATCCGGAAGTCCACGTCCGGGGGCAGGAGCGCCGGCTCGCCGTTCTTGCCCAGGCGCAGGTAGACCGGCCCCTCGTGGACGGCCGCGGCGTGCGCCGCCCGCTCCGCCTCGGCCGGGTCGCCGGGGGCGAGCACCGTCATCCCGGGCAGCACGCGGGTCAGGGCGAGGTCGTCGATGGCGTGGTGGGTCGGGCCGAGCGTGCCGTAGGACACGCCGCTGCCGACGCCGACCAGCTTCACGTTCGCGCCGGCGCAGGCGACGTCGACACGCACCTGGTCGTGCGCCCGCGACGTCACGAACGGGGCGATGGAGTAGGCGAACGGCACCTTGCCGGCGTACGCCAGGCCCGCGGCGACGCCCACCAGCGTCTGCTCGGCGATGCCGACGTTCAGGTAGCGGCCCGGCGCGGCCGCCTCGAACGGCTCGAACAGGCCCACGCCGAGGTCGCCGGTGAGCGCCCAGACGCGCTCGTCGGCGGCGCCCAGCCGGGCCAGCGCGCGGAAGAACGCGTCCCTCATGCCGCCTCCTCGATACGGTCGAGCCCGGCGAACAGGATGGCGCGCTCGTGCGGGCGGAAGGAGCGGTAGTGCGACATGAACTCGCCCTCGAGGGCCGGCACGCCGTGGCCCTTGACCGTCCGGGCGACGATCGCGACCGGCCGCCGGGCGGGGGCGCCGAGCGCGCAGGCCAGGGCGGCGTGGCTGTGGCCGTCGACCTCGGACACGACCCAGCCGAAGGCCCGGAACTTCTCCCCCAGGGGCTCGAGCGAGAGCACCTCTCCCACCCGGCCGAGGCCCTGAAACCCGTTCGCGTCCACGATCAGGCGCAGGCCCGGCGGCGCCAGGTGCCCGGCCAGGGCCACCGCCTCCCAGACCGAGCCCTCGTCGAGCTCGCCGTCGCCGACGAGGCAGAACGTGCGGGCGTCCCGGCCGTCGGCGCGATCCGCCAGGGCGCGGCCGAGCGCGACGGCGACGCCGTGGCCGAGCGAGCCGGCGGTCAGCTCGACGCCGGGGACGTGGCGCTCGGGGTGACCCGCGTACGTGCCGCCGTCGCGGCAGTAGCCGGCGATGACGTCGCCCTCGCCCAGGACTCCGGCGCGGGCGAGCACGGCGTAGAGGGCGGACGCGGCATGGCCCTTGCTGAGCAGGAAGCGGTCGCCCTCGCCGGCGCGCAGGGTGCGCTGGTACAGGACGGTGAGGATGTCGACGATCGAGAGCGAGCTGCCGATGTGGCAGCTCCCCGAGGCCAGCGCCGCCTCGAGCACGATCCGGCGGGCGGCGTCGGCCTCGAGCCGGAGCTCGGCGCTCGTGCTCACGCGGCCGCCTCGCCAATTGGCGCCCGCGGCGTGCGCCAATTGCCCTCTCGGTCGCTGCGGCGGCGAAGCGGCGACGGCCCGCCCGGGGGCGGGCCCGCGGCGCGGCGGTCATCCCACACCCGCCACGGCGCCCGGCCGCCGTCCCAGAGCGCGCGCAGCAGCTCGACGTCGCGGACGGTGTCGGCGCACTGCCAGAAGCCGTCGTGCCGGTAGACCGTCAGCTCGCCGTCGCGCGCCAGGCCCTCGAGCGGACCGCGCTCGAGCACGCAGGACGAGTCGAGCTCGAGGCGGTCGAGCACCCGCCGGTCGAAGACGAAGAACCCGCCCGAGACGAGGGTCGATCCGGCCGGCTTCTCGGCGAAGCGGTCCACACGGGCCCGGTCGTGGACGAGCTCGCCGAACCGCGACGGCGGGTGGACCCCGGTCAGCGTGGCGAGCCGTCCGTGCGACCGGTGAAACTCGATCAGGGAGGCGATGTCGACGTCGGCCAGGCCGTCGCCGTAGGTGCACAGGAACAGGTCTCCGTCGAGGTGGTGGCCGACGCGCTTGACTCGCGCACCGGTCATCGCGTCCTCGCCGGTGTCGACGAGCGTGACGTTCCAGTCCTCGCCCTCGGACGAGTGGTAGCGGACGTCGCCGCTGCGCAGGTTCACGCTCACGTCCGCCGCCAGGTTGCGGTACTCGAGGAAGTACTGCTTGATCATCGCGCCGCGATAGCCGAGGCAGCACACGAAGTCGGTCAGGCCCGCCGCGGCGTAGATCTTCATGATGTGCCAGAGCAGCGGGCGGCCGCCCACCTC
>JAICJC010000059.1 GCA_025928655.1 Thermoleophilia bacterium | reverse complement strand
TCGACCTGACGTGGATGCTGGCCGGCCCCTACTGCACGATGCTGCTGGCGGATCTCGGCGCGGATGTGGTGAAGGTCGAGTCGCCGAACGGCGGCGATCCGATGCGCGACGCGGGGCCGTTTGCCGCCGGCGACGAGCTGCGAGCCTTCGGCGGCTACTTCCAGAGCGTGAACCGCAACAAGCGCAGCCTGGTTCTCGACCTCAAGTCGGAAGACGGCCCGGTCGCGCTGCGCCGGCTGGCCGGCGACGCCGACGTCGTCGTCGAGAACTTCCGCGCCGGCGTGATGGAGCGTCTCGGCGTCGGGTACGACGCGCTGCGGGACGAGAGCCCGCGCCTCGTCTACGCCTCGATCCGCGGCTTCGGGGATCCCCAGACCGGCCGCAGCCCCTACGTCGACCGCCCCGCCGTGGACGTTACGGTCCAGGCGATGGCGGGGTTGATGGGCATCACCGGGCCAGGGCCGGGCCAGCCGTTGAAGGCGGGGCCGGGCATCGGCGACATCTTCACCGCGGCGCTGGCAGCGGTCGGCATCCTGGCGGCCGTCCTCAGCGCACGCGAGACCGGGCGGGGCCAGTACGTCGACCTCGCCATGTACGACGCCGTGCTCTCACTGTGCGAGCGGATCGTCTACCAGTACTCGTACGAGGGCGTCGTCCCCCAGCCCCAGGGCAACAGCCACCCGCTGTTCTGCCCGTTCGACATCTTCCCCTGCGCGGACGGGTTCGTCTCGGTGGACGCCTCCTCCGACCGTCAGTGGCATGACCTCGCCCGCGCCATGGGTCGGGCGGAGCTGGGCGGGGAGGCACGCTTCGCGACGATGGAGGCGCGGCGGGTCAACGCTCCGCTGATACGGGAGCTGGTGTCGGCGTGGACGCGCGACCTGACGTCCGCCGAGGTCGTCGCCGCCGTCGGCGACAGGGTCCCGATCGGCCCCGTGAACGACGTGGCGGCGATCTTCGCCGACCCGCATACGGCGGCCCGGGAGATGCTGGCCGAGGTCGAGCAGCCCGGCGCCCCGGGCCCGGTGGTGATCGCGGGCACGGCGATCAAGCTCGACGCGACACCGGGGGGCGTCCATCGCCGCGCGCCGCTCCTGGGCGAGCATTCGCGTGAGATCCTCGCGGAGGCGGGGTTCACGCCGGATGAGATCCACGGCCTCGTGGAGGCAGGAGCGGTGGGAGGGTGAGCGACCTCGGCGACGCCCGTCGGCTCGTGCGCGGATACCGCTACGCCGACTTCACGCCCGGACGGCGCTTCGACCACGCGACTAGGCGGACCGTCGACCGGTCGGATTCGCTGCTCTTCAGCGCCACGACGCTCAGCCTGTGCCCGCTCTACTTCGACGCCGAGGCGGCGCGCGCCGACGGGCATCCGGACGTCGTCGTCAACCCGTACCTCGTCCTCGCCCTGGTGGTGGGCCTCAGCGTCGAGGACCTCTCGGAGCACAGCGAGGCCTTCCTCGGCATCGGCGAGGCGCAGTTCGCGCGTGACGTGTACCCCGGCGACACGCTGCGGGCCGAGAGCCTCGTCGAGAGCCGCCGCGCGTCGGCGTCGCGGCCGGGCTTCGGCATCGTCACGTGGCAGACGACCGGGCTCAACCAGCGTGAGGAGGTCGTGCTAAGGCTGTCGCGCGCGAACCTGTTCGAGGTGCCGCGGTGAGAGAGCTGACGGCCGCCCAGGACGCGTTTCGGCGGCGGGCGGAGGCGTTTGCGCGGGACGAGGTCATGCCGGTCGCCAACCGGCTCGATCCGTTGCGCGAGGACGTGCCCGACTCGCTCCTCGCCCGCCTCGCCGAGCTCGGCTACTTCGGCATCATGATCGACGAGGAGCACGGCGGTCTCGGCCTCGGGGTGCTCGAGTACTGCCTGGCCGCCGAGGAGCTCTCACGCGCGTGGATGAGCGTTGCCAGCGTGATCGCGCTCGCCAACGGCGCCCTCGGGCCCGTCGCCGGCGAGCGCCGCGACGAGCTGCTGCGGCGGATGGCCCGCGGCGAGTACCTGGTCGCCTTCGCCCTGACCGAGCCGCAGGCCGGCTCGGACGCCGCGAACGTCGTCTGCGCAGCGCGCCGCGATGGGAACGACTGGATCATCGAGGGCCGCAAGCGCTGGTGCGGCTGGGCCAAGCAGGCCGAGGCGATCATGCTGTTCGCCCGCACGAGCGAGCCGAGCGACCCCCGGCGCCGCCACCACGGCATCAGCATGTTCCTGATCGAGAAGGAGCGCGGCACGTTCCCCGGGGGCCTCGACGGGCATCCGATCCCGAAGATTGGCTACCACGGCATCACCAGCTGGGAGCTCACCTTCACCGGGTTGCGGCTGCCTCCCGACGCCCTGATCGGCGAGGAGGGGAGAGCCTTCTCCTACGGGATGGAGGAGGTGACCAAGGGCCGGGTGCACACCGCGGCCCGCAGCATCGGCGCCGCCCGGGGGGCGTTCGACGAGGCGACTGCATACGCCGCGCGGCGACGCGCGTTCGACCGGCCGATCGGCGAGTTCCAGGCGATCCGCTTCGCCCTGGCTGACATGCAGACCGAGATCGCCGCCGCCCAGGCCCTGAACGACACCGTCGCCCGCGCCTGGGATCGAGGCGAGTACGCCGTCGCCGAGGCGTCCATGACCAAGCTCTTCGCCAGCCAGATGGCCGAGCGGGTCACCTCCGAGGCCATGCAGATCCTCGGCGGCAACGGCTACACGACCGACTACCCGGTCGAGCGCCACTGGCGCGACGCCCGCCTGACGCGCATCTTCGAGGGCACCTCGGAGATCCAGCGGCGGATCATCTCCGACTCGCTCCTGGGCCGCCCATGACCGGCTTCGGCCCCAACCTGGAGGACTTCGAGCCGGGCGATCTGGTCCGCCACGGACGCGGCAAGACGCTCACGCCGGTCGAGACCACGACCCTCACCCACCTGTCGATGAACACCTCGGACGGGCACTTCGACGCGCACCGCTACAGCCAGACCGCGTGGGGCGGGACGATGGTGTTCGGCGGGATCACGGCCGCGGTCGTGATCGGCCTCTCCATGGAGGACACCGGGGCCGCCGCGATCCGCGAGCTCGGCGTCCGGGACGTTCGCCTGTGCGCCCCCGTCGCCGACGGCGACACCCTCTACGCCTACAGCGAGGTGGTCTCGATCGAGCCGCGGGACGACCGCTCCGGCGAGGTCGTGTTCCGCCACACCGGGGTGAACCAGCGCGACGAGGTCGTGTTCACCTGCGAGCGGCGCGTGCTCGTCCGCCGCCGGGGCGCCGGCTAGATGGTCGATTCCGATCCTCCGCGCGCCTGGACGTCCGACCGCGGTGGGACATCACGGGAATCGGAATCAACCATCTGATGCGATTCGGCTTCGGCGGGATCAGCTGCCAGCGCTACCCCGGCGACCCGCGCACGGACGTGGAGCTCTACGAGCAGGGGGTCGCGCTGGCCGAGGCCGCCGAGGAGTGCGGGTACGACTCGGTGTGGGTCGCCGAGCACCACTTCTCCGACGACGCGTTCCTGCCGTCGCTGCTCCCGCTCTGCGCCGCCTTCGCCGCCCGGACCCGGCGGATCACGATCGGGACCGCCGTCGTGCTGGCGCCGCTGCACGAGCCCGTCCGCCTGGCCGAGGACGCCGCCGTCGTGGATCTGCTCTCGCACGGCCGATTCATCCTCGGCCTCGGACAGGGCTACATCCCCACCGAGTTCGAGGCGTTCCGGGTCGACCCCGCGACCAGGCACCTGCGCCTGGAGGACACCGTCGCCACGCTGCGGCAGGCCTGGAGCGGCGATCTCGTCGTCGGCGGAGACCAGGTCGTCTATCCCGGCGTGGTCGTCACGCCGCAGCCGGCGCAGCCGGACGGGCCGCCGATCTGGATCGGCGGCGGCACCCGCCGCAGCATCCGCCGCGCAGGGCGCATCGCCGACGGGTTCGTCGCCACCTACGTCGCCGACCCGGGCGTGCTCGCCGACCAGTGCCGGTTCGCCCGGGAAGGGCTGGCCGACGCCGGCCGCAGCGAGGCCGGGTTCCGGTTCGCCGTCAGCGTCCCCACCTTCGCCTGGCCGGACGAGGACGGATGGGCGCTCGTGCGCGACTCGGTCCACTACATGAACTGGAAGTACTCGGACCTCGCCGTCCCGCGTGACCGGCGCGGCGGACCGCGGCCCGCGCCGCCGCCGACGAGCGCGGGACTCTCGCAGCTGCGCGAGCAGATCGTCCTCGGGACGCCGGCCGCGGTCGCCGAGCACGTCAAGCGGCTCGCGGACGCTGCCGGCGGCGAGTTCGAGATGATCGCCCGCCTCTACTGGCCCGGCATGCCGTTCGACGTGCAGCGCCGCGCCCTGGAGGTGTTCGCCGCCGAGGTGATCGGGCGGGTGCGGTGACCGCAACCACGGGGCCGGTCATCCCGGCGGATGCGACGGCACGCCTCGCCGAGACGGCGGTCTCGACGCGATTCGACGGCCTGGCGCCCGCAGTGGTGGAGGCGGCCACGGTCGGCGTGCTCGACTGGCTCGGAGTTGCGATCGTCGGCGCGAACGAGCCCGTGGCGCGCGGGCTCGGCGACGTGGTCATCGGGGAGGGGCGCGAGCCGGCGGCCGCCGGCGCCGCAACCGTCTTCGGCCGGAAGCTGCGGGCGTCGCCGCTGCAGGCCGCGCTCGTGAACGCCACGTCCGCACACGCGCTCGACTACGACGACTCGCTCGACGCGATGGAGGGGCATGCGACGACGCCGGTGCTGCCGGGCCTGATCGCGCTTGCCGAAGCGCGCGACCTGCCGCCGACGCGGCTGCTCGGCGCCTACGTGGCCGGCCTCGACTGTGCCTGGCTGCTCGGCACGATGGTCAACCCCGCGCACTACGAGCACGGCTGGCATGCGACGGCGACGCTCGGCGCGCTCGCCGGGGCCGGGGCCGCGGCGAACCTGCTGGAGCTCGACCGCGACGCCTGTGAGCGCTGCCTCGGACTGGCGGCGCTGCAGGCGGCCGGCCTCAAGTCCGCGTTCGGGACGATGGGCAAGCCGCTCCAGGTCGGCCGCGCGGCGGAGGCAGGCCTCCTCTCGGCGCTCCTGGTCGAGCACGGATCAACGGCACCGGGTCGGATCCTCGAACGACCGCAGGGCTTCCTGCGCACATACGGCGCCGATCCGAGGCCGCGGAACGATCCCCTCGGGCCGGGCGAGCACGCGGTGGAGCGGCTGCTGTTCAAGTACCACGCCGCCTGCCACGCGACCCACCCCGCGATCGAGGCGATCGCCCGCCTCCGGGCCGAGGCGCGCATCGAGGTCGATGCGATCACCCGCATCGATGTCGACGTCGTCCCGTCGCTCGAGCGGATCTGCGGCGTGGGCGTGCCGACCACCGGGCTCGAGGCCAAGTTCACGCTCCCGGGCGCCGTCGCCATGGCGCTGCTGGAGCTCGACACTGCCGACCCGGCGGCATTCAGCGACCGGCTCGTGACGCGCCCCGACTATCTGGCGCTGCTCGAGAAGGTCGCCGTCCACCCCATGGAGGGGTTCGGCGCCTGGACGAGCCGCGTCCGCATCCAGACACCCCAAGGCGAGCGGAGCTGCCGGGTCGACATCAGCGAATCGATCCCGCCGGCCCGGACGCGTGCCGCTGTCGAGGCCAAGTTCCTCGCCCTCACCGTGCCGTCCCTGGGCGCGGCCCCGGCAGCGGCCCTCGCGCAGGAGACCCTGCGCCTGCACGAGCTCGCGTCCGTGCGCGAGTGGCTCCGCGGGTACCGGTAGGGTGGGCGCGATGACATCGCGGCGCGCCCGGTTGGGGATCACGGCGGGACTGGGAGCGGCGGCGGCCGGCGCTGCGGCGCTCGTGCACCGCCACCGCACCGGCTACGCCGAGCGCGGCTACGAGCTGGACTGCGAGCTGGACGTCGGCTCGCCCCAGTTCCTGCGCACGCTGGAGGCGCTCACCGGCGCGCCCGTCAGCGAGGGCAACGATCTCCGCGTCCTCTTTAACGGCGACGGGATCTTCCCCGTCCTCCTGGAGACCATCCGCGCGGCGGAGCGCACGCTCAACCTGCTCACGTTCGTGTACTGGCGGGGCGAGATCGCCGTGGAGGTGGCGGAGGCCGTGAGCGAACGAGCCCGCGCGGGCGTGCGCTGCAACGTCCTCCTGGACGCCTTCGGCGCCGCCCGGATGGACGAGCGCCTGCTGGAGGCGATGTCGGAAGCGGGCGTGCACGTGGAGCTCTTCCGTCCGCTCAAGGCCTACACCCTGACCAAGGCGGATCACCGCACGCACCGCAAGGTGATCGTCGCCGACGGCACCGTGGGGATGGTCGGCGGCGTGGGGATCGCGTCGGAGTGGACCGGGAACGCCCAGGATCCGGATCACTGGCGCGACACGCACGTGCGCGTCGTGGGGCCCGTCGTGCGCGCGCTCCAGGGCGCGTTCCTCGAGAACTGGCTCGAGGCCACCGGCGAGGTGCTCGCCGGCGACGACTACCTGCCCGACCTGGAGCCGATCACCGACGGCGCGCCGATGCAGGTGGTCGTGTCCGGGCCGGGGGTCAACCACACCAACACCGAGGCGATGTACTTCCTCGCCATCGCGTCGGCCCGTCACACGATCCAGATGACCACGGCGTACTTCGCCCCTCGGCCGATGTTCGTCGAGGCGCTGCAGGCCGCCGCCGCCCGCGGCGTCAGCGTCGAGATCATCGTGCCTGGCCCGCACATCGACAAGCAGCTCGTCCGCTTGGCCGGCCGGGCGGTGTACGCGGACCTGCTCGAGGCGGGGATCGCCATCCACGAGTACCAACCGACCATGCTGCACGCCAAGACGCTCGTGATCGACGGCCGCTGGTGCTCGATCGGCTCCGCCAACTTCGACAACCGCTCGTTCGCGCTGAACGACGAGGCGACGCTGTGCGTGCAGAGCGAGCGCGTCGCGGAGCAGCTGGCAGCCGCCTTCGCCCAGGACCGCGACCTGAGTGAGCGGATCGAGCAGCAGCGATGGACGTGGCGCTCCCCGGCCGAGCGGGTCGCCGAGGCCGTCGCGACGCTGACCCGGCGCGAGCTGTAGACGCTCTCGGCGTACGGCAACCCACCTGGGGCCCCCGAGGGTAGAAACGTGCATGGCGGGGGTAGACACGAGCCGTGGCTGTGTCCCCAGCCCGCTCCCGCGCACGTGTACGCCGGCCAGCGCGGTCGCGCAGCCGCCGCATCCGTGCGCATATCGTCCAGCACCTGATCACCTACCTCGTGTGGGCGGTCTACCTCGGCGTCGGCCTGGCCGTCGCGGCGTCCCGCGGCGACCTCGATCATCTGTCTCGCGCCCGGCCGGTCGTTTCCGCGGTGGCGGCCGTGCTGCTCTGGCCGCTGATCGTCACCCGGTAGCCCCGGGGATTTCCAGCTCCCGAACGTGATAGGGTGTCTGACATCAGACAGCCATACGTCAGACAGTCTGGAGAACACCTGTGGCCGCACGCATCGGGCCCCGCGCCGTTGTCGGTCGTTCCACTCGAGCACGCTCGCGGCTTGCGCCTCGTCGGCGAGCTCGATCTCTCGACGGTCGAGGCGTTGCGCGCGGTGCTGGACACGCTCCCCGCCGACGCGAACGTCCTCGACCTGGCGGAGCTCTCGTTCATGGACGCGAGCGGCCTGCACGCACTCGAGCAGTACGCGAGCTCGCTGAACGGCGCCGGGCCGCTCGTGCTCGAGCACGTCCCGGCACAGGTCCGGCGCCTGTTCCAAATCACGGGCGCCGAGCTCGATCCCGATATCGAGCTCCACAGCGGAGCGGCCAGTGGCTGAAGTCGTCTCGCTCGGCGACCGGCTGCGGCTGCGGCGGGAGCAGCTGGGCCTCAGCCAGGCGCAGGCTGCCCGGGAGCTCGACGTCGCGCGCACCGCATACCGCCTGTGGGAGATGGAGGCCGCCAAGCCGTCGCCGGACCGCTGGAGCCTGATCTCGCGCTGGCTCGGCGTGTCGGTCACGACCATGCTGCTGGCCGACGAGCTGATCTCCGCCGAGGAGGCGATGGCGACCAGGGTCGCCGACGCAGGCTTCGCCCGGTCGGGACAGGCGTCGGACACCGTGAGCGCGGCGAGACGGGGCGACTTCTTCCATCAGAGCCGCGCGCTCGTCCTCCAAGGCCTGTCGACGGGGTCGATCACGCCGGAGCAGGCCGAGGAGCTCGGCGTCGTGCTCGACCGCCTCGAGGCCGAGCGGCGGGCGGCTCCGACCGCGGAATGGGCGCCCGGGGAGCTGCGCAAGGCGTTTCCGTCCTCGCTGCAGACACCACGCGCCGCACGGGAGGCCGTCTCCCTGGTCGCCGGCGACATCCCCAGCGAGGCGCTCCAGACGGCCCGGCTCCTGACGAGCGAGCTCGTCACGAACAGCGTCAAGTTCGGCCCGCCCGCGCCGGCCATCGTCGGCGTCTTCATCGAGGTGGCGCAGGAGCGGATCCGGATCGAGATCTCCGACGAGGCCGAGGGCCGGCCCCGGCTCAGGCCACCGAGCGACCAGGGCGGCTACGGCCTGACCCTCGTCGACAAGCTCGCCAGCCAGTGGGGCGCGCAACGGGAAGGCGACCGCAACCTCGCTTGGTTCGAGCTCGCCCTGCCCGCGCCGGGCGCCTGACACCAGGTCGCCTCCGGCCGGTCTGTGTGCGCGCTTTCATTGTGTTCCCGGCCACGTTCGCCCGGTGCCGAGGCCGGGCAGGGATCGTTCACCCGATACGGAGGTGCACCGATGGAACAGCTCCAGCGCAATCAGGCCCGGAAGGCGGATGAGCGCCGGGACGCGGCCGCCGGCCCCGCCCCACGGGCGAGCGTCAACCAGGTGGCCGCGCGCGTCGTCGCCGCCGCGCTCGTCATCGCCACGGGGGCGATCCACCTGTATCTCTACCAGGACGGCTTCTCGTCGATCCCGACGATCGGCCCGCTCTTCCTGGCGAACGTCGCGGCCGCGGTCGTGCTCGGCCTGGCCGTCCTCGTACGCGGCCGGTGGATCTGGAGCCTGCTGGGCGCCGGGTTCTGTCTCGGGACGCTCGGTGCGTTTCTCGTCAGCGTCCACTGGGGCCTGTTCGGCTACCAGGAGACCCTGAGCGGTGCCTGGCAGCAGCGGGCCGCAGCGGTCGAGATCGCAGGCGCGATCGCGTGTCTGGCCCTGACGGTCTGGACCCGGCCGCGGGCGCGGGCCTGAGCTACCCGGCGGGTCAGGGATGACGAGCTCCCAGGTCGTCATCCCACCTGTTCGACTCGGACAGCAGGCGCGGCTCGGGCTCGACACGCCGGTCCCAGTCCGCTAACATCGCAGGTCATCAGATGACCTGAACGGAGTGTGCATGACCCCAGCTCAAGCCGCCACGCGGGCGGGCACGGCCGCCGAGCTCGCCGCCCGTGCCCACAACATCAGGCGAAACGTCGTGCGGATGGCGACCGGCAAAGGCGAGGGCTACGTCGGTCAGGGACTGGACGCCGCCGAGATCCTCGCGGCCCTCTTCTGCAGCGAGCTGCGCCTCGGCACCGGGCGGGACGACGACCGGTTCATCCTGTCGCCCGGCCACTACTCCATCGCCCTGTGGGCGGCCATGGCGGAGGCCGTGATGCTCGATGCGGGGCTGCTCGACTCCTATGGCGCCGACGGGAGCGACATCATCATGTCGACTCACCGCGGTGCCGTCGCCGGTGTGGAACTGACCGGCGGCTCGCTCGCCCACGGCCTGCCCGTCGCGGCCGGCATGGCCATCGGCAACGCGCTGGCCGGGCGGCCGGGGCGAATCGCCACGTTCGTCTCCGACGGCGAGCTGCAGGAGGGCTCGCAGTGGGAGGCGATCATGTTCGCGGGCCACCGCCGGCTGTCCGCGTTGCTGATGGTGCTCGACGTGAACCGGACGCAGGCCGACGGGCCGCTCGTGATCGAGCACGAGCCGCTTGTCGAGAAGCTGCGGGCGTTCGGGTGGTGGTGCGATGACGTCGACGGCAACGACGTCTCGGCGATCCTGGCCGGCCTGGATGCGGCCCGGGCGGACGAGCGCCCGAAGGCGCTCGTGTGCCGCACCCGCCTCGCGAACGGCGTTCCGCTGCTGATGCAGCGGGACCGGGCCCACTTCGTGCGTGTGGGCGACGACGAGTGGCAGACCGTGGCCGACCAGTTGGAGGAGGGACGATGAGCGCGACCGAGCGGCGGCCGTCCACCGCGGAGCAGATGGGCCGGATGACAGCCCCGGGGCCGTTCGCGGCCGGCCTGCTGGCCGTCGCGGAACGCCGGGCCGACATCGTCGCGGTGACCGCAGACAGTGCCAAGTACACCGACCTGCTCCCGTTCGTCGAGCGCTACCCCGACCGCTTCGTCGACGTCGGCATCGCCGAGCAGAACCTGATCGGCGTTGCGGCCGGCCTCGCCATGTCCGGCTACACGCCCGTCGCGACCACCTTCGCGGTCTTCGCGACCCGGCGCGCGCTCGACTTCATCGCGATCCAGTGCGCCCTCACCCACGAGAACGTGAAGATCGTTGCGGGGCTGCCCGGGATCTGCTCGACGTTCGGCCCGACGCACCAGGGCATCGACGATCTCGCACACATGCGCGTCATCCCCGGCATGACGGTCATCGACCCGTGCGATCCCTTTGACATGGAGCAAGCGACGATCGCGGCGCTCGACCACGACGGCCCCGTGTATCTGCGCCAGCTGCTGGGCCGGCACGAGCCGCCGGTGCTCGATCCGGCTCGTCATCCGTTCGTCCTGGGGAAGGCCCGGCGGCTGCGCGATGGGACGGACGTCGGGATCGTCGCGTCGAGCATCATGGTCGCGCCGGCGGTGGCCGCGGCGGAGCAGCTGGCCGCCGACGGGGTCTCCGCCGCGGTGCTGCAGGTGTCGACGCTGAAACCGTTCGACGATGACGCGGTGGCCGAGCTGGCCGCCGCGACGGGCCGGCTCGTGACCGCCGAGAACCACGCGGTGATCGGAGGCCTGCACTCCGCGGTGGCCGAAGCGCTGGTCGGCCGCGGCGTCGCGGCTCGCGTGGCGGCCGTCGGGATGCAGGACGAGTTCGGGGTCTTCGGCACACGGCCGTACGTGGCCGAGCACCACGGGCTGACCACGGACAGCGTCCTCGCTGCCTGCCGGCGGCTGCTCACCGGGTGACCGTCCGCGCCGTCGACCACCTCGGCTTGACGGTCGCGGACATGGAGCGCTCGCTGGCGTTCTGGACAGGGCTGCTCGACTGCACCCTGCAGGGCCGCGGAATCGCCGAATGGGAGCACATCGACACGCTCGTGGGCATCGCGTCCACGCGGATCGAATGGGCCGAGCTCGTGCTACCAGGCGGCGGGCTGATCGAGCTGCAGCAGTATCACCACCCGCCGGGCGCGCCCGTGCCGGCGGGTGGCGAGGGCGATCCGGGCCGCAGCCACCTTGCGCTTCAGGTCGAGGGCCTCGACGGCCTCGTCGACGGGCTGCGGCGGTCCGGCGCCCGCCTCTCCCCCGAGCGGCCGGTGCTGATCGAGCACGGCGCCTACGTCGGGTGGCGCGCGATCTACGCCTACGATCCCGACGGCTATGGACTCGAGCTGATGGAACCGCCGCAGGCGGGCGACCGGGGGACGGGAGTTAAGATCAGATCATGAGCAGTGCCGAGCCGATCACGTTCGATCAGGTCCCGCGCCGCAAGCTCGCCGAGACCGTCGCGGCGCGCATCCTCACGGCCGTCCGCGACCAGCCGGCCGGGACGCGGCTGCCAACCGAGCGGCAGCTGACCGAGAGCCTCGGCGTCGGCCGCTCGACGGTGCGCGAGGCGCTGAACGGCCTGGCCCTGATCGGCGTCGTCGAGATCCGCCACGGCCAGGGCGTCTTCGTGGCCGAGCGCACCACGGCGCTTCCGACGGCGTTCGAGCTGGGCACGGTCGAGGCCAGGCAGCTGCACGAGGCGCGGGGGGTGATCGAGATCGAGGTCGCCCGACTCGCGGCAATCCGCCGGACGCCGGAGCAGCTGACCGCGCTCGACGCCCTGCTCGACGACCACAAGGCCGACCTGCAGGCGGGTCGTCCCCCCGTCGTCCAGGCGTCGCGCTTCCACCTGCTGCTGGCAGAGGCGGCCGACAACGCCGTGTTCGCAAGCGTGCTGCGGCCGTACTTCCGGCTGATGTTCGAGCGTGGCCCGGCGCTCTACGAGACGACGCCCGCGTACGCGCGCTGGGAGCTCGAGCAACACCGCGGGATCCTCGACGCGGTCCGCGACGGCGACCCCGATCGCGCGGCGGCGCTCATGCGCGCCCACGTCGACACGATGTCTGAGCACTACGCCGACGTCGTCACCGAGCGCACCTCGTAGGCCCCGAGGACGAGCCGGCGGCCGGCCAGCGGGGCACCGACGCGCCGGGGCGTCAGGTTCGCGAGCAGCAACTGGATGCCGTCCGCCGCCCGGATGCCGACCCCGGCGACGCGGCGGCGCGGATCGTCGAGGACGACGGCTGGGGCGTCCTTCCAGCCCATCATCTGGGCCACGACATCCGCCGTCCTGCCGTCCGGCGCCGGCACGAGGATCGATGCCGCGCTTCCGGCGGCGCCCGCGAGCACGCCGACCATCCACGCTGCCTCGAACGAAGTGCCCCGGCGCCGATCGTCGCGCCCATGAGCGAGATCGACGGCGACGTGGCACTCGGCACCCGGGGCGATCGCGGCGGCCGTGGCGAGCTGGTCGCGGAGTCCGGTCACGTTCTCCATGATCGATCTCGAGTCGGTTGCGTGCACCTGCGGATCGAGCGACCACGAGAGCGCGCCGACGTCTCGGATGTCCTGCCGGCGGCGGTTCAGCTCGGAGAACGACCCCGGCGTCCCCGCGCCGACCGGGATCGGCGCGAGCGCGTGCTGCAGGGCGGCCAGCGCCGCACGGGCGGCGGGCGCCCCGGACGGCGTCGTGAGCACCACGCGAGCCGGTCTCGCCGCCCGCAGGGCCGCGAGCACGGGCTCTGCCACCTCCGCCTCGACCATCACCACCTCGGGCGCGCGGGTTACGACGGCGGGGAACGGCCCGGCGTTGCAGAAAGAGGGCGCGGATGGGGCCGGCGGGCGCGCGCCGGCGCCGGCGGCGATCCGGACGCTTGCCCTGCCCGTTTCCCCCGTTTCCACGGCGCGCGGTGCCGGGGATATCGGCGACGGGTACGACTTGTACGAGGCGTCCCCCCAGTTGCGCTGATCCTCGAGCTCGAGCGGCCCATCGGGTGACGAGAGGCTCGTCCACGTCGCCCCGTGCTCCAGCCGGAGTGTCCCGACCGGGCCGACGGCGGGCAGGTGCAGGCCGTCGACGACCGGCTGCGGGAGCACCGCGGGCCCGAGCCGCCCGGCGCCGTCCGCGCCGTCGAGCCGGGTGCGCCAGACGGCGCCTGTCCAGGTGGCGGTGGGGTGGTGGACGCACAGGCCGATGCGGTTGCACGGGAAGGCCGCGGTCGCGCGCCACTCGAGGTCGGCATCGAGCGTGCCCGCCGCCGTGCCCGTCGCGTGCAGCCGCCACACGGCCACGGCTTGGCCGGCGAGCACGCTCTCGCCTTCGACGCGGACGGTGAAGGCCCGGCGGTCGCCGTCGGCGATCGCACCGCGCACGACCGTCTCCGCGGTGCCCCAGCGCTCGTCGCGGACGGTGGCGTACAGCCGTTGGACGATCTCGACGCCGCGGACCGAGATGCTGCGGATGTCCCCGTTCTCGACGTCGGCGGTCAGCGGGCCGGCGCGCAGCTGCACCGACGCCTCACCAGTAGCGGCCGCGCACGTCCCACCGGTCGACGACGGTGCCGCCGGCCACGACGTGGTAGGCCCCGTGGAGGTTCACGGCCGTCGGTGCGTAGCCGACCACGATCGACACCTGGTCGCCCACGCGCATCCGGCCGGGCTCGACGTGGTAGCCCGAGTGCTCCTCGTGGACGAACGCCGTTTCACCGGCGATGCCCGCCAGCTGCGGAAGGGCGAGGTCTCCGCCGAGCGCCTTGCGCCCAGCGTCGACGACGATCAGGTCACCGTGCCTGCTGATCACGGTCGCTCGTACGGTCAGCGCCACGGCGAAGGCGGCCGTGGTGAGCTGGTGGTAGACGTCCATGAGGACGTAGGAGCCGGCCTGGATCTCGGTCACAGGCGCGAGGCCGCTCGTGATGTCCGCCGTTCCGGTGCCGCCGGCGGACACGACCTCGGCCGGCAGTCCACAGCTCTCGAGGGCGGCAACCGCCTCCGACAGACGGCCGACCGCCGCCTCTGTCCGGCGGCGGCGGCTGACCGGGTCGGGATCGTCGATGCAGTGCCCCTCGTAGCCCATCACGCCGCGCGGCATGAGGCCCGGCAGGTCGGCGGCCAGGAGCGCGAGGTTCGCGGCGTCCCCCGGGTGCCGCACGCCGCACCGGCCCATCCCGATGTCGACCTCGACGAGCACGCCGACAACAGACCCCGCGGCCGTCGCGCGGGCGGCCAGATCGCGGACGTTCTCCTCGTCGTCGACCGCCACCGTGATCCGCAGCTCCCGCGCGGCACGAGCCAGCGCGCCCATCTTCTCGGGCACGGCGACCTGGTTCGCGACCAGGATGTCGTCGATCCCCTCGGCCGCGAAGGCGAGCGCCTCCTCCGCCGTTGCCGTCGTGATCCCGACGGCGCCCGCCGCGATCTGGCGACGGGCCAGGTCAGGCGACTTGTGCGCCTTGGCGTGGGGACGCAGGCCACAGCCGTTCGCCGCCGCCAGGGCGGCCATGCGGCCGATGTTCGCCTCGGCGGCGTCGAGGTTCAAAACCAGAGCGGGGGTGGACGGGATGTCGACGGCGAGCGTCTCCTCGGGACGAAGCTGTGCGCCGGCGGCGCCCCTCATGCGATCTCGGGGCCGACCGCCCGCAGGACGACCTCGCCGACCGACACGCCCGCGGGCTGCTCGAGCGCCAGCACGACGAAGCGGGCGACGTCGGCGGCCGACAGGGCAGGATACTGCTCGAGCTCGCGCCGGCCGTCGTCCGTGGCCCGGACGAGCGGGGTGTCGACCATTGTCGGCTCGATCACCGTGACCCGGACCCGGTGGGGCGCGCACTCCTCGCGAAGCGACCGGGCCAGCCCCACCATGCCCCACTTGCTCGCGATGTATATCGGCTCGCCGACCCACGACTCGCGGCCGGCGATCGACGCCATCAGGACGATATCGCCCGCGCCGCGCCGCTTCATGTCCGCCAGCACGGCCCGCACCGTGTACGCGGCGCCCAGGAGGTTCACCTCGAGCAGCCGCCGCCAGGCCTCGGGGTCGCCGTCGGACATGAGGCTGTAGTTGCCGACCCCGGCGTTGGCGACGACGAAGTCGACCTTCCCGTGCCGCTCCACGCACGCCGCCGCGGCCGCCTCGACGTCCGCGAAGCGGCTGACGTCGCCGGCGGCCGCCGACACCTCGCCGCCGACCGCCCGTGCTCGTTCGACAACCGCACCGAGGGCCGCCGCGTCGACGTCGATCCCGACCACACCGGCGCCGCGTGCCGCCACGGCCTCGAGCACGGCGGCGCCAATCCCCTTCGCGGCACCGGTGACCAGTCCGGCCCGCCCTGCGAGGGGCCCGTCCGTCACCCGGTGGTCACCGGCGTCGACTCGTCGACGGCGCGTCCGGCGCGCTCCATGAACTCCTCCCCATGGCCGCGGCTGTGGATGTACGCGAGAATGACGATGCCGATCACGAGCCAGATCCCGACCAGCGGCGCCGCCCAGCTGTTGGGGTAGGGCGGCAGCGGCCAGATCGACTTGTAGCCGACCCACACAAGACCGACGGTCGAGATGACCGGGACGACGACGTGCTTGAGCACGGAGAACTCGGCCGGATGCTCGCGCCGGTAGAGGCGGTAGACGCCGAGATTCGCCAGCACCCAGGCCGGGATGACCGCGAAGATGAACAGGAACCCGAGCACCGAGAAGACGTTCTCGACGCCCCACGCGACGGCCAGCAGCAGGCCCAGGACGACGCTCAGCGCGGTCTGCGTCCAGATGGCATTTACGGGGGTCTTCCACCGGGGGTGAACCTCGCCGAGGAAGCTCGGCAGCGCGCCGACTCGCGCCATCCGGTACCACATGCGGGTCGAGGCGTTCATCGACGAGATCAGCACGGCAACCGTCGAGTTGATGAGGGCCAGGAGCACGATGATCCAGCCGGAGCCCCAGACGCGCTTGGCGATCGTGAACCCGGGATTGTCGCTCGCGTTGACGAACGACCCCTGGTGCGCGGTACCCCAGCCGACGGAGAGGCCCCACGCGCAGATGACAAGGAAGGCGCCCATGATCACGATGGAGAGGATGACGCCGCGGCCGACCGTCGCGCGCGGGTTCGCGCTCTCCTCCGCCATCGGTGCGGCCGCGTCCCACCCGGTGAGGGCGAAGATCGCAAACGTGATGCCGAGGTAGAACGTGCTCAGGTGCGGCGTGTTCCCCGGGTTGAAGCCGGAGACCGAGAACCCGCCGGGGCCGGGGCTGACGAGGCCGCTGATCGCGAGCGCCAGCACGACCACGAACTCGAACATCGACAGGATGAAGAGCGTGCGGATGCCGACGTTGACCCCGGGCAGACAGGCGAGCGTTGTGATCGCGAGCGCGATCAGCAGGAACGCCCACCAGGGGAAGTTCCAGCCGTACTCGGCCTTGAGGACGTCGTGCACCGTCGAGCCCATCGCGTCGCCGGCCTGGGCGCCGACGAGCGGGAAGGCGAAGAAGTAGAGCCAGGTCGCGAGGAACCCGACGTAGGGGTGCAGCGTGCGGCTCAGGTAGGTGAAGTACGACCCGGCCGACGGCAGCTTGTGCGCGAGCTCCGCCAGCACGATGCCCGAGCACAGGGTCACGAAGAACGCGAGCAGGTACGCGAGCGGCGCCGTGACGCCGGCGTAGCCCGCGATGCTCTGGACCGTGAAGAGGGCGGCGATCGCGGGCGCGATGTTGGCGATGTTCTGCATGACGACGCCCACGACGTGAATCGCGCCCGATCGCAGCTGCCCCTCCCCCGCGGTGTCCGTGACGACGGCGGTCGTCTCGATCATCGGGACTCCATCCATGTCTGCCGCACCTCCGGTCATATGGTGGTCTGATCACCTGCTGGCATTGCGCTACTCTATCCGGCGACTTCCCCACGGGTCAACCCCCGGAGATAATCTCGCCCATGACGCTCCCCATCACCGATCCCGACGCCAGAGCCGACGCGGTCGCCCAGGCGCAGGCGTTGCTCGACCGGTCGGGCGTCGAGACGCTCGAGTGCTGCTTCCCCGACCTGTGGGGCAGGCTGTGCGGGAAGCGGATCCCGGCCGGGCGCTTCACGGACGTGGCGGCGGGGGGGTTCACGCTGGCCGAGGCCCCGCTCGCATGGATGATCGACGGGTCGATCGTGCCCGTCGGCTTCACGAACGCCGAGACCGGCTTCCCGAACATGGTGGCGACCCCGGATCCCGCCACCGTGCGCCGGCTGCCGTGGGATCCCACGACGGCGTTCTGCTTCGCCGACTCCCGATCACCGGCCGGCGAGGAAATGGCGCTCGACACGCGCGGCCAGGTGCGACGGGCGACCGCCCGCCTGGAGGCGCTCGGCGTGCGACCGTGGGTCGCGGTCGAGCTGGAGTTCCACCTCTGCACGGCCGACTGGCAGCCGTTCCTCCGCGGGACGCACTCCTACTCGATCTCCCACAGCGAGGCGGCCGAGCCCGTGCTGCGCGACATCCGCCGCTGGCTCGCGGGTCTCGGGCTGCCGGTCGAGTCGAGCCAGGCGGAGTACGGGGAAGGACAGTTCGAGGTCAACCTGCTCCCCGCCGCCGCGCCCGACGCGGGCGACTACGGCCTCCTGCTGCGGCGGGTCGTGCGCGAGGCGGCCCGGCGCCACGGCCTCCGCGCCACGTTCATGCCGAGCCCGGCAGGCACGGTATGCAGCGGGCTCCACGTCCATCAGAGCCTGCGGCCGCTCGCCGGTAACGAGAACCTGTTCGCGGGCGGTCCGGCGGAAGGGCCGCCGCCCGAGCGCATGGCCGCCTACATGGGCGGGGTGCTCGCGCATCTGCCCGATATCACGGCGCTCGTGAGCCCGACGATCAACGCCTACAAGCGGGCGGCGGACTACACCTTCGCCGGCAACCGCGTGTCCTGGGCCTACGACAACCGCACCGCCGCCGTGCGTGCGCTCGGGCTGGGCACGCCGGCCGCGCGGGTCGAGGTGCGGACGCCGTCTTCCGACGCGAACCCGTGCCTGGCCGTGGCGGCGTGCCTGCACGCCGGTGCGGACGGGATCGAGCGGGGATCCCCTCTTCCGGCGCCCGTGACGGGCAACGCCTATGCCGACGAGGCGCTCCCCCCACTGCCAAGGTCGCTCGACCGCGCAGTCGACCGGTTCGCGGCGTCGGCATTCTGCCGGGCCGCGTTCGGCGACCTCCTCGTCGACACGGTGAGCGAACTCGGCCAGCACGAGGTAGCGAGCTTCGCCGCGCACGTCAGCGACTGGGAGCTCGAGCGCTACCGGGATCTGGACTAGCTCAAGGCGCGAGCCGGGCCCGCACGAGCAGCGCGTCGTGGTCGCTGTGCGCGAACGGCAGCACGATCGCCGACGGCCCGCGCAGGGCGCCGCTCCCGTAGATGTGCTGCAGGCCCGCGGACTGGCGGGCGGCTGCGTCGGTGCGGGTCCAGAAGCCGGCGGGCGCGCACGAGGAGCGGCGGTTGACGTCGCCGCCGAAGATGACCGCGCGGGCGGCCGGGCGGTGGGCGAGGACGGCCTCGAGCTCCGGGCACTGGGCGTCGTTCCCCACCAGCTCGGTCCCGCCGCGGGTGTCGAGGTGCGCGGTGCAAACGTCCACGCGCGCACGGGTGGTGACGCACAGCCACCGGCGGTGCTCGATGCTCGTCTGCGTCGCGAACGCGCGGGTGTCGGTGGCGACGATCGCGGCGCTCGTGAGCAGCGCGTCGCCGAAGACCCCGCGGCCGCCGGGATCGATGCACGGGAAGGGTCGGCCGTCGTAGATCACCCGCGCGAAGCGGAAGCGGTAGCCGGTGCGGCGGGCGATCCGGGCGACGTCGCGGCTGCAGGCCTCGCTCAGGGTGACCGCGTCCGGGCGCTCGCGCCGGATCAGCCCGGCCGCCTCGGCGAGCGCCGCCGGGTAGGCGACCCTGGCGTAGCAGTCCGCCAGGCCCGACAGGCACAGGTTCATCTGCACGAGCGTGTAGGTCGCCCTGCCGCCGGCGGCGCTCGGGGCCGGCGACCGTCCGCAGCCCGTCAGGGCGACGGCGAGCGCGCAGCCGGCGAGTGCGAGGCGGGGGAGGATGCCCCTAGTACCGTCAGGGCGCGTGAGGAGTTTGCCGCCGACGCGGCGATCCCAGAGCGGTCGCCGTCAGGGGAGCGGGAAGTGGCCGAGCAGCCGCTCGGTCGCCCCCGACTCGCGCGCCTCCCGGTGCTCCGCATAGCGGCCCCGGTGGGCGGCCGCGAAGCGCCCCGGCTCGCGCGTCGCCAGGTGCGCGAAGATGTCGCGGGTGCCGCGGAAGATCCGCCCATCCCCGGTGACGAGCACGGGGATCTCGTCGGTGCCGGCAACCTCGCCCAGCTCCGCCCGCTGCTCCGGGAACGGCTCCACCTGCCGCAGGACGACGTCGATGCCGAGCTCGGTCAGGAGCTCCCTGACCGCCGAGGAGAACGGGCACCACTCGGCCTGGTACAACGTGACGGGGGAGCCGTCCACCTACGGCGCCGGCGTCGGACTCGGGTGGACGGGGAGGGGACACACCGTGATGGGCAGGCTACAGGGTGAGCTCGCGGCCGTCGACGCCCACCTCGGCGGGCGCGAACGCGGCTCGCGCGTCACGCTCGAGCGCCGCCGGATCGGCCCGCGGGTGCAGGTGGAGGAGCGTGAGCCGGGCCACGCCGGCCTCGGCTGCGACCTGCCCCGCCTGCGCCGCCGTCGCGTCGCCATCGACGGACGCAGGGTCGTGCGACGTCGACCAGGCCTCGTGGAGGAGATGCCGCACCCCGGCCACGAACCCCGCGGTGCCCTCGTCGAACGCCGTGTCGGTCACGAGCGCCAGGGCGTCGCCGATCCGGATGCCGGCCGTCGGAGCCCAGTGGCGCAGCTGCGCGCGCAGCGCGACCGGGACGCCCGCGATCGAGCCCCCGCCCGGGTCGAGCTCGCGGATCGCGAACGGCTGCGACGCGAAGGGCGACACCGGTGCCCGCAGGAGCGGCGCGAGCACCTGCGCGCTCGCGCTGCCGTAGAGCCACTCGCCGGGGGCGTGGATCTCCACGGGAAGGCCGGTCGCGGGCAGGTAGAGCAGGCCGCACACATGGTCGAGGTGGAAGTGGGTGAGCAGCACGTCGAGCCGGGTCGCCCCGTCGAGCAGCCCCGGCTCGGACACCAGCCTCGCCGCGCCGGTGCCGGCGTCGAGCAGCAGGGCGCGATCGCCGGCGCGGACGAGGACGGACGTCGTCCCGCGGTGCACCGTCGGCATCCAGCCGGCGGTCCCGAGAATCCATGCTCGCATGCCTGAGCCTCCGTCCCCGGGGCCATCGTAGCGGTGAGTTTCGCCGCGAGAAGCGGCGGGTAGACGGTGCGCACTGGTCGGCGGGGAGGTGGCTTCGCCGGAGGTCGCCGGCCGGTGCAGGAGAGGACGACCCGAAGGGCCCGTCGACGCGCGGGCGGGCTCTGCACGTCCGTTCTTGCAGCTGCAGGTGTCCGGGAACAGGAACGGGAGGATCCGATGAACACGAACATGGAACAGGCCCGGGAGGGGGCCGGCCAGACGGCCGGCTCCGTCAAGGAGACGGCCCAGGAGCAGGTCGGAGAGGTGGCCGAGAAGGGCCGGGGCATGCTGCGCCGGCAGGTCGACGAGCGGTCGACCATGGCGGGTCGGCAGGCCAGCTCGGCGGCGGAGACGCTGCGCCAGACCGCCTCGCAGATGCGCGAGCAGGGCGACCCGCAGAAGGCGCGGATGGCGTCGTTCGCCGACCAGGGCGCCGACCGCCTCGAGCGGGTCGGCGGCTACCTGACCGGCGCCGACGCGGACGAGCTGCTCGGCCGCGCGGAGGACCTGGCACGGCAGCAGCCGTTGCTCATCGCGGGCGCCGGGCTGCTCGTCGGCATCGCCGCGGCGCGCGTCCTCAAGGCGTCGAGCACCGACCGCTACTACCGGGCGCGGCCCGCCGCCCCCGTGAGCGGCATCGAGCCCTGGCGGCCGCAGCTCTCGCCGGTGGTGCCATGAGCAGCGTCGGGCGCGACAAGAGCGGCGAGTCGACCGCCGAGCTGGTGAAGGACCTGTCGCGCGAGGTCAGCGAGCTGGTGCGGCAGGAGATCGCGCTCGCCCGCGCGGAGATGATGGAGAAGGGCAGGAAGGCGGGACGCGGCGCCGGGATGCTCTCCGGCGCTGCGGTGCTCGGCCTGGCTGCGGTCGGGGGGTCGATGGCGACCCTCATCCTGCTGCTCGACCTGGTGCTGCCGGCCTGGCTGGCCGCGCTGATCGTGACGGCGGCGTACGCCGCGGTGGCTGCGGTGCTGGCCCGGCGCGGCAAGGAGGAGATCTCGGAGGCCGGCCCGCCGACCCCCGAGCGGACTGTCGATTCAGTGAAGGAGGACGTGCAATGGGCGAAGACCCGCGCCACATCCAGCAGCAGATAGACGACACCCGCGAGCGCATGGGCGACACCGTCGGCGCGCTCGCCGGCAAGGCGGACGTGCCGGGCCGCGTCAAGGGCTCGGTGGCGGCGAAGAAGGACGCCGTGGCCGACCGCCTCTCGGGCGCCCGGGAGCGGATGCCGGCCGCTGGCGAGGCCGCCCACAAGGGTGCCGGCATGGCCCAGGAGAACCCGATCGGGCTCGCGGTCGGCGCGATCGCGGCCGGTTTCGTGGTCGGGATGCTGCTGCCCGCGACCCGGGTGGAGAACGAGCGCCTCGGCCCCGTCTCCGACCAGATCAAGGAGCAGGCCCGCGAGGTGTCGGGGGAGGCCGTCCAGCACGGCAAGGAGCTGGCGCAGGACGTCGCCGAGAGCGCGGCGGACGCTGCGCGGGAGTCGGGCCGCGAGCATTCCGACCAGCTGCGCGAGTCGGTCTCGGAGCGCGCCCCGACCAGCTGATGACGAAACGGCGACGGCGCCGCGGCGAGGGGCGCCCCGGCGCCGGCCCCCCCCCCCAGTGGAGCAGACCGTGACCCCGTCCCCCGAGCCGCAGCAGGAGCCGCCCGGCCGCGAAGCGCAGAAGCAGCCCGCGGCCCATAACGGCGAGCGCACC
>JAICJC010000086.1 GCA_025928655.1 Thermoleophilia bacterium | reverse complement strand
GCGACGGCGTGTAGCGGCCCGTTTCGATCGCGTTGATCGTCTGTCGCGAGACGCCCATCTCGGTCGCCAGCTTGCCCTGGGAGAGGCCGGCCGACGCCCGCAGCTCACGGATCAGATTGTGCATGATGTAAAGTTAGCTGGGAAGTAGGTAGTCAGAACACGTACTGCCGCGCCCCCTGTTATCGTCGGGGCATGGCGGATGCGCCGTCGCACAAGGACGTGATTCTGGCACTGGTGGGGGTCACGTCGGCGCTGGCGGGGTTCGTGCTCGTGTTCCTCGGCGTACTTGTGTCAGAATTTCAGGCACTGTTGTCAGCCAATCTGGGCAAGGACGCCAAGCGGGGGTTCCGTCAGGCTAGTTACGTTGGATTCGGGACGTTTTCACTGTGCCTTCTGGCACTCGTGCTCGGAGTGAGCTGGTTGCTGTCCCCGCACGACCCCCTTTATGATGTGGCGCTCGTAGCGGCATTGGCCGCGTTGGTCGCACTCATCGGACTCTCCGTCTACGCGACCTTCTCCGTCCTTCTGAAGGGGTGACCGGATGGCGCTGACTGCGATGAAAACCACGGCACTCGTGGACAAAGGATTCGACGGGCTCTACAGCGGCAACAAGGCTCTGTGGTTCCAGAAGGCGAAGGACGCGCATGACTATGCTGTCCACTGGGTTGAGCCGACACGCGAGCCCGTCAGGACGGACGATGTTCTCGTCAACCTTGAGCCCGCCGTTGAGGTCGCGCCAGAGTTCCGGCACCATCTTGACGAGCAACGGCTCACCCAGAAATACTGGAGAACATACTTCTCCGAGTACATCCTCGATCAGGTCTGGAGTCGACTATGACGCGCAAAGAAGCGACGGTAGCAGCGGACAAGTACGTGGATCAGATCATCGAAACGCAGCAGCGTCTTGGCGATGCCGATGTTCCAGAGGCGGTCCGCCGGGCCGCTCGCAAGGACGTTCACTCGGCCGTTAAGCGGTTTTCGGTGGCCGCGCGAAAGGCTCAGGCGCGCTCACGGTAATCGGGGCGTAAGGCCCCTTGACACACGTACGTGTATGGACTACCATATGCGTATGGCAGCCCGAAAGCGCGAGTCCCTAGTCCGATCGCCGTCGAGCGACAGCCGCATGAGCTACACCGAGTTCATGCGCCGTTTCCCCGATAGCGATGCCTGCCTCGAGTACTTGAAGGAGAAGTTCTACCCGGCTGGGACAGCGTGTCCGAAGTGCGAGCGCCCCTCGCGCTTCCACAAGATCAAGGGTCGCTCGGCGTACTCCTGCCAGTACTGCGGCCATCACGTCTACCCAACCGCCGGCACGATCTTCCACAAGAGCACCACGAGCCTCCAGCTCTGGTTCTGGGCGATCTACCTAATCAGCGCCTCGAAGTGTGGGATCTCCGCGAAGCAGCTAGGCCGCGAGATCGGCGTCAGCTACAAGACGGCGCACCGGATGTTCAAGCAGATTCGGACGCTTCTGGGCGACGATGACGGCCCGCTGTCCGGCGACGTCGAGGTCGACGAGACGAACATTGGCGGCAGCCTCCGCAACTATGACCGCCGTCGCGCCGCCGCTCAGGGCCTCCACCCGAACGACCCAACCATCAAGCCCCGCCAAATCGTTGTCGCGGCCGTCCAGCGCGGCGGCCGCGTGCGTGCCACGGTCGTGCCCGACCGCAAGCGCGGCACGCTCCACGCGACCGTCCGGTCATTCGTGCTGCCCGAGTCGATGATCTTCACGGACGAGTACCCCCTATATGTCGGCCTCGGCCGCGAGTACCGGGGTCATCGCCGGATCAAGCACGCACAGCGCGTCTACGTCGAGGCCGACGGCGCGACGACGAACGCGGTCGAATCGTTCTTCGCTCTGTTCAAGAACAGCGTGCGGGGCGCGCATCACTCTGTCAGCGCGAAGTACCTGCCGAACTACCTGGACGAGTACACGTTCAGGTGGAACCGCCGGAAGGACGACGGCCACCTTTTCTGGGCGATCCAGGATCGGGTTCGGAAGGTCGCGCTGGGGAACGCCGCGTGACTCTGTCTAGAGCGTCACGAAAGTCGCTCGCCGAATATTTCGGGTCGAGCTTCTCCTCGACGTCAGTAGGCGGTGGGGATGGTTTGTGCGGCTTTCTTGGCATACCAGATTTGCATCAGCATAGCGTCCGTGTCATAATTTCCGGTGGAGCTACCGGGAGTCGAACCCGGCGGCGGCGCTTTCTAAGGGACCTCCGGCGAACCTGCTAGCCCCACACCGGGTGCCTCACCGGACCGCTGCGCAAGCGGTCCGGTGAGGGCTTGCTCTGGGGTTGGAGCGGTTGTGGAGGCCGCATTCCCCAGATCCTGAGCGCCGTCGGGCGCGAGTTTGTAGTAGCCGCGTTTCGCGTGGGCGATGAGCTTCCCGTCAGCGCAGAGAGCTCGCGTCGCTACGGAAACGGCGTTCGAGGTTTTCCCCAGCGTCTCTGCAATCTGGCCCACCTTCCGAGCACGTCCATCGGCCATGATCTCCATGATCGCGTCGCGCGTCGCGTTCCGCTGCCCGCGCCAACTTCGGGGGGCCTCGCTAGGCGTGAGACTGAACGCACGCTGCTCGGAAGATGCCACGGGATGGGCGGCGGCATTACGAGCGACGCGAAGCGCGTCGAGCTGAACGTCGAGCCTTCGGCGCTCCGCTTCGATCCGCGCAATAAGCGCGTCGAGTTCCTGAGTGACGTCGATCACCATCTCAGTATAGACACGACTCGGGAGGAGCGGCAAATTATCGAGTCGTGTTTAAGCCGGATGTTCGCGTCTAGTCGTCTGGACGTGGAGACGTGCACCGCGAGGGGCGCCGCCGGCGTACGTGTTCTGACTACCTACTTCCCAGTTAGCTTGACAGAAACGCGGTGTCAAGCAGGCTTTACATCTAGCGGTAGCGCTCGCCGGCCACGGCGGCCAGCTTCTCGAGCGAATGCGTCGCCTGGAGCGTGCGCACCGTCCCCGACTTGGAGCGCATGACCAGCGACTGCGTCCGCGCCCCGCCGCGCTGGTAGCGGACGCCGCGCAGGAGGTCGCCGTCGGTGACGCCGGTGGCGGCGAAGAAGACGTTCTCGCCCCGGATCAGGTCGTCGACGGTGAGCACCTTGTCGAGGTCGTACCCGGCGTCGCGGGCGCGCTTCGCCTCGTCCTCGTCCCGCGGCCACAGCCGCCCGACGAGCTGCCCGCCCAGGCACTTGAAGGCCGCCGCCGACAGCACCCCCTCCGGCGTCCCGCCGATGCCCCAGAGCAGGTCGATGCCCGTGTCCGGCGTCGCCGCCATCATCGAGCCGGCGACGTCACCGTGGGCGATGAACCGGATGCGGGCGCCCGCCTTGCGGATCCGCCCCACCATCTCCTCGTGCCGGGGCCGGTCGAGGATCACGACCATCAGGTCGCGGACGCGCCCGCCCTTCGCCCGGGCGATCATCTCGAGCGTCTCCTCCATCGGCGCGTCGAGGTCGAGCTGCTCCTCGATGTCCGCCCCGCAGGCGAGCTTCTCCATGTAGACGCAGGGGCCCGGGTCGAACATCGTGCCCGACTCGGACGCGGCCACCACGGCGAGCGCGTTCGGCTGGCCCCGGGCCACGAGCTCCGTCCCCTCGAGCGGATCGACCGCCACGTCGACGGCGACGCCCTGGTGGGTGCCGATGCGCTCGCCGTTGAAGAGCATCGGCGCCTCGTCCTTCTCGCCCTCGCCGATCACGACGACGCCGTCCATCTCGACGGTGGCCAGCATGTGCCGCATCGCGTCGACCGCGGCCCGGTCGGCGGCGACCTTGTCGCCGAACCCGACCCAGCGGGCGCACGCGAGCGCGGCCGCCTCGGTCACGCGCACGAGCTCGAGTGCGAGGTTTCGATCAGGTGCTTCAACCACGGGGCGCTCCTCCCGGCGACGGAACCGCGGGGGAGGATACCGGCGGCACGGCTAGGCGCGCACGAGCCGGTTCGCGAGGCCGCCGATCCGCTCGTGGGCGAGCAGCGGCTCGATCCAGCGGGCGGGGATCGCCGCAGCGCCGTGGCGCGCTCCGGCCAGGGCGCCGGCGACGGCCCCGTTCGTGTCCGCGTCCCCGCCCAGGTTGACCGCGAACACGATGGCCGACTCGAGGTCGGGGCGCCCGAACGCGGCCGCGAACCCGATCCGCAGCGCCGTGAGCACGTATCCCATCCGCTCCTGCGCCTCGGCGGCGAGCGTCTCCTCGCTCCCCCCGACCGCCTCCTCGGCCGCCTGCGCCGCCGGCGACGTCGACTGCGGCAGCCGGCGCCCGCGCACGAGCGCGGCCAGCGTCAGGTTGAACCAGGCGCACGCGTCGCCGGCGAGCGGGTCGAAGTGGGTCAGCGTGGACTCCTCGCGTGAGATCCGCTCGAGGGCGCCCTGGTCGTTGCGGTAGCGGAGGGCGAGCGGGGCGGTGCGCATCAGCGACCCGTTGCCCGCGCTCTTGCCGCCGCTGGACTCGTGGTAGGCCTCGGCCGCCGCCCGGGCCTCGTCCACAGACCGGGCCCGCATCAGCGCGGCGGCGACGGTGGAGCCGATGTCCTTCGGCCCCGACCGGGCCCACATCGCGTAGCGGGAGAAGACGTCCTCCTCGTCGTAGCCGCCCTTCTCGGCCAGGCTCGTCGCGAGCTCCAGCGCCATCGCCGTGTCGTCCGTCCACTCGCCCCGCTCCCACGGCGGCGAGGCGACCAGGTCGCGGAGGGATCCGCCGTAGCGGGCGTGGATCTGGTCGGGGTGCAGCCACTCGACCGCCGCGCCGAGCGCGTCCCCCACGGCCAGGCCGAGCAGCGCCCCGCGGGCGCGGTCGGCCATCCCCGCCCGGTCCCGCCGCCTCATCCGGCGGACCCGCCAGAAGGGGTCTGACCCCGAATGGCGGGTTGGCAGCCCGGGCACCAGTAGAGCCGCCGCGGCGTCGGAAGGCCCAGCATGCGCGACGCGATCGGCGTGCGGCAGCGGGGGCACGGACGGCCCGTCGCCCGGTAGACGTCGCGCGGCAGGCGGCCCGTGTCGACGCCGGCGCGCAGCATCCGCCGGCCGAGCGCCGCGAGCTCGAGCAGGCGCCGGTCGGAGAGCTGCGAGACGGGTGCGAACGGGTCCTGCCGCAGCCCCCACAGGGCCTCGGCGCGGACGACGTTGCCCATGCCGGCGAGCACCCGCTGGTCGAGCAGGAGCTCCGCCACCGGGCGGTCGATCGCGCGGGCGCGGCGCAGGTAGGCGGCCCCGTCGAAGGCGCCGAGCAGGTCGGGCCCGAGCCCCAGGTGCAGATCGCCGCGGCGGCGCACCTCGACCCGGCTCGTCCCGAAGATGACGACGTCGGCGGCCGCGGTGCGCATGACGTGGCGGCCGCGACCGGCGCCCGCGGCGGCCAGGCGCACGCGCCCGTTCATCCCCAGATGGACGTGCAGGCTGCGGCCGTCGGTGCCGTGCACGAGCAGGTGCTTGCCGCGCGTCTCGATCGAGGCGACCGCCGTGCCGGCCAGCGGGCCGGCGGTGACGTGCTGCCCCAGGACGGGCCGGATCCGGCGGGCGGCGAGGACGAGCGAGTGGCCCTCAGGCACGCAGCACCAGCCGCCGGTGCCCCTTCAGGAACCCGTGCGCGAGCAGCAGCCGCTCGGCCTCGGTGCCGGCGATCGGCTCGCCGTCGACCCGCTCGGGGGCCAGCCGGCGGGCACGGCCGCGCTCGACCAGGTGGGCGAGCGCCGCGATCGCGGGCTCGAGCAGCTCCGGCTCGAAGGTGACCAGCCCGCGGCCGCCGCGCTCGACGTAGAGCGCCGGGCGGCCGCCGGCGAGCACCACCCAGGCGCCCGCGACCCGGGCCGGGCGGCGGGCCGACTGCGGCCACGGCAGCGTGGCGCCATAGGGGTTGGCGGGGTCGAGCGCGGAGAGCACGAGCGCCGCGGCGTCGGGATCGGCGTCGCGGACGTCGCGCAGCCGCTCGACGGCGGTCGGCGCCGCGAACTGTGCGCCGCCCAGCCCCTCGACGAAGTAGCCGCGCTGGCAGCGCCCCGCCTCCTCCATCATCCGCAGCTCCCCGTAAACGGCGGAGAACCCGCCCGGGATCCCCTCCGCCAGCACGGCTGCTCGCGTCAGCACGCCGTGGCGGTCGAGGAGCGTCTCGGCCAGCGCCCGCGCGCGCTCGGCCTGCGACGGCGCGCTCGCCGCCAGCGTCTCGACGAGCGACCAGCGGCCGCGCGCGGCCGGAAGCGACGAGGTCGGCCGGGCCCGGCGGGCGACCCGGCCCTGCCCGGCCGTCGGCGGCGGGGGCAGCGCCCGCAGCACCGCGCCCCCGCGCAGCGGGTGCCAGGAGTCGTTGGTCACGACGCCGTCCCAGGCCAGCGCCCACAGCTCGGCGAGCACGGTGCGGTCGGGCTCGCCCACGAGCGCGGCGAGATCGGCGAAGAACGACGGCCCGCGCGACCGCAGCGCGTCCACGATCGGATGCTCGGGCACCTCGGCGGGCGTGTGCAGGAGGGCGGTCTCGCCCCGCAGGTAGAGCGCCGCCTTGCCCTGGCCGGCGCCGACCCAGGCCAGCTCCCCGCCGGCGCAGAGCTCATCCAGCATGTCCTGGCGGTAGCCGGGCACGCGCAACGGCAGGATGTCCGACTCCCAGGCGGTCACGGGCAGGGCGACCCCCTGGAGCTGGGCGACGACGTCGCGGAGCCGGTCGATGCCGCGGCCGGCGTCGCGGCCGACGCCCTGCCAGGTGGGCAGAAACCGGCCCAGCGCGTCCGCCTCGACGGGCTCCACGGCGCGCCGGATCGCCGCGAGCGTGCGCCGGCGCACGCGCCGCAGGACGTCCGGGGTGATCCACTCCCGGCCGCCTCCGCCCGGCCGGAAGCCGCCCTCGACGACCGCGCCTTCGGCCTCGAGCCGGCGCAGCTCCGCCACCGCGTCCACGCCCCAGCGCGCCCGCAGGTCGTCGACGGTGAACGGCCCGTGCGTGCGCGCATATCGCAGCACGAGCCGCTTGAGCGCGTCGGCCGCCGGCTCCAGGAACGCGCCCGGCAGCCCTCGCGGCGGGACGACGCCGAGGCCGTCGCGGTAGAGGCCCGCGTCCTCCGCGGCGATGTAGCGCTCCTCCCCCGCCACCCGGACGGCGGCGGCCCGCCGCTGCGAGACCAGTTCGTCGAGGTGGCCGGTGATGCCGCGCTCACCCGCCTCGGCCGGCGACAGGTCACCCAGGCGCCGCAGCAGGTCGTGGGCCTGGTCGATGGTCGGCGTCCGGCCCTCGCCCTGGAGCTCGCGCTCGACCTGGTCGATCGCGTCGGCGTCGAGCAGCTCGCGCAGGTCGTCGTCTCGGAGCAGCTCGGCCAGCAGCGCGCGGTCGAGCTGGAGCGCCTGGGCGCGCCGCTCGGCGGCGGGCGCGTCGCCCTCGTACATGTAGGTCGCGATGTAGTCGAACAGGAGCGCCGAGGCGAAGGGCGAGGGCTGGGACGACTCCACCTCCACCATGCGCACGCTGCCGCGGCCGATCGCCTCCAGCAGGCCCTTCAGCGCCGGCACCTCGAACACGTCCGAGAGCACCTCGCGGTACGTCTCGAGCAGCACCGGGAACGAGCCGTACTTGATCGCCACCTGCTGCAGGTCATGCGCCTTCAGCCGCTGCTGCCAGAGCGGCGTCCGCTGCCCGGGCCGGCGCCGGGGCAGGAGCAGCGCCCGGGCGGCGTTCTCCCGGAACCGGCCCGCGAAGAGCGGGCTCTGCGCCACCCGCTCGAGCAGCAGGTCGTCGAGCTCGCCGGGCGGGATCGCGATCAGGTCGACCGGCGGCGGCGTGTCCGAGTCGGGCAGGCGCAGCGCGATGCCGTCGTCGGCCCACATCGCCTCCACCTCGATGCCGAGCGACGCCGCCATCCGCGCCTCGAGGGCCAGCGCCCAGGGCGCGTGCACTCGGCCGCCGAACGGGGAGAGGACGCAGACGCGCCAGTCGCCGATCTCGTCGCGGAAGCGCTCCACGACGATCGTGCGGTCGGTCGGGACGACGCCCGTGTGGGCCTCCTGGTCGTCCAGGTACCCGTACAGGTTGCGCGCGGCCCGCTCGTCGAGGTCAGCCGGGAAGCGGCGGGTGCGGGTGGCCTCGCCGACCGCGCGGCCGAGCTCGTACGGACGGCCGACGCCGTCGCCCTTCCAGAAGGGCATCTTCCCGGGGACGCCGGGGGCCGGCGACACCAGGACGCGGTCGCGGGTGATCTGCTCGATCCGCCACGACGACGCGCCCAGCTGGAACACCTCGCCCTGACGGGCCTCGTAGACCATCTCCTCGTCGAGCTCGCCCACGCGCGCGCCGGAGTCGACGAGGAACACGCCGTAGAGGCCGCGGTCGGGGATCGTGCCGCCGCTCGTGACCGCGAGCCGGCGGGCGTCCGGACGGGCGCGGACGATGCCCGCGGTGCGGTCCCAGACGACCCGGGGGCGCAGCTCGGCGAACTCCTCGGACGGGTATCGCCCGGCCAGCATGTCGAGCACGCCCTCGAACTGGGCGCGCGAGAGCTCGCGGTACGGGTACGCGCGGGTGACCAAATCGTAGAGGTCGTCCACCGTCCACTCGTCGAGCGCCGTCGCGGCCACGAGCTGCTGGGCGAGCACGTCGAGCGGCTGGCGGGGGACGCGGGTGTGCTCGATCTCGCCCCGGCGCATGCGCTCGACGACGACGGCCGTCTCGAGCAGGTCGCCGCGGTACTTGGGCATGAACCGGCCGAGCGACGGCGCGTCGACCTGGTGGCCGGCCCGGCCGACCCGCTGCAGCCCGGCGGCGACGGACTTCGGCGACTCCACCTGCACGACCAGGTCGATCGCGCCCATGTCGATCCCGAGCTCGAGCGACGAGGTGGCCACGAGCGCGGGCAGCTGCCCCGACTTCAGCAGGTCCTCGATCTCGAGCCGCTGCTCGCGGGCGATCGACCCGTGGTGGGCGCGGGCGATGTCGGCCTCCGCGAGGTCGTTCAGGCGATGGGCGACCCGCTCGGCCGAGCGGCGGTTGTTCACGAACACGAGCGTCGAGCGGTGCGCCTGGACGAGCTCGAGCAGGCGCGGGTAGAGCGCCGGCCAGATCGACTGGTGCGGCTCGCCGTCGACCCCGGCGGCGCCGCCCAGCTCGCGCATGTCCTCGACCGGGACGATCACCCCCAGGTCGAGCTCCTTGGCAGCCCCGGCGTCGACGATCTCGACGTCGCGGTCGCGCCCGCCCAGGAAGCGGGCGATCTCCTCCAGCGGCCGCTGGGTGGCCGAGAGGCCGACCCGCTGCACGTCGCGTCCGGCCAGGTGCGCGAGCCGCTCGAGCGAGAGCGCCAGGTGCGTGCCCCGCTTGCTGCCGGCCACGGCGTGGATCTCGTCGACGATCACCGTCTCGGCCGAGGCCAGCATCTCGCGCGCGGCGGAGGTCAGGATCAGGTAGAGGGACTCGGGCGTCGTGATCAGGATGTCGGGCGGGTGGCGCCGCATCGAGGCCCGATCGCGCTGGGACGTGTCGCCGCTGCGCACGCCGACGGTGACCGGCCGGGGCAGGTCGATGCCGGCGAGCGGCGCGCGCAGGTTCTTCTCGATGTCGTGGTTGAGCGCCTTGAGCGGCGAGACGTAGACCACCCGGGTGCCGCGCTCCTCCGGGTCGCGGGCGAAGCCGTCGATCGCGCCCAGGAAGGCGGCGAGCGTCTTGCCCGATCCGGTCGGGGCCAGGATCAGCGAGTGGCGGCCCGCGGCGATCGGCGGCCAGCCCCGCCGCTGCGCCTTCGTCGGCTCGGCGAACGAGCGCCGGAACCAGTCGGCGACGGGCGGCGTGAAGCCGGCGAGCGGGTCGGAGGCCATGGGGGAAATCTAGAGATCGGGGGGCGGCGGTGCGGGCCGGGATCCCGGCAATTGACATCCGCGGCGAATGCCAATTGCACGTTCGGGGGCGCCCATCGCCGCGCCCGCGTACGATCCCGGGGAACGCAAGGCATCGAGGAGGATCGCATGGAGACGGTGGGGTTCGTGCACATGGCAGACGGGACGGCCGAGGACTACGCGCTGCTCGACCGGGTGCAGGAGCCGTACAACGCCGCGGTTGCCGACCGGCTGCTGGTGGCGCTCGACGGGCTCAAGTCGTCGCTGGCCGGCTACCAGGTCTCGCGCTACGAGCACTCGCTCCAGTCCGCCACGCGCGCCCTCCGCGACGGCCGCAGCGAGGAGTACGTCGTCGCGGCCCTCCTGCACGACATCGGCGACGAGCTCGCGCCCTGGACGCACGGCGAGATGACCGCCGCGATCATGAAGCCGTTCATCGCGCCCGACATCTGCTGGATCGTCAAGCACCACGGCCTCTTCCAGATGTACTACTACGCCCATCACAGCGGGGGCGACCGCAACGCCCGCGACCGCTTCAAGGACCACCCCTGCTACGACGCGACCGTCGAGTTCTGCGAGCTCTACGACCAGAATTGCTTCGACCCGGCGTACGACTCGCTGCCGATCGAGACGTTCGAGCCGATGGTGCGGCGGGTGTTCTCGGAGACGCGGTACCTGGACGACTCGGCGCTGCCGTGACCGCCGCGGGCGGGTGACCGGCGCGTGCTGATCGAGGTGCTGGGCTCGTCGGCGGGGTGGCCGATCCCGCGGCTCGGCTGCGACTGCCCCCAGTGCACTTCGCCCGACCCCCGCGACCGGCGCCTGCGCTCCTCGCTCCTGCTCGACCGGCGCGTGCTGGTCGACGCCGGCCCCGACGCCTACGCCCAGCTCCTGCGCGCCGGCGCGGTGCCGGAGCAGGTCGTGCTCACCCACGACCACCATGACCACATGCTCGGCCTGCACGTGCTCTCCAAGCTCGGCCGCATCCCGCTCCACTGCACGAAGGAGTGCGAGAAGGGGCTGCGGATGATCTTCCCCCGGCTCGACTTCCGGGTCATGCACCTGACGCCCGGCGTGCCGGCCGAGCTCGGCGAGGGCCTGCGCGTGCAGGCGTTCGACGTCGACCACAGCCAGACAACGCGCACGATGGGCCTGCGCTTCACCGACGCGGGTGGGCACACGCTCGCCTACATGCCGGATCTGGGGGCGCTGCCCGGCTCGAAGCTCGCCCGCGACGCCGACGTGGCGATCGTCGACGGCTCCACCCGCACGCGGCCGGTGCGCGGCCACATCCCCATGGAGGAGATCGCCGGGGCGGCGAAGCGGCTGCGGGCGGGGCGGCTGCTCTTCACGCACATCGGCCACCGCACGGGCACCCACGCCGAGCTTTCGGAGTGGCTGCCCGCCGGGGCCGATGTCGCGTACGACGGTCTCCAGATCGAGCTCTGAGGGCCGGGGACAGTCCCCATCCGGGGACTGTCCCCTCTCAGAGCCGCATGAGGCCCGACTCGAGGTCGAGCAGCCAGCGCTTGCACTCGAGCCCGCCGCCGTAGCCGCCCAGGCCGCCGCCGGTGCGCAGCACGCGGTGGCACGGCACGACGATCGGGATCGGGTTCCTGGCCATCGCGTTCCCCGCGGCCCGCACGGCCTCGGGGCTGCCGGCGGCGATGGCCAGCTGCTTGTAGGTGCGCACCTCCCCGTAGGGGATGGCGGCGCAGGCCTCGCGGGCCCGGCGCAGGAAGCCCTGCGAGAGCTGCCAGTCGATCGGCGTCTGAAACTCCGTGCGCTTGCCCTCGAAGTACTCGTCCATCTCGCGGCGCACGCCGTCCAGGCGGGCCGGGGCCTCGAGCACCCGGGGCGAGATCCGGCTGGACAGCTCGGTCAGCACGTCATCTGTGCGCTCCTTGTCGAACGCGGTGCGCACGAGGCCCCGCGGCGTGGCGGCCACGAGCATCCGCCCGAACGGGGCGTCCACGGTGGCGTAGGCAACGTCCAAGATTCCCTCCTCGGCGGCCCGTCGGGCCAGTTCAGTCATGTCGATAGGGGTCATCGAATCCACTCCCTCCGCACGCCGGCCAGACCGGCGCGCACGTTCTGGCGCGCGGCCGCCTCCGAGCAATCGATCACGTCACCGATGGTCGCGTAGTCGAGGTCGGCAGCGAACCGCAATGCAACTGCTGCGCGCTGCTTCTCCGGCAGCCGCCGCACCGCCCGCCACAGGGCGGAATCGGACGGCGGCGGCGACTCGAACCCCCGGTCGGGCACGTCCGCGACCGGCACCGGCCGGCGGCGGGCGGCCCGATGGGAGTCGAGCACCTTGCGGGCTGCAATCCGGAGCAGCCATCCGCGCAGGTTCCGGTCGTCCCGCAGGCCCGGGTAGGCCCGCAGGGCGGCCAGCATCGTCTCCTGCCAGCAGTCGTCGGCGTCGATGGGCCCCACGCACGCGGCGAGATACCGGTGCACCTCGCGGCCGTGGAGGTCGATCAGCGTCTGGAACGGCGGCAGTCTCACACCAGAAGAACGCCCGCCGGCCCGCGTATGTGAGATGCCTGAATAAAAGGGGTCTGACCCCGTTTATTCATGCAGGCTGGAGCTCGGGCGCGTAGCGGCGCTCCCACTCCTCGGCGTCGGGGCTGAAGTAGACCAGCCTGGTCTTCTTCCACTCCTTCGTCGAGTACAGCACCACCCGCTCGTCGAGGCCCGTCTCATCCGCAATCGCGTCGAGCACGTCCTCGCACTCCTGCTTCGTGCGCCCGTGCGTCATCGAGAACAGGTTGTACGGCCAGTCCGGGTAGGTCGGCCGCTGGTAGCAGTGCGACACGCCCCGGAACGACGCCATGAGCGACCCGATCTCGTCCATCTTCTCCTCGGGCGCCTTCCAGACGCCCATGCCGTTGTAGGTGAAGCCGGCCGAGCGGTGGTAGAGCACGGCGGCGAAGCGGCGCATCTGGCCGGTCGACCCGAACCGGGCGGCGGCCTCGAACAGCTCCGGCACGGTGTACCCGTGGCGCGCAGCCGGGCCGGCGAACGGCTCGGACACCGCTCGCAGGTCCGTCTGCAGCGCACGCACGGCGGCGATGTCGCGCTCGCCGATGTCCTCGGGGGCCGGCGCCGGCGCCGTGGGCGCCTGGCGGGCCTTCTTGGCGGCCGGGTCGCGCCCGCCCTTCATGTCGAGGTCGACCCCGATCTTGAAGAAGCGCAGCGCCGGCATCGGCCGGACCACGTCGACCCCGGCCAGCTCGCCGAGCAGCTCGACGGTGCGCTCGAGGCCGAGCCGCGACGTCGGCGGGACGCCGACGGTGAACCAGATGTTGAAGTCGTGCTCGCGCTGGTAGTTGTGCGTCACACCGGGGTGGCTCGAGATGACCTCGGCGGCCTCGTCGGCCCGCTCCGCCGGCGTCTTGGCGGCGACGAGCATCGAGGTGTAGCCGAGCTTGCGCGTGTCGAAGATCGCGGAGATCTGGCGGATGATGCGCTCGCCGCGCAGGCGCGTCACCCGCGCGATCACGTCGTCCTCGGACAGGCCGAGCGTCTCACCCAGCGCGGCGTACGGCCGCTCGACGACCGGGAATTCGTTCTGGATCAGGTCGCACAGCTGCGTGTCGGCGCTATCCATCTCACCCGAAGGATACGCTCGGCTGCATGCGCGCCGCCCCGCTCCTGCTCCCGCTGGCGCTGGCCGCCTCGGCAACGGGCTGCGGGACCGGCGGCGACAACGCCGCGCAGCACCAGCGCTACCTGTGGGTGCAGACGTGCGCCGAGTGCCACACGGTCGCGCAGGGGAGGCCGTCGCCCGACGTGGCCGCGAAGAACCTCTGGGACGTCCATCCCACCCGCGAGCAGGTGCGCCGGGCCGTGATCGACGGCCGCCCCGGTATGCCCAAGGGCCTGCTCGGCGGCGACGACGTCGACGCGATCGCGGCCTTCGTCGTCGCGAGGACGAAGCGATGAGGAACGGCCTGCCCCCCGGGCTCGACGCCTCGGCCGTGCGCGCGATCGTGACCGACATGGACCGCACGATTCTGCCGTCGTCGCTGGAGCTCTCCCCGAAGACCGTCTCGGCGATCGCGGCCGTCCGCGCCGCCGGCATCGAGGCGATCATCGCCACGGGGCGGATGTTCGCCTCGACGCGGCCCTATGCCCTCGAGCTCGGGATCACGGCGCCGGTGATCTGCTACCAGGGCGCGCTCGTCGCCGACCCGACGACGGGCGACTGGCTGCTGCACCGCCCGATCGACGTCCCCACCGCCCTCGAGGTCATCCACGACGTGCGTCCGCAGGGCTTCCACATGAACGTCTACGTCGACGACCAGCTCGTCGTCGAGAAGCCGACTCCCGAGGCGCGCACCTACGCCGAGCACGCGCGCCTGGAGATGCACGTCGTGGGCGACTTCGACAGGTGGCTGACCCGGCCGACGACGAAGATCGTGATCGTGGGCGAGCCGGAGCCGCTCGACGAGCTCGAGAAGGACTTGCACGAGGGCTTCGGCGACCACCTCTTCATCGCCAAGTCGCTTCCGATCTTCCTCGAGGTGGCGAGCCCGGGCGTCTCGAAGGGCGCGGCGCTCGAGTTCGTGTGCGAGCGGCTCGGGGTCGACCCTGCCGCCACGGTCGCCTTCGGGGACGGCGCGAACGACCACGAGCTGCTCGAGACGGCCGGCTTCGGCGTGGCCGTCGAGGATGCCGAGCCGTCGCTGCTTCGGATCGCCGACTGGACCGTCCCGCCCGTGGGCGAGGACGGAGTCGCGGGCTTTCTGGACCTGTTAGTACACTCACGAGCCTGATGCTCGACGCGAAGCTGATCCGCTCCGACCCGGACGGGGTGCGGACGGCACTCGAGCGGCGGGGCGGCGACGCCGCCGCGGGTGTCGACCGGTTCCTGGAGCTGGACGGCGAGCGGCGGGAGCTGCTGCAGCAGGTCGAGACCGCCCGCGCCGACCGCAACGCCGCCGCCAGGGCGATCGCCGAGGCCAAGGGCCGGGGCGAGGACGCCGCCGCCGAGATCGCGCGGCAGTCGGAGTTGAAGGCGAGCCAGTCCGACGGCGAGGAGGCGCTCGCGCGGGTCGAGGCGGCCATCGCCGAGGTCATGGCCGCGCTCCCCAACCCACCGCACCCGTCCGCGCCGGTGGGCGACACCGAGGAGGACGCCGAGGTCGTGCGCGTGCATGGCGAGCGGCCGTCGTTCCCGTTCCCGCCGAAGGACCACCTCGATCTGGCCGGGCCCGGCGGCCTCGGCCTGATCGACCCCGAGCGGGCGGCGCGCGTGTCGGGGAGCCGCTTCCACTACCTGCTCGGCGACCTGGTGCGGCTCGAGTTCGCGCTCCTGCAGTGGGGGATGGCGAAGATGCACGCCCGCGGGTTCATCCCCGTGATCCCGCCGGTGCTGGTCAAGCGCGAGGCGATGGAGGGCACCGGTTTCTTCCCCGAGGCCGAGGCCCAGGTGTACGCGCTCTCGAGCGACGAGCTCTTCCTGGTCGGCACGGCCGAGGTGCCGCTCGCGTCGATGCACGGCGGCGAGCTGCTCTCCGAGGACGACCTGCCGCTGCACTACGTCGGCTTCTCGTCCTGCTTCCGGCGCGAGGCCGGCGCCGCGGGCAAGGACACCCGCGGCATCTTTCGCGTCCACCAGTTCGACAAGCTCGAGCTCTTCAGCTACTGCCAACCCGACCGGTCGTGGGACGAGCAGGAGGCGCTGCTGGCGATCGAGGAGGAGATCGCGCAGGAGCTCGGTTTCCAGTACCGGGTCGTGAACGTGGCCGCCGGCGACCTGGGGGCGTCGGCCGCGCGCAAGTTCGACATCGAGGTGTGGCTGCCCGGCCAGGAGCGCTACCGCGAGCTGACGTCGTGCTCAAACTGCACCGACTACCAGGCCCGGCGCCTGAACATCCGCTTCCGGGCCGAGGGCGGCAAGCCGCAGTTCGTGCATATGCTGAACGGCACCGCGATCACGTCGAGCCGCACGCTGCTCGCGCTGATCGAGTACGGCCAGCGGGAGGACGGGTCGATCGCGACGCCGGGCGTCCTGCACCCGTTCGGCGCGCCGGCGGTCATCTCCGGTCGCGCCTGAAAGCCGTCGCGATCCCCCGTCCGGGGCACGCGTCCGGCGCTGCACGACGATAGAGTCGGGCCCCTCAGCAGCGACGGCGAGGGCAGAGCTTTGGACCCACAGGAGCGCGGCAGCGGCGTCGAGGAGATACAGGAGTTGCCGGCGGAGATCCGCGAGGCGTCGTTCCCGCTGGCGCGGCGCGGGTACGACTGCGACGCGGTCGACGCCTACGTCGTCCGCGTGAACCGCGTGTTCGCCGAGCAGACGTCCCCGCGGGCGGCGGTGCGCCAGGCGCTCGACCGCGTCGGCGACCAGGTCGGCGGAATCCTGCAGCGAGCCCGCGAGGCGGCCGAGGAGATCACGACCGCGGCCCACAAGGAGGCGGCCGAGGTCGCCGCCCGCACCAAGGCCGACGCGACCGAGCTGGTCGTCCAGGCGCGCGCGCAGGCCGAGCGCGAGCGCACCCAGGCGCAGAAGACGGTCGCGCAGGCCCGTGCGGCGGCCGAGTCGATCGTCGCCCAGGCGAACGCCGAGGCGGCCGAGACACGGCAGCGCACCGAGGAGGAGCTCACCCTGCTCCAGGAGCAGGCGCGGGCGCGGCTCGCCGAGCTGCGCGCAGACACGGACGTCGTCTGGAGCGAGCGGTCGCGGCTGCTCGACACCACCCACGAGACTGCGGCCCGACTCGAGGCCATCGCCACCAAGGCGGCGATGCAGTTCACCCGCACCGAGAGCGAGCCGAAGCCTGCGCAGGCGGCGGTGGTCGCCGTCGAGCCGGGCGGCGACGTGGCGGCCAAGCGGCGGCCCCGCGCCGGGGCCGGCGGCGGAGCGCCGCAGGCCAAGGGCGCCAACGGCACGTCGCCCCAAGCCCGCTAGTCGTCCATCGACACGGCGCGGGGATAGGCTGACGCCGCCCGGCGGGGTGGCGGAGCGGTTGAACGCACCGGTCTTGAAAACCGGCATCGGGGGCAACCTCGATCGTGGGTTCGAATCCCACCCCCGCCGCTC
>JAICJC010000089.1 GCA_025928655.1 Thermoleophilia bacterium | reverse complement strand
GCCGCCGTCAAGCTCGACACGGTCGAGATCCACATCCCGGCCGGGCCGCGGCTGGGCGACGTCGTCGTCGAGGCGTCCGGGCTGCGCAAGGGCTACGGCGACCGGCTGCTGATCGACGGGCTCAACTTCTCGCTGCCCGCGGGCGGCATCGTCGGCGTGATCGGCCCCAACGGCGCCGGCAAGACGACGCTCTTCCGCATGATCGCCGGCCAGGAGCAGCCGGACGACGGCGAGCTGCGGGTGGGCCCGTCCGTGGAGCTGGCCTACGTCGATCAGGCCCGCGCCGACCTCGATCCGGCCAACACGGTGTGGAAGGAGATCTCCGGCGGCAAGGATCGCATCACCGTCGGCCCGCGCGAGCTCGCGTCCCGGGCGTACGTCGCGTCGTTCAACTTCCGCGGCGGCGACCAGCAGAAGCGGGTCGGCGACCTCTCCGGGGGCGAGCGCAACCGCCTGCACCTGGCCAAGCTGCTGCGCTCCGGCGGCAACCTGCTGCTGCTCGACGAGCCGACGAACGACCTGGACGTCGACACGCTGCGCGCGCTCGAGGAGGCGCTCGTCTCCTTCGCCGGCTGCGCCGTCGTGATCAGCCACGATCGCTGGTTCCTCGACCGGGTGGCGACGCACATCCTGGCCTTCGAGGGCGACTCCGAGGTGGTCTGGTTCGAGGGCGCCTACGACGAGTACGAGGAAAACCGGCGCAAGCGGCTGGGCGCCGAGGCCGACCAGCCGCACCGGATCAAGTACAAGCCGCTCGTCCGGCCGTAGGCGCCCTCGGCGGGCTCAGCCCCGCTCCGGCAGCTGCTGCAGGGCCCAGCGGTTGCCGTCCGGATCGGCGAAGAAGACGAACCGGCCCCAGTCGAAGTCCTGCACCGCGCCGACCTCGAGCCCGCGGCCGCGCAGCTCGGCGCGGGCGGCCTCGATGTCGGCGACGACGATCTGGCAGTTCGCGGTGCCCGGCGCGGTGTCGGTGAGGCCGCTGCCGATCGCGATCGAGCACGCCGAGCCCGGGGGCGTGAGCTGCACGAACCGCAGTCCGTCGTCGAGCGTGTGGTCGTGGTCGGCGGCGAAGCCGGCCTGCTCGACGTAGAACGCCTTGGCCCGGTCGACATCGGTCACGGGAACGGTCACCAGCTCGAGCTTCCAGTCCATCTGCGCACGTCTCCTCTCAATGTGACAGTATGCTGTCGTTATGACCGGAAGCGTATCAAAACGACAGGATGCTGTCAATATCGACCGCACGCCCGCCGGCGAGGCGCTCAGCCGGCTCGTGGTGCTGGTGTTCCGGCTGGAGGGCGCGCTCAAGGCCGCGGGCGACTCGCTCGCCCGGCCCGCAGGCCAGACGAGCGCCCGCTGGCGCGTGCTCGCGGCGGTCGAATCCGAGCCGCTGAGCGTCGCCCGGATCGCGCGGGCGTGGAGCTTCGCTCGCCAGAGCGTGCAGCGCGTCGCCGACGAGCTCGAGCGGGACGGCCTGATCCGCTACGCGGACAACCCCGGCCACAAGCGCGCGAAGCTCGTCGAGCTCACGCCGGCCGGCGCGGCGGCGCTGGCGCAGATCCAGTCCGCTCAGCGGGCATGGGCGGACGAGCTCGGCGGGCAGATCGACCCGGACGACCTCGAGCGGGCGACCGAGATCCTGGCCCGGATCCTGGAGGCGCCCGCGCTGCGGCGCGACCCGGACTAAGCGGCCGCGAGCGCCCGGCCCACGAACCGCACCTGCGCGGGCAGCATCCGGCGCCAGAAGTCCGCGTCGTGGCAGCCGGCCGTGAACTCGCCGGCGGGGCGGCGCGGCACGCGGGCGGCGAACGCCCGGTCGCTGCCGATGAACGGGTCGGCAGTGCCGCAGCTGATCGAGACGGCCGTACCGGCGAGCCGGCGGGCGCCCGCGAAGACGTCGTTGCGGGCGAAGTCGGCCGCGCCGTCGAACGCGTCCGGGACAGCCGAGCGCTGCTGGGCGTGCGTCGGCCAGATAGCGGCGCTCGAGACGGCGACGGCCCGGAACCGCCCGGGGTGGCGCTCGGCGGCGAGCAGCGCGCCGTAGCCGCCCATCGACCAGCCCATCACCGCCCGCGGGTCGAGCCCGAACCGTGTTCGCAGCAGCGGCAGGAAATCGTCGATCAGCATCCGCATGCGATCCTCGCCGTCCGCGCGCCGGTGCCAGTAGCTCTCGCCCCCGTCGACGGCCGCGACCGCGTAGCGCAGCCCGGCGGCGGCGACGAAGTCGACGGCGTGGAGCACGTTCATCAGCCCGCCGGCGTCGCTGCCCCGGCCGGGCAGGCAGACCGCCGCCGCGGCGCCCGCCTGCCCGGGAGGGAGCCCGACGGCCCAGTCGACGGGCTCGGGCACCGACGCCGAGCGCAGCGTCCCGGAGACGACGCGCGTGCCGGGACGGCGTGGGGGCGACGGCCCGCTCGGCCCGCAGGCGCCGGTGAGCTCGTCGTACCAGGCGTGCAGCGGAAGGCGGCGGGCGCCGGCGGCACCGCCGCCCGCCGCGAGGGCGGCCGCGCCGAGCCCGGTGACCGCGCGCCGTCGCGTCATTCGCATGCGGCCCACCCTATTGACCGCATGTTGCGGGCCGGTAACAGCCGCGTCTCGATCGGCTCTGCGCGCTCGCGAGGACTCGTGACGTCTCGTACGATCGACGCGTGCGACCTCTCCGCCGCGTGCTCGGACACTCCCTCGACCTCACCTTCTGCGTGATCGCCGGTGCGGCGGTCGTGTCCCTCGCTGTCGGAGGCGCAACGGCCGGGCGAGGCGCGTACCGGTTCTTCGAGGCGCACACCGATCCGCCCCGGGCCACGATGGGCCCGGTCCGCTGTCACTGGCACGGCCGGTGGCTGATCGCGCGCGGCCCCGTGGTCAACCTGAGCGACCGGGACGCGACGTTCGTCGTCGTGCCGCAGATCGCCGTCGCGGGGGTCGGCCGTCGGTCGCGCGAGACGGACGCCGTCCACGTCCGCGGCTACGCGGCCACCGAGTGGCGGTGGACGGACGGGGACACCGGCGTACCCTCGGGAACGGCGGTCACGCGCTGCTCGGCGACGGTCTCGTTCCCCAGCCGCAACGAGGGCAAGGACTGACGCCGCTCAGGCGGCCATGCGCTCGATGGCGCTCAGGCGGTTGGCGGCGTCCAGGGCCGCCACCTTGTAGGACTCGGCCAGCGTCGGGTAGTTGAAGACCGTGTCGATGAGGACGTCGATCGTCCCGCCCATCGCCATGACGAGCTGGCCGATGTGGACGAGCTCGGTCGCGCCGGTGCCGAAGGCATGCACGCCGAGCACGGTGCGGTCGACGGGCGAGACGAGCAGCTTGAGGATGCCCGACGTGTCGCCCAGGATCTGGCCGCGCGCGAGCTCGCGGTAGCGCGAGACGCCGATCTCGTACGGCACCGCCGCCTCGGTCAGCTGCTCCTCGGTGCGGCCGACGAAGCTGATCTCGGGGATCGTGTAGATGCCGATCGGGAGCGTCCGATCCATCGCGTGGGCGGCGATGCCGAAGGCGTCGCACGCGGCCAGGCGGCCCTGCTCCATGGACGTGGCGGCGAGGCTGGGGAACCCGATTACGTCGCCCACCGCGTAGATGTGGCGGACGGCGGTTCGGAAGCGGTCGCTCACCGCGATGCGGCCGCGCTTGTCGGCCTCGAGCCCGGCCCTGGCCAGGTCGAGCTTGTCCGTCGCGCCCTGGCGGCCCGCGGAGTAGAGCACCGCGTCGGCGGGGATCAGCTTGCCGCTCGCGAGGTGCGTGACCGCGCCGTGGCGGTGCTTGTCGACGGCGGTGACCGTCTCGTCGAAGCGGAAGATCACACCCAGGTCGCGGAGGTGGTACTGGAGCGCCTCGATCACCTGGAAGTCGCAGAACTCGAGCAGGCGCTGGCGCTGCTCGACGACGGTCACCCGGGTGCCGAGGGCCGCGAACATCGAGGCGTACTCGATGCCGATCACGCCGGCGCCGACGACGACGAGGGAGTTCGGCAGCCAGTCGAGCGAGAGGATGTCGTCCGAGTCGAGCACGGTGCGGCCGTCGAAGGCGACGGTGGACGGGCGGGCCGGGCGCGTACCGGTCGCGATCACGATCCTGGACGCGCTGACGCGGCGCTCCTCGCCGGAGGCGCTCTCGACGCACAGGGCGTGCGGGTCGACGAAGCGGCCGTGCCCGGGCAGCACCTGCACCTTGTTGCGGCCCAGCTGGCTGCGGACGACGTCGATCTCGCGCTGGACGACGTGCTGGATGCGCGCGAACACGTCCTCGCTCGTGATGTCGTCCTTCACCTGGTAGCTCTGGCCGTAGATGCCGCGCTGGCTCATGCCGGTCAGGAACACGACCGCCTCGCGCAGCGTCTTCGACGGGATCGTGCCCGTGTTGGTGCAGACGCCGCCGAGGGTCTCCCGGCGGTCGATCACCGCCACGCGGCGGCCGAGCTTGGCCGCCTGGATGGCGGCGCGCTGGCCGCCCGGGCCGGAGCCGATGACGAGGAGGTCGTAGTCGAACTTCACGCGAGGGTTATCGGCGGCGGCCGGCGCGGATTGACGTCGCGGCCGCGGTCGGCCGCTCTATCATCCGGCGCCGTGGCCGAGTACCGCATCACCAGCTGGCGCGAGATCCCGACGATGGTGACCGCCCGCGACGAGACCGGCGCGACCGCCAAGGCGGCGCTCCCCGACCGCTTCCAGGAGGCGGTCGACGAGGCGGCGATGCGGCAGGGCCTGGCCGGCTCCGACGGGTACCTCGAGGCGTGGGTGCAGGGCGACTGGCAGGAGGCGGAGGGCTCGCCGGACGAGGTCGCCGCCCGCGTCGCCGCCGAGCTGGACGAGGCCCATCCGCCCGAGCGGCTCGAGTCCATGCTCGACGGCTGAGGCGTACAATCGCGCAGGCTCCACGTCGGCAACCCCGGGGAGGGGACATGGCGCGAACGCCCTATGACTACATCATCATCGGCGGCGGCAGTGCGGGCTGTGCGCTTGCGAACCGCCTCTCGGCCGATCCGTCGACCCGCGTGCTCGTGCTCGAGGCCGGTCGCCCGGACTGGAAGACGGACGTCTTCATCCACATGCCGGCGGCGCTCACCTACCCGATCGGCAGCCGCTTCTACGACTGGATGTACGAGTCGGAGCCCGAGCCCCACATGAACGGGCGCCGCATCTACCACGCCCGCGGCAAGGTGCTCGGCGGCTCGAGCAGCATCAACGGGATGATCTTCCAGCGCGGGAACCCGCTCGACTACGAGCGCTGGGCGGGCGATCCCGGCATGGAGAGCTGGGACTACGCGCACTGCCTGCCGTACTTCAAGAAGATGGAGACATGCCTGGCCGGCGCGGACGAGTACCGCGGCGGCGACGGCCCGCTCGTGCTGGAGCGGGGGCCGGCGACGAGCCCGCTCTTCCTGGCCTTCTTCGAGGCCGTTCAGCAGGCCGGCTACCACCTGACGAGCGACGTGAACGGCTACCGCCAGGAGGGCTTCGCCCCGTTCGACCGCAACATCCACCGCGGCCGCCGCCTGAGCGCCGCCCGCGCCTACCTGCACCCGGTCATGGACCGCCCGAGCCTGACGGTGAAGACGAACGCGTTCGTGCGCCGCATCGTGTTCGAGGGCAACCGCGCGACCGGGGTCTCGTTCGACCTGCTCCGCGGCCCGACGCGGCGGGCGTACGCGAAGGAGATCATCCTCTGCGGCGGCGCCATCAACAGCCCGCAGGTGCTGCAGGTCTCCGGCGTCGGCAACGCCGCCGAGCTCGAGAATGCGGGCGTCAAGGTGGTGCACGACCTGCCCGGCGTCGGCGAGAACCTCCAGGACCACCTCGAGGTCTACGTCCAGTACGGCAGCAAGCTGCCCGTCTCGGTCGCCCCCTCGATGCTCTACCGCAACCGGCCGAAGGTGTACCTGCAGTGGCTGGCGCGGCGCGGCGACGGCGCGACGAACCACTTCGAGGGCGGCGGCTTCGCGCGCTCGAACGACGAGGTCGCCTACCCGAACCTGATGTTCCACTTCCTGCCGATCGCGATCCGCTACGACGGCTCCCAGCCCGCGGGCGGCCACGGCTACCAGGTGCACATCGGGCCGATGTACTCGAACTCGCGCGGATGGGTGAGGATCACCTCCACCGATCCCAAGGTGAAGCCGGCGATCCAGTTCAACTACCTCTCGACGGACGAGGACCGGCGGGAGTGGAAAGAGGCGATCCAGATCGCCCGCAAGATCCTCAACCAGCCGGCGTTCGACCTCTACAACGCGGGCGAGCTCTCGCCGGGGCCGGGGGTGGCCACCGAGGAGGAGGTGCTCGACTGGGTGCGCCGCGACGCCGAGACGGCGCTGCACCCGTCGTGCACGTGCGCGATGGGGACGGGCGCGATGTCGGTCGTCGACCCGCAGACGATGCGCGTGCACGGCCTCGACGGCCTGCGGGTCGTCGACGCGTCGGTGTTCCCCTACGTCACGAACGGCAACATCTACGCCCCGACGATGATGACGGCCGAGAAGGCGGCCGACATGATCATGGGCAACACGCCGCTCGAGCCGCAGCACGTCGACTTCTACCGGCACCAGCCGAAGAAGGCGGCCGCGGCGGGCGAGTAGCTCAGGCGCGCCGCGGCCGCAGCGCGTGGGCCGTGTGCACCAGTCCGGTGTAGGCCAGCACGGCCATCGACGTGACCACCATCAGCGCCTGCACCGCAACCGCGAAGGCGATCGCCTCGCGGGTTCCGATGCCGGTGCTCGCGAGCATGGCGGCGCCGACGCCGGCCTGGGTGGCCGCGCCGGCCGGGCCGACCGGGAGCGCGCCGACGGCCGCGCATGCCGTCACGTAGGCGATGGCAAGCGGGAACGACCCACCGATGCCCACGGCCTGCATCAGCAGCATGACGGCGACGGCGCGCAGCACCCAGGCGACGCTGATGAACGTCCAGGCGAGGCCGGCGTCGGTGGCGGAGTCGAGTGCGTGGCGGTCGAGCCAGCGACCGGCCGCGTAGCGGCCCAGCCGCGCGTGGCCGCGAATTCGCGGCAGCGTCGCGACCACGGCCACGGCGCCGAGGCCGCCGCCTGCGACGATCGCGAACCCGATCCGCGACACGGCCCCGACCGGCGCCAGCACCGCGGCGGCGGTCGCGAAGGGCGCCAGGGCGCCGGCCTCGATCATCCCCAGCAGGAAGAGGGAGAGCACGAGGGCGCCGACGGACGGGCGCCGGCCGGAGAGGCGATGTGCGATGGTGATCCGGACGGCATCGTCGATCCGGCTCGGCAGCGCCAGCCCGGTGACAGACGCCGCGGCGGTGGCGGCGGCCAGGGCGAGCGACCGGGGCCGGTCGGCGCCGCGGAAGAGCCGCTGCCAGCCGAGCGCCTTCGGGGCCGCAGACGTGAGCGCGAGCGCGCCGGCGGCGGCGACGAGATCGATGTTGGGTCGCGCGAGCGGCCATTCGGTGCCGGCGAAGTCACGCACAACGAGCACGAGGACGGCGACGCCCGCGATCCCGAAGCCGGCGTTCACGCTGCGGCGGACGCGGGGCGTGCGCCAGGCCTCGATCAGCGGCCGCATGTCCGCGAACCAAATCCGCACCAGCCGCTCGATGAACGGCCGCTGCACGGCAGGGCCCTCATCCGTCCGGGCGGGCGGCCGGCTGGCGCCGCCCGCCGAGGCCGGTTGCGATGCCCGGCGGCGGCGCAGCGGTGATGCGCAGCGGTTTCCGAAGGCCGGCGCGAGCTCGGCCACCGTCCAGCCGACGAACACGAGCCCGGGCAGGGCGTAGAAGAAGAACACGCCCCACGGCGCGACGACGTGGGCGAGGGCAAGCGCCGCCACGGCCAGCGAGCCGAGTCCGACCGCCACGAGCGTTCCCAGCACAGCGATGGGGAAGGCGAGGGTGGTCAACCCGCGCTCCTGAGGCGTGCCGACCTCATCCCGGGGGTATAGCGGCTCCATGGAGACCGTGGTGCGGATCCGGGCGGATTCCGTCGTCCGGGAGGCATCCCGGGTGCTCGAGGGCAATTGGTGCATGGGCAGAACATCGGCCGGTCAGCCCTACTCTTTCACGGCTCCGGATATTGACAAGTTCCCGGCACAGTTCTACTGGGACTCCTGTTACCACGCAATCGCGTGGGCGAACATCGATCCGCGCCGCGCCCGGGACGAGCTTCGCACGCTGCTCGCGGCGGCCGAGCCGGACGGGTTCATCGGCCACACGATCTTCTGGGACGCGCCCGTGCGGCTGTCGCGGCGGGCCTTCTACAACCTGCTCTCGTGGCGCGACCGCATGACACGCACGATCCACCCCCCGCTGCTCGCGTTCGCCTGGGAGCTCGTCGCCGACGCCTCGCCGGACGAGCCCGGCTTCCGGACGGAGGCGCTCGACCGGCTCGCGGCCCACTACGACTGGCTGCACGCCCACCGCGACCCCGGCGACGGCGGCCTGCTGGCCCTCATCCAGCCGGACGAGTCCGGCCTCGACGCGTCGCCCAAGTTCGACGCCCGCCTGCGCTGGCGCGCGCATGGGCTGCCCGGCTTCGTCGCCCTCGTTCGCCGCAACCGCCGCGACCGGTTCCGGCTCGAGCCCATCCGGGCGCGGGGCGGCTTCGTCGTCTGTGAGGTGCTGGCGAACGTCGCCTACGCTCTGTCGACGGCGGCGCTTCACCGGATGGGCGGCGGCGACCGGTTCGCGGCCCGGGCCGCCCGCACGCGGCGCGCGCTGCTCGAGCGCTGCTGGGACGAGGCCGCGGGCCTCTTCACCGACGCGCCGCGCAGGGGCCGCCGGGTCGTGTCGACCTGGGACGCGCTGGCGCCGCTCGCGCTGCCCGACCTCCCTGCCGCCGTCGCGGGCCGGCTCGTCGAAGAGCACCTGCTCGACCGGCGCCGCTACTGGCGCCGCTTCCCGGTCCCCTCGACGTCGGTCGAGGAGCCGTCCTACCGGCCGCAGACGCGCTTTCCGTTCCGGTACTGGCGCGGCCCGACCTGGATCGCCTCGTCCTGGCTCCTGCACCGGGGGCTCGTGCTGCACGGGCGCGCCGACGCGGCCGAGGAGCTGGCGGCCCGGGTGCGGGCGCTGGTGACGGAGTCAGGCTTCCGCGAGTACTACCACCCCGACACCGGCCGCGGCCAGGGCGCGCGCGCGTTCGGGATGTCGACGCTCGCGGCGGCGCTGTGAAGGGGCCGGCGGGCGCACCAAAAGGGGTCTGACCCCGTTTGGACACCGTTGGTGCGTGGGCGCCTGGCCCCGTTATTCGAGGTCGAGGATGACGCGGGTCGCGTCGCCCGAGCGGACGAGGTCCATCGCGGCGTCCGCCTCGGCGAGCGGCAGGCGGTGCGAGATCAGGCGGTCGAGCGGCAGGTGGCCGCGCCGGTGCAGGTCGAGGATCAGCGGGAAGTCGCGGTCGGGCCGGGCGGAGCCGTAGATCGATCCCAGCACCCGCCGTTCCATGCGCGGGATCGAGAGCGCCGGCAGGGTGATCGTCGCGTCGGCGCGGGGGATGCCGCACAGCACGGCGGCGCCGCGGATCCGGGTGGACATTAACGCCGCCTCCGCCGCGGCCGGCCGGCCGCGGGCCTCGAAGGCGTAGTCGACGCCGCCGCCGCTCGCGTCGCGCACCGCCGCCGCCACGTCGGCCGGCGAGCCCTCCCAGCGCACCCTCGCCGTGGCGCCCAGCTCCCGCGCGCGCTCGAGCCGGATCTCCTGCGAGTCGACGGCCACGATGTCCGCCGCGCCCGCGGCAACGGCCCCGACGACGGCGGCGAGCCCTGTGCCGCCGAGGCCGAAGACCGCGACCCGCTCGCCGGGCCGCACGCCGGCCGTCCGCCACACGGCGCAGACGCCGCTCGCGACGGCGCAGCCGACCAGCGCGGCCACGTCGAACGGCACGTCTTTCGGGATGCGCACGCACGAGCGCTCCGGCACGACCGCCCGCTCGGCGAAGGACGAGAGGAAGCAGTAGTGGTGCACGGTCGCGCCGCCGAACCGCAGCCTGGTCGTGCCGTCGAGCAGCCCACCGGCGAGCATCTTCGGCCATGCCGTGCCGCACAGGTGGGGCAGGTCGCGCAGGCACTCCTCGCAGCGGCCGCAGTACGGCGCCCACGAGAGCGCGACGTGGTCGCCGACCCGCAGCGCCTCGATGCCCTCGCCCACCTCCTCGACCACGCCCGCGCCCTCGTGGCCGAGCACGAGCGGGCACGGCACTTCGACCGAGCCGTCGAAGGCGTTCAAGTCGTCGCTGCAGACGCCGCTCGCGTGCAGGCGCACGCGCACCTCCCCCGGGCCGGGCGGGTCGAGCTCGAGGTCGACCACCCGCAGGCGCGTGCCGACCGCCGGCAGGAGCGCCGCCCGGGTGGTGATCGCGTCAGCCACGGCCCCCCGCCGCGACCAGGCGCTCGAGGTCGCGCTCGAGACCGCCCTCGCCGACCTCGACCACCTCGAGCGGGAGCCCGATCCGGTCGGCGGCCGCCTGCGCCTTCGCCCGCAGCTCCGGCGTGGGCCGCTGCGCCAGCCAGACGACCCGGCGGTAGTGGCGGAAGTAGTCGTCGCGCAGCTCCGGATGGCGGTCGAGGCCCAGCGAGCGCACGACGGTGCGGTCGAACGTCCGCGCCAGGAAGTCGGTCAGGAAGTAGGTGCCCGGCTCCTCCTCGAGCGCGTCGCGCACCTCCGACCGGCCGAAGACGTCGTAGCAGTGGTCGCCCGCGAGCCGCTCGAGCCCGAGGTCGTCGAGCGCGCCCATGCTGCCGCAGTCGGCGTAGGCGAGCACGATCCGGTCGTAGTCGCCGCGCAGGCCGGCGATCAGCTCCCGCGCCGCGGGCGCGATCCGGTCCGGCCGGTTGTGCAGCTCGGGCGGCAGCGGGTGCACGTCGACGTCCCAGCCCCGGCGGCGCGCGATCCCCTGCACGTGCAGGGCGAGGGCGCCGCACGCGACGACCGCCACCCCGGCGCGCGCCCGCGTGCTCATCCCGGGAACGCGAGCTGGTCGATGAACATGTCGTTGAAGTCGGCCCGCCCGGACAGCTCGACGTACTCGACCTCGTCCAGGATGGCGTCGGCCGCGGAACGCTCGCGCAGCGACAGGGCGGCCATCTTGGCGCCTTCGCCCGCCACGTTTCCGGCCGACACGATCCGCGGCAGCGGCAGCCGCGGCACGAGGCCGATGCGAACGGCGCTCGCGGGGGAGAGGTAGGAGCCGAAGCTGCCGGCGAGCAGCACCTGGGAGACGTCCTCGGGCCCGATACCGAGCTGGCTCATGAGGATGCTCCAGCCGGTCGCGATCGACGCCTTCGCGAACTGGAGCTCGCGCACGTCGCGCTGTGACAGGTAGACGGCGTTCTCGGGCTCGTCCCCCCGCCAGGCGAGCACGAACACCCGCTCCTCGCCCACCTTGACGAGCCGCCGCGCCAGCACCGGGTGCGCCTCCGCCGCCGCGTCGTCGGGGACGAACCGGCCGGAATGGTCGAGCAGGCCGGCGCCCACGAGCTGGGCGACGGCGTCGACGAGCCCGGACCCGCACATGCCGACCGGGTCGGTGTCGCCGATCACCTCGAGGCTGATCTCGTCGCCCTCGATCCGCACCCCCTCGATCGCCCCCTCGGCGGCGCGCATGCCGCACTTGATCTGCGCGGCCTCGAAGGCCGGCCCGGCCGGGGCGGCCGTCGCGACCACCCGGTCCTGCGAGCCGAGCGCGATCTCCGAGTTCGTGCCGACGTCGATGAAGAGCCGCACCCGCCGGTCGCGGGTGAGGCCGGTGGCGAGCATCCCGGCCACGATGTCGCCGCCGACGTAGGCGCCGAGGGCCGGGAACGTGAACGCCGGCGCCCGTGGGTGCAGGTGGACGCCGAAGTCGGCCGCGGTGACGGGCGGGAGGCGGCGGGCGGCGATGATGAAGGGCGCCATCGCCAGCGGCTCCGGATCGATTCCAAGCGCGATCTGGGTCATGGTCACGTTGCCGCAGACGACCATCTCGTACACGCGCTCGCGGTCGATCCCGCCCTCCTCGCACACCTCGGCCGCGAGCTGGTTCAGGGTCTCGGCCGCGCGCGCCTGGAGCGCCTCGAGGGCGTCGGGATCCATCATCGTCGCGGAGACGCGCGAGATCACGTCGGCGCCGAAGGGCTGCTGGCGGTTCAGCATGGAGCGCACGGCCAGCGGCTGGCCGGTGGCCAGGTCGAGCAGGTTCGCGACGACGGTGGTCGTGCCCAGGTCGAACGCGATCGCGTGCCGATCCGCGGTGGTGTCGCCCGGCTCGACATCGATCAGGAGGTCGTCGCAGATCACGGCCGTCACCTGATAGTTCGCGGCCCGCAGCGTCCGGCCGAGCATCCGCACCGCGCCGGGGTGCACGCGCAGCTCGAGGTCGTCGACGGCCGCGACCACCCGCTCGACGTCGGAGACCTGGTCCTCGAGCGTCGGCTCGGTCAGCTCCAGGTAGCGCTTCTGGACGGACGGGCGCAGGATGACGTGGCGGCCGACGCCGACGAGCGCCGCCTTCGGCCGCGTCTGCAGCGGCGGCACGTCGATCTCGAGGTCCTCGGTCGCCTCGGCCCGGCAGGCCAGCCGCCAGCCGTGCCGGAGCTCGTCGATCGTGAACGCGCGCGGGTCGACGCTCGAGACGGGCACCGCACCGTTCAGCACCCGCACCTTGCACTTCTTGCACGTGCCGTGGCCGCCGCAGGTGGAATCGATCGCGATCCCGTTCCAGGAGGCCGCGTCGAAGACCGTCGTGCCCGCGGGCCCGCGCACGTCGCCGCCGTCGGGGCGGAACTGCAGCCGCACCCTCCCGGTGCCGGCGGCGGCGGCGGCTTCGCTCATGCGTTCCCGGCCGCCTGGGCCGCCTGCTTCGCCCGGTGGGCCGCGATCCAGCGCCCGCCCCACTCGTCGTGGCCGAGCAGGAAGTCGGCCGCGCGCACCGCCTCGACGCAGACCGGGGCGCGCGCGTCCATGATCGCGCTCGTCAGGCCGTGGCTGGCGGCGATGCCCAGGAACCCGGCCCCGAGGACGTGCCGGCCGGGCAGGCCGAACGACGTGTTGGAGGCGCCGCAGGTCATGTTCACGCCCAGGTCGTCGCGGATCAGGCGCACCGTCTCGATGAACAGCGTGACCGCGCGCGGCTCGGCCCCGACCGGCATCGCCAGCGGGTCGATGACGACGTCCTCGGGCGGGATGCCGTGGTCGCCGGCGACGGACACGATCTTGCGCGCCACCTCCAGCCGCCGCTCCGGCTCCATCGGGATCTCGTCGTCGTTGGCGAGGCCGATCACCGCGGCGCCGTGCTTTGCGACCAGCGGCAGGATCGCCTCCAGCCGCTCGTCCTCGCCGGTCACGGAGTTCACGAGCGCCTTGCCCTCGTACGCGCCGAGGCCGGCCTCGAGCGCCTCGATCACCGACGAGTCGATCACGAGCGGCAGGTCGGTCAGGTTCTGCACGAGCTGGATCGCGCTGCGCATGAGCTCGATCTCGTCGGCCAGCGGGTCGCCCACGTTCACGTCGAGGACGTCCGCGCCCCCCGCCACCTGCTCGGAGACGTCGATCTCGATCTGGGACAGGTCGCCCGCCTGGAGCTGGGCCTGGAACGCCTTGCGCCCCGTCGGGTTGATCCGCTCGCCGATGACGCAGAACGGCTTGTCGGAGCCGATGACGACCGTCTTAGACCGCGACTGGAGAACCGTATCCATGCTGGACCCTTTCGGCGTGCGTGGGGATGCCGAGCCGCCGGCAGAGCGCGGCGATACCGGCATCCTTGCGGAAGCTGGTGAAGTGGAGGCCCCGTACCCCCGACGCCTCCTGCTCCTCGTCCGCGTCCACGTCGGGCGCCATCGGGCCGAAGACGGGCTGCTCGACCGCCGCCTCCATGGCCGTCAGGAGACCCACTCAGACCGCGGCGGGCTCTTGCCGGTGCTGCTCGATCAGCGCCTTCGCCAGCCGCACCGCCGTCGAGGCGTCCGCGGCGTAGCCGTCGGCGCCGACGGCGTCGGCGTACTCCTTGGTCACCGGGGCGCCGCCGACCATGACGATCACCTGGTCGCGCAGACCGGCCTTCTGGAGCGCGTTGATGTTCGCCTTGAACATGGGCATCGTGGTGGTGAGGAACGCGGAGAAGCCGACGATGTCGGGCTCGTGCTTCTGCACCTCCTCGACGAACCGCTCCGGCGCGACGTTCACACCCAGATCGTGGACCGTGAAGCCGGCGCCCTCGAGCATGATGTTCACGAGGTTCTTGCCGATGTCGTGCACGTCGCCCTTGACGGTGCCCATGACGAAGGTGCCGATGGGCTTCGCGCCGGTCTCGGCCAGCAACGGGCGCAGGATGTCGAGCGCGCCCTGCATCGCCCGGGCGGCGATCAGCATCTCGGGCACGAAGAAGTCGCCGCGCTCGAACCGGGCGCCGACCTCCTCGAGCGACGGGATCAGCGCGTCGTAGAGCATCTTCTCCGGGTCCATGCCGTCGGCCAGCCCCGCGTTGGTGAGGTCCTTGACCTCCGGCGCGTTCCCGATCAGCGTGTTGTCATACAGGCCTTGGAGGATCTCGTCGTGCGTCATGCTGCTCCTTGCGTGGTCGTCCCGTACCCCAGTCGTGCCGACACCGTAGCCGCCTCGTGCAGGAGGAGGGGAGCCAGGTCGCCAATTCGCTCCCGTGTCAGCCGCGTCTCGGGCCCCGAGATCGAGAGCGCGGCCACGATCTCGCCCGCGCCGGCGCGCACCGGCGCCGCCATGGCCGCGAGGCCCGGCTCGAGCTCGCCGACGGCCGTCGCGTAGCCCCGCACACGCACCGCCTCGAGCTCGGGGACGAGCCCGGCGTGCCCCCCCGCGATCCGTACCGCGCCGAAGGCCAGGAAGACCTTGCCGACCGCCGTCGTCTCGTGCGGTACGCGCCGCCCGATCCAGTTCGTCGACCCGATGAAGTGGCCGCTGTCGACCTGGCTCAGGTGCTCGACGCCGAGCGGTGTGGGGACGGCCAGGTTGATCGTCTCGGCGCTCGCGTCGGCCAGGCGCCGCAGCGCGTCGGCGCTGAGCTCGGTCAGGTCGCGGTCGCCGGCGCCGCGGCGGGCCAGGCGCATCATCACCGGCCCGGGGCGCAGCGGGCCGCGCAGCCCGTCGCGCTGCACGAGGGCGTGCCGCTCGAGCGCCGCGACGAGCCGGGACACCGTGCTCTTGGGCAGGTCGGTGGCCTCGGCCAGCTCGCCGACCCCGATTGGCGCGGCGCTGTCCGCGACTGCGATGAGCAGCTGGGCGGCGCGGTCGATGGACTGGGTCCCGGAGGTGTTCGGCATTGAAAATCGACTCACGATGTGGAACTATTGTTCCACGATAAGGATCATAGGGATCGACCTGGGGGCCGTCAAGCATGTTCCGAAACACGATGCCGCGCTACGAGATCCTCTCCGAGGAGGCGATGGACACGCTCGACCGGGGCTGGCGCCGGATCGTCTCCGAGATCGGCGTCGAGTTCATCCTCCCCGAGGCCGTCGAGATCTTCCGCGGCGCCGGCTGTCGCACCGAGGACGCGACCGTCTTCCTCGACCCGGACTTCGTGATGGAGCAGGTCGCCAAGGTGCCGCGCGAGTTCGACCTCATCGCCCGCAACCCGGACAAGACGGTGCGCATCGGCGGCGACAACATGGTCTTCACGGGCGTCTACGGCCCGCCCTTCGTGCGCGAGGGCGACGTCCGCCGCGACGCGACGATGGCCGACTTCGAGCGCTTCGTGATGCTGTCGCAGCAGTTCGAGCAGCTGGACTCGGCCGGCGGCACCATCTGCGAGCCCAACGACACGCCCCTCGACTCGCGCCACCTCGACATGGTGTTCGCGCTGCAGACGCTGTCCGACAAGCCGCACATGGGCTCCGTCACGTCCGGTCCCAACGCCGCGGACACCGTCGCGATGAGCGAGATCCTGCACGGCGGCCGGGAGCGGATCGAGGCGGCGCCGGTCACGATCTCGCTGATCAACGTGAACTCGCCGCTGCGGTTCGACGACCGCATGCTGGCCGCGATGCTCGAGTACAACCGCGCGAACCAGGCGATCATCATCACGCCCTTCCTGCTCATGGGCGCGATGTCGCCGGTGACGATCCCGGCGACGCTCGTGCAGCAGATGGCCGAGGCGCTCGCGGGCATCACGCTCACCCAGATCGTGCGGCCCGGCTGCCCCGTCGTCTTCGGCTCGTTCCTCTCGAACACCGACCTGCAGTCGGGCTCGCCCAGCTTCGGCACGCCCGAGTCGGCCATCGGCCTGCTGTGCACGGGCCAGATCGCGCGCCACTTCGGCCTCCCCTGGCGCAGCGGCGGCGGCCTCACGTCCAGCCAGACCGTCGACGCCCAGGCGGCGTACGAGGCGCTGATGACGATGCTGCCGACGTTCCTGGCCGGCGCCAACTACGTCATGCACTCGGCGGGGTGGCTCGAGTCGGGCCTGGTCAGCTGCTACGAGAAGTTCATCGTCGACATCGAGATCCTGCGGATGCTGCAGGAGGAGTTCACGCCGCTCGAGATCGACGAGGCCAGCCTCGCCTACGGCGCCCACCAGGAGGTGGGGCACGGCGGCCACTTCCTGGGCGCGGCCCACACGCTGGAGCGGTTCCGCACCTGCTTCTACCGGCCGCTGCTC
>JAICJC010000150.1 GCA_025928655.1 Thermoleophilia bacterium | reverse complement strand
TCGGCGGCCGACCTCGCGCTCTGGGCGGGGCTGCCGCTGCGCGACGCGCAGGCCGGGCTGCGGGCGGCCGGCCGGTCGGTCGCCCCCGCGGGCGGCGCCCGCGTCGACCAGCAGGATCGCCCGCCCGTCCCGCGCCGGCTGCCGCCGCGGCTTCTACCCGCGTTCGACGCCTTCCTGCTCGGATGGGAGGACCGCGCCTACGGCGTGCCGTCCGAACGCGTGGCCGAGATCCGGCTGGGCGGGATGATCCGCGCGGTGGCCCTCGTCGAGGGCCGTGCGGTCGGCACGTGGGCGGTCCGCCGCAGCGGCCGCCGCGCGGCGGTCGAGATCGACGGGTGGAGCGAGGTCCCGGCCGCCGCCCGGGCGGGGCTCGACGCCGAGGCCGCCGACGTCCTCCGGTTCGAGACCGGCGCCCCACCCGGATCGGGGTCAGACCCCGAACGCCGGCCGTGACAGGTCCGTTGCGCCCCCGTTCGGGGTCTGACCCCGATCCTCGGAGGCTAGAAGGCGGGCCTGCCGGGCACGACGGGCGAGACCGTGACCCGGCCGCCGCACGCCATCGCCGGGAAGTGGACGCGGATGCTGCGGAAGTCGTTCGGCGCCCACACGTCGGCTCCCGTCGAGGACCGGCAGTGCTGGTTCCCGGTGGGGACGTCCGCGTAGCCGGCGAAGAACGAGGCGCGCCCGCCGGGCGCGAGCGTGACCGTGCTTTCTGGCTCGGAGGGGACGACGTTGCTGGTGCCGCGGATCACCGTCGTCGGCAGCGCCCGCCCGTGGCGGAGCAGCCGCATCCCGGGGAACCCGAACAGGTGGCACGCCGTCGCGCTGCGGTTCGTGAACGTGAACCGGAGGCCGACGCTGCCGAGCGCCCCGTTCGAGCTCGGCGGGGCGAGCGTGAGCTGGCGCCGCAGGCAGCGGTGCGTCGTGGCGGACGCCGCATGGGGCGCGGCGCCGGCGCGCGCCACCCCGGCGGCGACGAGCGCCGTCCCGGCTGCAACCGCGAGGATCCCGATCATGGTGAAGCCTCTGCTCATCTCGTTGCCTCCTGGCGGGGTCGGTACATGCCCCCACCGTAAACGGCTCAGGTCACCGTTTCGTCACGAAGGCGTGTCGGGTCGGCGACGGCGGCGGTCGTACCAGATGATCAGCTCGATCACGAACACGACCCACACCGCGAACCCGACGTCGACGACCCAGGACAGCGACCCGACCACGTGCCAGAGCAGTGCGAGCACGATCAGTCCGAGCGCGACGCGCAGCGGCGTGTACCTGCGCAGCAGGAGCATCGACCCAGGGTACGCGGGGACCGCGGCTACGCGGCGCGCGCTTCGCCGCCGGCGTCGGTGGAGGCGGTGAGCCGGTCGAGCACCGTGGCCGTCGCCAGCGCGCTCGTCGCCTGGTTCGCGAACAGGCGCAGCGCCTGCAGCCGGCGCGGCTCGGGGAGCAGGCGGTCGGTCGGGTCGTCGGCCCAGATCACGCCGATGATCGAGTCGTCCCGCGCCCGCAGCGGCACGACCAGCCAGTTGCGATGCCAGGCGTTCGGGCCGGCGCCGTTCAGCTGCGACGTGTAGCCGATCGAGGACTGCGACATGCGGGCCGCCCCCTCGGCGTAGGGGAGCAGGTAGCAGCCGTTAATCTCGAACTCGGGATCGAGCAGCCGGCGCAGGTCGGCGTCCGCGGTCGGCGTGTCCGTCGCCCTGTCGCCCTCGGGCCAGCCGATCGACGCGGCACAGCGGTGGACGCCCGCCGCCGGGTCGAGCAGCTGGACCATGACCTTGTCGAACGCGAGCGCCGAGCTGATGCCGGTGCACACCCGCTCGAGCACCTCGGCCACCGACCCGGGCTCGAGCAGGGTCGAGGAGACGTCCAGGAGCTCGGTCAGCGCCTTCTGCGACCGCTCCCAGTTCGCCGTCGCCTGCGCCTGCTCGACGAGGACGGCCGCCTGAGAGGTCACGGCGACGAGGACGTCGAGCTCCTCGTCGGAGAGACGCAGCCCGGACGTCGGGTCGCCGACCGAGAACACGCCCAGGATGTGGCCGTCGGAGTGCCGGAACGGGACGAACAGCTCGTCCTCGGGCTGCCAGGCGTTCGGGATCTCGCTCGCCGGCTCGCTGGGCACGTAGCGGTCGGCGGCGTGCGACCCCCAGTCGAAGGTGCCCTGCTCGAGGACGTACGCCCCGCGGCGCAGATACCGCGGTGCCAGGATCGGCTCGAACCAGGCGCTCGAGTACACGGAGCCGAGCAGGGTGCTGCGGGCCACCTCGTTGCCGTGCACGCTCGAGACGACGTAGTCGTCCCACTCCGGCCGGTACATGTTGATGACGACCGTACCGAGCCCGAGCGCGCGGCCGACGGTGATCGCGATCTCGTCCAGCAGGCGGTCGGGATCGTCCTTCACGCGCACGAGCCGGATCACGTCCACGAGGCCCTGGATGCGGGCGACGGGGGAGAGGTCGGGGGTGCGCGGGGACGGGCGCCGCTCGCCCGCCGGCCGCTGGGCGCCGGGATGCTCGAGCACCGCCCGGGCGGCCGCGACGACGAAGGGGTCGAACTGGGCGCCGGCCGCCGCCTCGAGCTCGGCGATCGCCGCCTCGCGCGACATGGCCCGCCGGTAGGGGCGGTCGCTCGTCATCGCGTCGAACGCGTCGCAGACGGCGATGATGCGCGCGCCGAGCGGGATCTGCTCGCCCTCGAGCCCGTCGGGATAGCCGCCGCCGTCGACCCGCTCGTGGGTCGAGCGCACGATCCGGGCGATGCCCTTGAGCGCGGGGGCGGCCATGAGGATGGCCTCGCCGGTGAGCGTGTGCCGGCCCATGACGTCCCACTCCGGCTTGTTGAGCGGGCCCGGCTTGTGCAGGATCGCGCTCGGGATGACGACCTTGCCGACGTCGTGCAGGTCGGCGGCGAGCACGATCTCGTCGATCGCCTCGGGATCGACCGCCAGATGTTCCGCGACCGAGCCGGCCAGGTCGGACACCCAGTCGGAGTGCGGGCGCAGCTCGGGCGCGTGCTGGTCGACGACGGCGAGCAGCAGGTCGCGGGCCTGGCGCTTGGCCGAGGTGCGGTGGTTGTCCTTCTGCGCGTACATGCGCTGGTCGACGATCCGCAGCGCAGACGACGCGTCCCGGGCCTCCCGGGGGAGGAGCGCGAAGCCGCACGACGAGCGGATCTCGGCGTGCTCCTCGGTGAGCGCGCCGAGGGCCTGCCGGATCGCGTCCTCGAGCTCGGCCGGGGAGCCCTGCTTCAGCACGCAGAACTCGTCGCCGCCCAGGCGGTAGGCGGCCCCGCTGCACGCGAAGGTCGCCGCGAGCCGCGCGCCCAGCCGGGCCAGGAGCGCATCGCCGGCAGGATGGCCGTGGGTGTCGTTGTACGCCTTGAACCCGTCGAGGTCGAACATGGCGAGCACGGCGGGTGAGTGGTCGGTGCCCTCGGCGATCGCGCGCTCCAGGTCGGCGAGCAGGCGGCGGCGGTTGCCGAGGCCGGTCAGATCGTCGGTGAGCGCCTGCCGGAGCGACTCCTCGACGCCGCTGCGCAGGCGGCGCATCCACGAGAACACGAGCAGCGCGCCGCCCCCGCCCATGACGGTGATGACGGCGTAGACGACGCCGAAACCCACTTGATGCACGAAGAACATCTTGCAAGTAATCGGCAGTACGCGGCCAAACATGCGCAGCCTCGTTCGGCGCCACCATCACGCTGGCTCAGATGGGGCAGGCGTGGGGGAACCCGCCAAAAGGGGTCTGACCCCTTTTGGCGGGGTGGCGATGAGTTCCCGGGGGCGGGCGCGTCTTACCCGTGACCCGACCCGAGAGGAGACGCATGCCCAAGCCGACACCGTGCCTGTGGTTCGACACCGAGGGCGAGGAGGCCGCCCGCTTCTACACGTCCGTGTTCCCCAACTCGAGGATCGTCGAGATCGCCCGCTACGGCGAGGCCGGCCCGCGCGCGGAGGGCACGGTCATGGTGGTGAGCTTCGAGCTCGACGGCCGGCCCTTCACCGCCCTCAACGGCGGCCCCCAGTTCCGGTTCAGCGAGGCCGTGTCGTTCCAGATCGAGTGCTCCGACCAGGCGGAGGTCGACCGCTACTGGGAGACGCTCTCGGAGGGCGGCGAGCAGGGCCCCTGCGGCTGGCTCAAGGACCGCTTCGGGCTGTCGTGGCAGATCGTGCCGAGCCGCCTCTACGAGCTCCTGCGCGACCCCGACACCGCGCGGGCCCAGCGGGTGATGACGGCGATGCTCGACATGGGCAAGATCGAGATCGCCGGGCTCGAGGCCGCCGCCGCGTAGAGGCGGGCGGCGGCCCGCGCTCGAGATCACCCGTCCTCCGGCGCCGCGTTCTCCGCCAGCCAGGCCCTGGCGACGCGCTTCTGCGCCCGCGTGAGCCAGGCCTCGACCACCACGTCGCGCAGCTCGTCGCGGTCGATCCGGGCGAGCTGCGGGATGCGCACGAGCACCGCCGGATAGCCGTTGAAGTGCTTCGTCGTGAAGTAGATCCCGCGGTCGTCGGAGAGGATCAGCTCCTTCACCCCGAGGTCGGCGACGCGGAACATGAGCACGTCTGCGAGCCGCTCGCCCGTGTCCGGGTCGACCGCGTCGGGCCGGCGGCTGCGATGGATGCAGAAGAGCTTGCCGTGCACGTGGTAGGCGGGCCGGCCGTCGTCGGACACCTCCTTCGTCGCGTGCGGCATGGCGAGCGCCAGCTCGTCGAGATCCCGCATCGTCGCCACGGGAGCAGACTACGTCGTCGGCACGCCGTGCCCGTGCGGCTGCCGCCGCCTCCTCCGGGCCGGCCGGCGCCGCGGCGGCGCCACGAGGGCCACGACCAGACCGGCCGCGAAGAGCACGCAGGCCGCCACGATCAGCGCCGTGGAGAAGCCGCTCACGAAGGCCCGGTGGGCGCGGTCGGCGAGCGCCGGGCCGTGGGCGCCCGCCGTGCGGCCACCGCTCCCGCGGCCGCGACGGAGCTCCGCACGGCCCCGGCGGCCGGGGGCCGGCAGGTGCGCCGCGGCAGGCGCGACGTGGTCGCGGTAGCCGTTGTTGAGCACGCTCCCGAGCACCGCGATGCCGAACGCGCCGCCGACCTCGCGGGTGAGGTCGTTCACGGCCGAGGCGGTCCCCTGCCGCTCGGCCGGGAGGGACGAGACGATCGCCGTCGTCGCGGGTGCCGTCGCCGGCCCGATCCCGATGCCGGTCACGAGCGCGGCCAGGCCGAAGGGCGGGTAGCTCGACCCGGGCCCGAGCGAGGCGAAGATCAGGAACCCGGCGCCCATCACGGCCAGGCCGGCGCCGCCGACCGCCCGCACGCCCAGGCGGGCCGCGATCCGCGGCGCCCGTGGCGCGATCAGCACGAGCATGAGCGCCATCGGCAGGATCGACGCGCCGGCCTCGATCGGCGAGTAGCCGAGCACGAGCTGCAGGTACTGGAGGCCGATGAAGAGCAGGCCGAACTGGGCGAAGAACTGCAGCGTGAGCGAGAGCGACCCGGCGGCGAAGCCGCGACGGCCGAAGAGGCGCGGATCGATCATCGGGTCGCGGCGGCCCATCTCGAAGACGACGAAGGCGACGAGGAGGACGGCGCCGGCTGCGAAGCCGCACACCACGTAGGCGTCCAGCCAGCCGCGGATCAGCGCCTCGATGATCCCGGCGACGAGGCCGAACAGGCCCAGCGACGACAGGGCGGCGCCCACGGGATCGAGGCGTGCGCGCCGGCCGCGCGACGTGGGCACGACCCGATCCGTCGCAACCGACGCCAGCGCCGCGAGCGTCACGTTGACGGCGAAGACGGACGACCACGAGAACCACTCGAGCAACGTCCCGGACAGGAGCAGCCCGACCACTGCTCCGGCGCCGGCGATGCCGGCCCAGATGCCGACGGCACGGCCGCGCTCGTCCTCCGGGAAGACGTTCGTGATGATCGAGAGGGTGGTCGGCATGACGAGCGCCGCGCCCAGGCCGATGACGGCGCGCAGGCCGATCAGCCAGCCGGGGTCGTTCACGAAGACGGCGGCCAGCGACGCGGCGCCGAAGACGGCCAGGCCGAGCTGCAGGATGCCCTTGCGGCCGTAGCGGTCGCCGAGCGCGCCCGCGGGCAGCAGCAGGCCGGCGAAGACCAGCGCGTAGGCGTCGACGATCCACTGGAGCTGGCTCTGCGACGCGCCCGTGCTGCGGGCCAGGTCGGGCAGCGCCACGTTCAGCGACGCCACCGCCGCGACGACCATCATCAGGGCGACGCACATCACGGCCAGGACGGCGCGCCGGGCGCGCGCCGTGTTGAGGATGTTCAGTTCATGGCCACCAGTAAAGACCCGCGCCCGCCGGATGTGAAAGACGAACCCCGTCTGGGTACAGACCGGACCGGCATGACCACGTGGCGCGCGACCCCCGGCCGGGTGCCCGACCTCCGTCGGCTGCGCTACTTCCTGGCGGTGGCAGGTGAGCAGAACTTCACGCGGGCAGCCGAGCTTCTCCATGTCGCCCAGCCGGCCCTCAGCCGGCAGGTGCGCCTGCTCGAGCGTGAGCTCGGGGTCGAGCTCCTGCACCGGACGACGCACACGTTCGCGCTCACCGAGGCGGGCCGGTACCTGTTCGAGCGCGGGCCCGTGCTGCTGGACGCGGCCGACGAGCTGTGGCGGCTGACGAGCGCGTTCGGCGCCGGTGATCGGGGCGCGGTCGCGTTCGGGTACGGCGCGAGCGCGAGCTATGAGACGGTGCCGGAGCTGATGCGCGCGCTGACGGTGCGCCTGCCCGACGTCGAGGTCACGACGCACGTGATGTCGACCGGGCAGATCCTCGCCGGCGTGGGGGACGGGACGATCGACGTCGGCGCCGTCCGCTGCCCGCCCGCGGACATCGGCCTCGAGACGCGCCTGCTGCGGCTCGAGCCGCAGGGCATCGAGCTGCGCGGCGACGATCCCCGCGCGGCGGGGGAGACGATCCGCCTCGACGCCGTCGCGGACATGCCGTTCCTGATGCATCCGCGCGACGCGAACCCCGGCCACTACGACGCCGTCGTCGGGGTGTTCCGCGACCGCGGCGTCGAGCCGACCGTGGTGCATCGCACCGTGACCCTCGACCTGGCCCTGACCCCGCTCGTCGCGGGCGAGGCGGTGGCGCTGGCCGGCGAGTCGGCCCGCCTCGGCCTGCCGGGCGGCCTCGTCTGGCGGCCACTCGACCCGCCCGCGCTGTTCGAGACGCACCTGCTGATCCGGCCGGGCGGCGCCAACCCCGCCGCCGAGCGCCTGCTCGCGGTCGCCGAGGAGGTCGCCGACGAGCTCGGCTGGCGCTAGTGGGTCGTCAGGCGACGTCTGCCGCTCTCGCAGCCTGCGTGAATCGCAGGCTGCTCGCGAGACCTGTCAAGGCATGCGCCTTGACAGGCCGGCGGCTGCAACCCGTCGCATCGCGGCGTCCTTGGAAGCTCGCGTGCAGAGCACGCGTCGCTCCCTGCGTCCTTGCCAGCCACCGTCAGGCCCCGGCTAAACTCAGTGGTGTGAAAACCGAAATTCATCCCGAATACGTAGAGGCTCATGTCCGCTGCACCTGCGGCAATGAGTTCATGACCCGCTCGACCAAGCCCGAAATTCACGTTGAGATCTGCTCTGCCTGCCATCCCTTCTACACCGGCCGGCAGAAGCTGGTCGATACGGGCGGCCGGGTCGAGCGCT
>JAICJC010000049.1 GCA_025928655.1 Thermoleophilia bacterium | reverse complement strand
CGTGAGCGTCGGCACCCCCTTCCACGAGCGCACCGCAGCGCTGAACCGCAAGCTGGCCTGGGGCGACTGGGCGGGCTACCACTCGGCGGCCGCGTACGCCGACCACCACGACATCGAGTACAACGCCATCCGCCAGTCGGCGGCCCTGATCGACGTCTCCCCGCTCTACAAGTACAGGGTCTCCGGCCCGGACGCGCTGCGGCTCGTCGATCGCGTCGTGACCCGCGACGCCACCAGGCTGGCCGTCGGGCAGGTGCTCTACACGCCGTGGTGCGACGAGCGCGGGAAGGTGATCGACGACGGCACCGTCTCGCGCCTCGACGAGACGACGTTCCGGTGGACTGCCGCCGATCCGTGTTACCGCTGGATGCGCATGAACGCGGGCGGGCTCGACGTGGAGGTCCGCGACGTGTCCGACGAGCTCGGCGCCCTCGCGCTGCAGGGGCCGCGCGCCCGGGCGGTGCTGGAGGCGGCGACCGGCGCGGACTGGTCGGACGTGCGCTACTTCCGCCGCCGGGCGGCGACGATCGCCGGGATCGAGCTCGACGTGACCCGCACCGGCTACACCGGCGACCTCGGCTACGAGCTGTGGGTCGCCGCCGATCGGGCGCCGGCCCTGTGGGACGCGCTCATCGCCGCCGGCGACGACCACGGCCTGCGGCCCTGCGGGATCCGGGCGATGGACGTCGCCCGCGTCGAGGCGGGCCTGATCCTGATCGAGGTCGACTACACCAGCGCGCGCACGGCGCTCACGCCCGAGCACGAGTACTCGCCGTTCGAGATCGGCCTGGGCCGCCTGGTCGACTTCTCCAAGGACGACTTCGTCGGCCGCCGCGCGCTCGCGCGCGAGCAGGACGCCGGCGGGCCCGCGCGGAAGCTCGTCGGCGTCGAGCTCGACTGGCCCGGCATCGAGGGGGCGTTCGCGCGGCACGGCCTCGCGCCGGCCGTCGAGGCGACCGTGAACCGGGAACCGACCCCGATCTTCTACGGCGGGGGCCAGGTCGGCCGGGCGACGAGCACCTGCTGGTCGCCGACGCTCAAGAAGATGATCGGCCTCGCGTCGCTCGACGCCGGGGTGCGCGTGGGCGCGCCGCTCGAGGTCGAGTGGTCGGTCGAGGGCGAGCGCGGCCGCGTCGCCGCGACCGCCGTCGACCTGCCGTTCCTCGACCTGGAACGGCGGCGCAAACCGTAGAGTTCGGGGATGGCCGCCGCCCGCAAGCTCATCGCCGAGAACCGGAAGGCCCGCCACGACTACCACATCCTCGAGCGGATGGAAGCGGGCATCGCGCTCACGGGCACCGAGGTGAAGTCGCTGCGCGACGGCGGCGGCAACCTGCGCGAGGCCTACGCCCAGCTGCACGACGGCGAGGTGTTCCTGGTGGGCGCCAACATCGCGCCGTACCGCCAGGGCAACCTGCAGAACCACGAGCCCACCCGCGACCGCAAGCTCCTGCTGCACCGGCACGAGATCGAGCAGCTCGGGCGCAAGGTGGCGGAGCGGGGGATGACCCTCGTCCCGCTCCAGCTCTACTTCGTGGACGGGAAGGTGAAGCTCGAGATCGGTCTCGCCCGCGGCAAGGAGGGCGTCGACAAGCGCCACGCGATCGCCGAGCGCGACGCCCAGCGGCAGATGGACCGCGCGATGCGCGGGCTCGAGCGGCAGCGCCGGTGAGCGTCCGGGGGGCGGAGCCGGCGGACGCGCCCGCGATCGCCGCCCTGCTCGCCGAGCTCGGGTACGAGACGCCCCCGGCCGACGTCGAGCGGCGGCTGGCCGGGACGGCGGCCCTCGTGGCCGAGCTGGACGGCGAGATCGCCGGCGTGCTCACGCTCTCGATGGTGCCGGTGCTGCACGACCCGGGCGACTGGTGCCGGATCACGATGCTCGTAGTCGGCGAGGCGGCCCGGCTCCGGGGGCTCGCACGCGCCCTCGTCACCGAGGCCGAGGCGATCGCGCGCTCACGCGGATGCGTGCGGATCGAGGTGACGAGCGCGCTCCACCGCGAGGGCGCGCACGGGTTCTACCGCGGCATGGGCTACGGACAGGTGTCGGAGCACTTCCTCAAGGCTGTGACGGCGCCCGATGACGCGAGACGGCGGCGATGAAGCTCGAGGTGCGCTTCGAGGCGGTGCCGGTCGAGGGCATGCGGGCGTTCCTCGAGCCGCTCGGCTACCGCTTCGAGTGGGGGCCGGAGCTGGACGGCATCGGCTTTCACTGGCGCAAGCGGCCGCTCTCGGGCACCGGCGTGCGCGCGACCTACTTCCCGGACGGCGGCGAGGGGCTGCTCACGATCGAGACGGACGGCCGGGCGTCGCCCGCCGACGTGGCGATGCAGGACGTGACCGCGCGGCTGCTGGCGGAGCGGTTCGAGCGCGCGTCGGTGTGGTGCGCGACCACCGGCCGGACGGAGTACGGCGGCGGCCAGCCGGCCGACCCGCCGGCGCCGGGGGCCGACCCGCCGGCCTGGTTCTCCTGACCGGGGTCAGACCCCGAACGTCGGCCGTGACGATTCCGTTGCACCCCCGTTCGGGGTCTGACCCCGGTTATCGGAGCAGACCGGGCGCGAGCGCGCGCAGCGCGGCCAGGGCGCGGTCGAGGTCGCGGATCACCGGCTGGATGCAGACGTGGTCGGCGCCCGCCTCGTGGTGGGCGCGCACGCGCGCCGCGATCGTCTCGGCGTCGCCCCAGGCGATCAACGCGTCGACGAGCCGGTCGCTGCCGCCGTCGGCGAAGTCCTCGTCGCCGAACCCATCCTCGCGCCAGCTGTTCGTGTAGTTCGGGAGCCGCAGATAGGCGGTCAGATGCTCGCGGGCCATCGCCCGTGCCCGATCGGGGTCGGTCTCGAGCACGACGCCCTGCTCCGGCGCGAGCACCGGCCCGGGGCCGAGGATCGCGCGCGCACGGGCGGTGTGCGCCGGCGTCACCAGGTACGGATGGGCTCCGTGGACGCGGTCGCGGGCCAGCTCGAGCATCCGCCGCCGCAAGGCGGCGATGACCACCGGCGTGGGTCGTGCCGGAGCTGGGGCGCGGTAGTCGGCGGCGTCGATCGCGTCGAGGTATCTGCGCATCTCCGTCACGGGCTTGCCGTAGTCGTGGCCGCGCTGGGCCACGGCGGGGGCGTGGCTGACGCCGAGGCCGAGCACGAAGCGGCCGTCGTAGGCCTCGGCCAGCGCGTTCCCGGCGGCGTTCGCGGCCGCGGCGTCTCGGGCGTAGATGCTCGCGATCCCGGTGGCGATCGCGATCCGCTCCGTGGCCGCGAGCAGGATGCCGGCGTGCACGAACGCCTCCTTGTTCACGGGCGTCTCGCCGAACCAGAGCGCCGGGTAGCCGAGCCGCTCGGTCTCGGCCGCCGCCGCCCGCCCCTCGCCCGCGGAGCGCAGGCCGAGCAGCGTCAGCCAGGCTCCGACCGGGCCGAGCCGCTCGCGGAGCCGATCGCGGTCTGCCGGGTCGATGGACACGACCCTAGATTCGCACGCGGTGGTTGCCGTTCGCCACGAGCTCGGCCCGGGCCGCCTCGCCGAAGTGCGTGCGCCAGGCTGAGAGCTCGCGCTCCTCGGCCTCCAGCATGTCCCACTCCTCGTCGATGTCGTCGCCCCGCTGGAGGGCGGCGTACACGCCGGAGAGACGGCGCAGGCAGGCCTCGACCTCCTCGTTCACGCGCACCGCCGCCGTCGACGCCTCGGAGTGGGCGCCGAAGGCCGTGTGGATCCGAGGCAGCCGCATCGTCATCTCGTCATGCCGTTCGAGCATGCGCGAGATGAAATCTTTGCCGTCGTTGTTGCGCACGCCCTCCCATTTGGCGGCCGTCAGCATGCTCTGCGCCGCCGCGGCGGCGCCGGCGAAGGTGTTCGCCTCGGTGGCCATCTCCTCCTGGCGGCGCTCGTCGAGGTCGAGCTCGCGCTCCCGGTGCCGCGCCCACATGAGGATCCCGGAACCGCAGGCGCTCCCGGTCAAGCCGCCCACCACGGCGACGGCGAATGTCTCAACCACGCTCAACAGCCCAACCCCTGATCTGCCGCCCCGTCCCCGCCCGCGGGCCGGCCCTCCTCACCAGATCCGGTACCATGGTAGCCGACAACCTCGGGGGGCGACCTGGTTTCGACATGGTTGACTTTCGGGGAGAGTTGCAAGCCGAGGTTCCAGGTGGCCTCGTAAAATCCCTGGAAACCGCAAGTGCGGAATCTGATCTCGCACTCGCCGCCTAAGACCTCGGCAGCGCGCCGGCCCCTCCAGCCCGCGGGAGGGATCGCCGGTGTCATCCAGCGGGCTAGCCGGAAGGGGGAACGCCTCCGCCGCCGACCGGGACATCAAAGAGGGGCTAGCTCGAGGGGTGGCCTGTCCGGGGGCAGCCACTCGGGCGAATTGAAACCCCGGAATACGCTTGTAGACGCTCTCTTCGTGCGATCGTGGACGCGGGTTCGATTCCCGCCGCCTCCATCATCCGCTTGGTCTTGCGAGGCTCAGCGGATCGTCCTTGGCGTGGCGCCGCCAGGGCTGCGCGGGCGCCGCGTCATGCGTGGTATCCGTATTCGGATCGCTCCCAGTCGGTGACGGTCGCTGCGAACCGCCTCGCCTCGCGGGCCTTGATTCCGACGAAGGCGCTGACGATCTCGCGCCCGAGGCCCTGGCAGAGCACAGGGTCGCTTTGCAGCGCGTCCAGGGCGTCTGGGAGGCTCGATGGCAGTGCCGCACCCGTCGTGCCGGGATCCGATGGCACGATCGGCGCCGGCGCGGTCAGGTCGCGCTCGATCCCGTCTTGGCCGGCGATCAGTAGCGCTGCGGCCATCAGGTACGGGCTGGCTGCCGCGTCCGCGCCACGGAACTCGATGCGGGCAGCCGGGCCGCCCTCGGCGGGCACCCGGACGTAGGCGAATCGGTGGTCGAGCGCCCAGGTGGCGGATTTCGGAGCGATGCCGTCCGGCGTGAAGCGCTTGTATGAGTTCACGGTCGGCGCCGCGATCGCCTGCAGCGCCGGAGCGTGCTCGAGCACGCCGGCGAGGAACGCCAGCCCGACTCGACCCAGCCCGGCACAGTCGTCGCCGGCCATCGCGTTCTCGCCGTCACGGTGCAACGAGATGTGGATGTGGGCTCCGTTGCCCTCGTGATCCGGGAACGGCTTCGGCATGAAGGTTGCAAGCAGGCCGTCGCGCTGGGCGATGACCTTCACGACTTCCTTCAGCAGGAACGCTTGATCGACCGCGGACACGGCGGGGCCGTGATTCAGGTTGATCTCGAACTGTCCTGGAGAGAACTCGCGGTGTGCCGTGGTCGCGTCGAGACCGACATCGAGCAGGGCGGCGTGGGTGCGCCGGAGCAGCCCAGCAGGGTCGGCGCGCGTGCCGGCGGTGTAGGCCATCCCCGTCTGCGGCGAATATGGGTGCCACCGGCCGCCCTCTGTGCGGAGGAGGTAGAACTCGAGCTCGACCGCGACCGTCGCGTCATACCCGAGCGCCTCGAGCGCGGCGGCTGAACGGCGCAGCAGGTGGCGGCTGCAGAGTCCTGATGGCTCGCCCTGGGCGTCGTGGAGGTCGGCGAGAAACCAGGCGGTTTCGGATTCCCACGGCATGACGCGGGCCGTGTCGAGCGCCGGGACGGCGTGAACGTCGGGGTGGCCGCGGTCGGCCGGAAAGTCGGCGCCCGAAAGGGGCTCTCCGTCGAGCCCCTCGACGAGGCTTGCCTCTGCGTAGCCGAGTCCGGTGAGGCATGCAGGAAGCCGGTCCAAGGGCACGTCCTTGGAGCGCGGCCGACCGAACAGGTCGGGGTGGCTGATACGTGCGAAGCGGACGCCGCGCTCGCCGAGCGCGGCCGCGATCTCCGCGGCCTCCCGCGTCGTGTCGGCGTCGCCGGAACGCACTCCTCAGCGACCCTCGAAGTGCACGGACACGATCAGGTCGATGAGGGCGACGTCGTTCGCGTCGAGCAAGCGGGGCCCCATCGGTGCGAACGTATCAAAAGCCTTTACCCAGGGTGAACTGGCGGAGCGGCTCGAGCCCGTGGGCGTGACACGCGATCCGTTCGAGCCCCGTTCCGAGGGACTTCCGCGCGCATCACACCTCGACGGTCACCCGCAGGAACGCCGCCGGGATTGTCGTGACGTCCTCGCGTCCGCTCACGTTGTGCTCGTGGACGAGCGCCTCCAGCTCGGCGTGGAGCTCCGCCTCGCGTCCGGCCGCCGCGGCCGCGGCGTAGGCGTTCATCGTCGGCCCGTAGTAGTCCCGGAACTCGGCCAGGAACCCCGACGGCGAGCCGTCGTGGTGGAAGGTGAAGACGTCCGGCTCGCACGAGATCCGCTCGGCGGGCACGCTGGCTCCGGTGAAGCGTTCGACGACCGTCTGCTCGACGCCCCACAGCATGGGGCTGACGAACCCCTCCGGGGGCGGCGGCGAGTAGGCGGTGCTGATGCGCAGGAGCTGCGCGACGAACGTGGGGTCGTTGGGGATCCAGTTGCCCATCATGACCCGGCCGCCCGGGCGGGTGACCCGCACCATCTCGCGCGCGACGGCGTCGGGGCGCGGCGCGAACATCGCCCCGAACATGCTGAGGACGAGGTCGAAGCCGTCGCCGGCGAGCTGGCCGAGGTCCGAGGCATCGCCCTCCTGGAACCTGAGATTCCCGAGCCCCAGGCTCTGCGCCCGGGCGTTCCCCGCCGCCACGAGGTTGCGGGCGATGTCGACGCCGAGCACGTTGGCGCCCAGGTGGCGCCTCGGGCACGGCGGTTGTCCCGTCGCCGCAGGCGAGGTCAAGCACGTCCATGCCCTCGCGGACGCCGAGGGCGGCCACGATCGCCGCCCCGCTCTCGCGCATCGACGCCGCGATGCGGGTGAAGTCGCCTTTCTCCCAGAGGGCCTTGTTGGTGTTCGTCGGTTGCTCCGTCGAAGACATGATCAGCGCAACTCCGTTCGGTGAGGGGATCGAACACGTCGGATCGGGGGCGACGACCGTATCAATCAGCGGCCGCCCGCGTCCTTGCAATGTCGGGTGAACCGAGATAGCATGTGCGCTATGAAGATGTTGCATCCGCACGGCTCACGAAGCCTCGCGGCGGCGTCGGGTCTCCCGGTGTTGGGCGCCTTCCAGAGCGCCCATCCACGCCCGCGCGCCCAAGTGCCCTGATCGAGCCCGAGCACATCGCGGAACGCTCGGCGACCATTCCCCGGACGAACGTCTAGGCGATCGCGAGGTCGCAGGGGTCTCGGTAGCCGGACGAACACCTCGGCTCCGAGGCGAAGAGAGTTGAGTTGTCGTGCCCGTCGAAATTGACCGGCGCGCGTGGTTGGCCATTCCCGTGCCGTCTCAGCGTCCGTCGGCCCGCGTGAGCCGGATCCGGATCGGGACGCTGAAGCGGGCGGCGTAGGCCGCCGGCGTCAGGCCGAACCCCGCGATCCGGGCGGCATACTTCTCGAGCCAGGCGGGCAGCGCGTCCGCGGCCGGCGCGGACGTGTCGACGTGAGCTGCGCCCGAGAGGACGACGACGTCGCCGCCGCGGCCGTCGCCGTCGAAGTTGAGCGTCACCCTGGGGTTGGCGGCGATGTTCCGCACGCGCGCGCCGGGCTGGCTGTACACCGACACGACGTCGGCGCCGTCCCACAGGAATCCGACCGGGCGGGGGAGAGGGGCGCCCGCGGGCGTCACCGTCGTCAGCCACACGACCTGCTCCTCGCGCAAGCGCCGCGCGACCCGGGCACCGAACTCCGTCCCCTCGTCGAACACCACGGGGAGACGCTAGTGGGTCGTCAGGTGGCGTTGGTGGTGTCGACGGCGAGCGAAACCCGAGCAGCGCAAGGACGCAGGGAGGCCCGACATCGGGAATATCGGGCCGGCCGAGAAGCTGTCAAGGGCGGATGCCCTTGACAGCGGTCCGAGGCGTCTGCGATCACGCAGACGCCGAGGCGCGATGCGACGGGTTGCAGCCGCCGGAACCCGGCGAACGTTGCCTGACGATCCACTAGCTTGGCCGGGTGAACCGGCGCCCGCCGCACCCGTCCCCCGGCTCCCTCGTGTCGGTGCTGGTACCGGTGCGCGACGGCGAGGCGTATCTGGACGAGGCGCTGCGATCGCTGGCGGAGCAGACGCACGAGCAGATCGAGGTGATCGTCGTCGACGACGGCCCGCGCGACGCGTCCGGCGACATCGCCCGCGACCGGGCTGCGCGCGACGAGCGCTTCCGCGTCGTGCGCCAGGATGCGCAGGGGTTCGCCGCCGCCTCGCGGCGCGCCTGCGCCGAGGCGCGGGGCGCCTACGTCGCGGCGATGGGCGCCGACGATGTCGCGCGGCCGCGCCGGATCGAGGTGCAGCTGGCCGCCCTCCGGGACGAGGGGCTGGACGCGTGCGGTGGCGGGGTCGCCTACGTCCCGGAGGTGACCGACGGGCTGCGCCGGTACGAGCGCTGGCTCAACTCGCTGACCACCGTCGAGCGCGCCCGGCGGGACCTGTTCGTCGAGTGCCCGATCGGCCATCCCACCCTGTTCGCACGCGCGGACGCGATCTCGTACCGCGCCGTCGACTGACCGGAGGACTACGACCTCGTGCTGCGCCTCTGGGCCGCCGGCGGGCGGTTCCGCAACGTCGAGGAGATCGTGCTCGACTGGCGCGACCATCCCTCCGGGCTCGCCCGTACGGACGAGCGGTACTCGCTCGAGGCCTTCGCGCGCTGCAAGGTCGACTTCCTGCGCCGGCATCTCCTGCGCGGGCGGCCGGCCGTCGTGTGGGGCTCCGGCCCGGTGGGGAAGCTGCACGCGCGGGCGCTGACCGACGCCGGTGTGGAGGTGACGGCCTTCGTCGACGTCGACGAGCGCAAGATCGGCAAGCGGATCTACGGGATTCCGGTGCATGCGCACGACGATGGCCCTCGCGACGGCGTCGTGCTGGGCGCCGTCGCCGGGGCGGCGGCGCGGGCCCGCCTGCGCGAGCTGGCGCGCGAGCAGGGCCGGCGCGAGGGCGACGACTTCGTCGCCGTCGCGTAGCCCGCCTCACGGCATGACGAACTGCTGGTCATCGCCCCGCATCCCGGTGAAGCGCATGCCCGCCTTCTCGGCCATCCGGCGCGACGCCATATTCCCCCGGTCGATCTCGCCGCGCACCGACCGGACGTCCGGCCGCGCGAGGGCCCACAGGCAGGCGGCCCGCAGCACCTCGGTGCCGAGGCCCTGTCCGCGCACGCTGGGGACGAGATCCATGCCGACGACGACCTCCGCGTCGGCGTCCGGCGGGTCGTGGAAGTTGAGGTCGCCCACCGCCCGGCCGTCGGCGCGGCGGACGACCTGGAACCACGGGCCGGGCTCCTCGCCGCGCTCCAGCCGCTCGACCCGGATCCGCAGGCCGGTCAGCGACCCGGCCGCCGGGTAGCCCGGGGACGGAGGTGCGCCGCCGGCCTCGCCCATGAGGATCGCCCGCATCGCGCCCAGGCCGAGCTCGCGCAGCTCGGCCCGCGCAGTCCCAATTGTCAGGCGCTCGGATGTCAATTGGCGTGGTCGGCGCCGCGCTCGCGCAGCCAGGTGACGAGCAGGTCGCGGCGCGTGTCCGGCCCGGCGGCGGCGTCCACGGCCGTGCCCCCGGCGTAGTCGGGGATCCAGCGCACGTCGGCTCCCCGGGCGAGCAGCAGCTCGGCGGCGCGCCGCTGCCCGCCGTGGCAGGCCTGCCAGAACGCGTTGTGGATCTCCTCCCCGGCCGGTGCCGGGGAGGCGGCGAGCAGCTCCTCCAACCGGGCGAGCATCCCGAGCGCCGCGGCGTGCCACAGCTTGTCGACGCGTGCGCCGCGCTCCACCAGGCGCCGGGCGACGTGCCAGCACCCGTACCCGACCGCGTTGTCGAGCGGCGTGCCGCCGACGATCGATCCGCCGGCCCGCCCCAGGTCGGCGCCGGCGTCGAGCAGCGCGTCGGCGACGTCGACGTCGTCGCTGCTGCCCGCCCAGTGGAGCGGCGTCTCCCCGTCACCGCCGATCGCGGCGTTCGGATCGGCGCCCGCGCCGACCAGCAGCCGCACGACGGCGGGGCCGTTCGGAAAGTACCCCGGCCAGTCGGTGGCGACGTGCAAGGTCGAGCGTGCGATCCCCCTGCGGTCGCGGATCCAGGCGCCCGCCAGGGAGCGTTCCCCGTCGAGGAGCCGCCCGAGCCGGTCGAGATCGCCGGTCCGGATCGCCTCGATCAGGGCGGCGGTGCGATCGTCGGCGGGCGTGAGCGTGGACATCCACACGGGAGTCTCGCGCACCGTGGACGCTATCGTGGCGGCATGCTCGGCCTCCCCGATTCCGCCCGGGCCTGCCTCTTCGACATGGACGGCGTGCTGACCAGGACGGCCGTCGTCCACGCCCGGGCGTGGAAGGAGATGTTCGACGGCTACCTGAAGGACCGGGCGGCCCGCGCCGGCGAACCCTTCCGGCCGTTCGACGAGCACGACGACTACGACCGCTACGTCGACGGCAAGCCGCGGGCCGCAGGGGTGCGCTCGTTCCTCGAGTCACGCGGGATCTCGCTGCCCGACGGCGATCCGGGCGACCCGCCGGACGCCGAGACCGTCGCGGGCCTCGGAAACCGCAAGAATGAGCTCGTGCAGCGGCTGATCCACGACGACGGAGTCGAGGCCTACGACGGCTCGGTCCGGTACGTGCGGGCGGCGGCCGAGCAGGGCCTGCGCCGCGCCGTCGTGTCGTCGAGCGCGAACACCCGCGAGGTGCTCGCGGCGGCGGGCATCGCCGACCTGTTCGAGGACGTCGTCGACGGGATCCTGGCCGAGCGCGAAGGCCTGCGCGGGAAGCCCGACCCCGACACCTTCCTGGCCGGCGCCCGCCTGCTGGGCGTGGACGCGGCCGCCGCGGTCGTCTTCGAGGACTCGCTTGCCGGCGTGGCCGCCGGCCGCGCGGGCGGGTTCGGGTGCGTGGTCGGCATCGACCGCGTCGGCCAGGCGGACGCCCTGCGCGAGAGCGGCGCCGACCTGGTCGTGTCCGACCTCGCCGACCTGCTGCCGCCGCGGTGATCGAGCACCCCGCCTACGGCGAGGACGCCTGGTCGCTGCAGGAGCACGAGCTGCACCTGGACGTGCTCGAGCAGGCGGAGACGATCTTCGCCCTCTCGAACGGCCACATCGGCCTGCGGGGCAACCTCGACGAGGGCGACCCGGCGGGTCTGCCGGGGACGTACCTGAACGGCTTCCACGAGAACCGGCCGCTGCCGTACGCGGAGGCGGGCTTCGGGTATCCGCAGTCCGGCGAGACGATCGTGAACGTCACCGACGGCAAGATCATCCGCCTGCTCGTGGACGACGAGCCGTTCGACGTCCGCTACGGCCGGCTCGAGCGGCACGAGCGCACCCTCGACTTCCGCCGCGGCACCCTGCGCCGGGAGGTCGACTGGGTGTCGCCGGCCGGCCAGGCGGTGCGGGTGACGTCGACGCGGATGGTGTCGTTCATCCAGCGCGCGGTGGCCGCAGTGCTCTACGAGGTGGAGCCGGTCGGAGATCCTGCCCGCGTCGTCGTCCAGTCAGAGCTGGTCGCGAACGAGCCCTCGACCAGCCGCCAGGACGACCCGCGGGCGGCGGCGGCGCTCGAGGCGCCGCTCATCTCGGAGCGGTCCATGTGTCGTGACACGCGGGCCGTGCTCGTGCACCGCACGCGCTCGAGCGGGCTGCGCGTGGGAGCCGCGATGGATCACGTCGTCGAGGGCCCGAACGGCACCGAGACATCGTCGGACAACTTCGACGACCTGGCGCGAGTGACGGTCGCGACCGACCTCGACGTCGGCGAGCGCCTGCGCGTCGTCAAGTTCATGTCGTACGGCTGGTCGGCCCAGCGGGCGCTGCCGGCGATCGCCGACCAGGTCGCGGCGGCGCTCGCGGAGGCGCGGTTCACCGGCTGGGACAAGCTTGTCGAGCTCCAGGCGGAGTTCCTGTCGGAGTTCTGGGACACGGCGGACGTGGAGCTCGACGGCGACCGCGAGCTGCAGCAGGCCGTCCGCTTCGCGATGTTCCATGTGCTCCAGGCGGCGGCCCGGGCCGAGGGCCGCGCCATCGGCGCCAAGGGCTTGACCGGAAACGGCTACGACGGCCACGTCTTCTGGGACAGCGAGATGTTCGCGCTCTTCATGCTCACCTACACGTTCCCGCAGGCGGTCAAGGATGCCCTGTGCTGGCGCCATTCGACGATCGAGCTGGCGCAGGAGCGGGCGGCGCAGCTTGGCTTGCGCGGCGCCGCGTTCCCCTGGCGGACCATCACCGGCCGCGAGTGCTCCGGCTACTGGCCGGCCGGGACGGCGGCATTCCACATCAACGCCGACGTCGCGGCCGCGGTGAGGACGTACACCGAGGCGGTCGACGACGAGCCGTTCGAGCGCGGCGCGGGCCTGACGCTGCTCACCGAGACCGCCCGGCTGTGGCAGTCGCTTGGGCATGCGGACTCGGCCGGCGGCTTCCGCATCGACGGCGTGACGGGGCCCGACGAGTACAGCGCGCTCGCCGACAACAACACCTACACGAACCTGATGGCGAAGCGGAACCTGCTGGCGGCCGCGGACGCGGCCGAGCGCTACCCGGACGCGGCGGCCGAGATCGGCATCGAGGACGACGAGGTGGACGCGTGGCGGGTGGCCGCCCGCTCGGTCGTCGTTCCCGTGAACCACGACCTCGGCATCCACGAGCAGTCGGAGGGCTTCACCCGGCACGAGGGGTGGGACTTCGACGCGACGCCCGAGGAGGACTACCCGCTCTTCCTGCACTACCCGTACTTCCAGCTCTACCGGCGGCAGGTCATCAAGCAGGCGGATCTCGTGCTCGCCCTGCACGCCTGCCACGACGAGTTCACGCTCGAGGAGAAGGGGCGCAACTTCGCCTACTACGAGAAGGTGACGGTTCGCGACTCGTCGCTCTCGGCGGGCACGCAGGCGGTGATCGCGGCCGAGACGGGGCACGTCGAGCTGGCGCTGGACTATCTGGCGGACGCCGCCCTGCTCGACCTGCACGACGCGCAGCAGAACACCCGCAACGGCCTGCATCTGGCGTCGCTCGCGGGCGCGTGGGTGGCCGCCGTGGCGGGCTTCGGCGGGATGCGCGTCACCCGCGGGCGCCTGGTGTTCGACCCCCGGCTGCCGTCCGAGCTGACCCGGGTCGCGTTCGGCGTGCGCTTCCAGGGTACCCGGCTGCGGGTCGAGATCACCCACGACGCGGTGGTCTACCGGGCCGCCGGCCGGCGCATCACGATCGGCCACTGCGGCGAGACGCTCACGCTGGAGCCCGGGGCGGAGGCGCGGCGGGGGATGCCCGACCGGCCGCCGACCGTCCCCGTGGAGCAGCCCCGCGGGCGCGCGCCCCGCCGGCGGACGGCGACGCGCGCATCGTGAGCGGCAGGCTCGACCTCGCGATCACCGGCGCGGAGCTGATCGACGGCACCGGCGCCCCCCGCCGGACGGCCGACGTCGGCGTCGCAGGCGACCGCATCGTGGCCGTCGCCGAGCCGGGGACGCTCGCCGCCCCCGAGACGGTGGACGCGCGCGGCCTCCTCGTCTGCCCGGGCTTCATCGACATCATGAGCCACTCCCTGTGGCCGTTCTTCGTGGACGGGCGCTCCCTCTCCAAGGTGATCCAGGGCGTGACCACCGAGGTGATGGGGGAGGGCTACTCGCCGGCGCCGCACGGCGGCCTGGTGGGCCCGCCCGAGCCGTGGATCGACGGCATCGACGAGCGCTGGCTCGAGCGGATTCGCAGCTGGCGCCGCTTCGGGGAGTGGCTGGAGGCGCTTGAAGAGCGCGGCGTGTCGCCGAACGTGGCCTCCTTCATCGGCGGCGGCACGGTGCGCGAGTACGCCTGCGGCATGCGCACGGGCGCCGCGTCGGCGGCCGAGCTCGACGTCATGCGCGGCGTGGTGGCGGACGCGATGCGCGACGGCGCGATGGGGGTGGCCTACGCGCTCATCTATCCGCCGGACGCCTACGCCGCAACCGATGAGATCGTGGAGGTGGCACGGGTGGTGGCCGGCTCGGGCGGCATGTACGTCTCCCACATCCGGTCGGAGAGCGACCGGCTGCTCGAGGGCATCCACGAGGCGATCGAGATCGGTCGCCGCTCCGGCGCGACGACCGAGATCTACCACCTCAAGGCGTCGGGCGGCCCCCGCAACTGGCATCTGATGGCGCCGGCGATCGAGCGGATCGAGGCCGCGCGTGCGGCAGGAATGCCGCTCGCCGCCGACATGTACCCCTACGCGGCGTCGGGAACCGGGCTGTCCGCCCGGCTGCCCGTCAGCCTGGCCGCGGACGGGCGCCTCTTCGCCCGGCTGGCCGAGCCGGGCACCCGCGCCTGGGTGCGGGAGCAGCTCGCCGCGGGCACGGTCGAGGTGGACGATCCCGGCCCGCCCGAGAAGACCGTCCCGGTCGGCCTGCGCCTGCCCGAGCACCGGCTCTACGTCGGCCGCAACCTGGTCGAGATCGCGGAGATGCGCGGCACCGACTGGCTCGACTGCGTCTTCGACCTGCTGATCGCGGAGGGGCGCGAGGTGTTCACGATCTACCACGAGATGTCCGAGGAGAACGTCCGCGCGCAGCTGCGGCTCGAGTGGATCGCGATCTGCTCCGACGGCGGCGGGCTCGACCCCGCCTGGGCGGCCGCGCAGGGGCCCGTGCACCCGCGCGACTACGGGACGTTCGTCCGCGTCCTCGGCCACTACGCCCGCGACGAGGGCGTGCTCGAGCTGGAGGATGCGGTTCGCAAGATGACCTCGGCCGTCGCCGCGCGGCTGGGGATTCGCGACCGGGGCGTCGTCGCCCCCGGGATGCACGCCGACCTGGTCGTGTTCGACCCGGCGCGGGTGCGCGATACGGCCACGTTCGCCGACCCCCATCGCCTGGCCGAGGGGGTGCGGGACGTGTGGGTGAACGGCGCCGCGACGGTGCGCGGGGGCGAGCACACCGGGGCCCTCGCCGGCCGGTTCGTGCGCGGCCCCGGCTGTTACGATCGTGACGGACGCGGGACGACATGACATCCGATCCCCGAGCAGAGGAGGTCCCGGCAATGGCATTGGCACGAGTTGTCTCCTTCGACGGCGTCACCGGCGAGCGCATGGCGGAGCTGCGTCAGCGCATCACGAGCGAGCCCCAGCCGGACGATCTCCCGGCCAGCGAGATGCTCCTGCTCCACGACCCCGACGCAGGCTCGGCGCTTGCGATCCTCGTCTTCGAGAGCGAGCAGGACTACCGCACGGCCGACGAGACGCTGAACGCGATGAGCCCCGACGAGACGCCCGGCAGCCGCGCCTCGGTCGGCAAGTACCAGGTCGCCCTGCGGATGACGAGCGAGACCGCCTGAGCGAGCCGCGCTCGGCGACGCGGCCGGCGGCCTCCGAGCCGCCGGCCGCGACGATGTGTGCGGGCGGCCGAGGAGCCGCAGCGGCCGCTCGAGCGCGGTGTAGGAGCGGGGTAGGCCGGCGTCGACGACGCCAGCTCGTCGCCGTCCTCCACTGTGCACCAGTTGACGTAGGCGTCGTCCACCCGGTGGATGCCGGGCGCGACGTTTCGCTTGATGACGGTCACCGCGCTCCCCGGGGTGTCGCGCGCTACGCCGTCCGCGCGAGCGTGCCAGCGCGACTCAGCCACGCGGCGATCCGGCCCGCGACCGGCTTCTCCTGCGCGCGTACCCAGATCGTCTGCCGGCGTGGGTCGAGCCCCTCCACGTCCTCCACGGCGACGGCGAACTCGCGCATGCGCATGATTCCCGCGCAGGCGTGGATGGTGTCGGGGAGAGATGGATCCGTGCCATGGCGCACGAACTCGACGATGCCGAGGTGGCGGGACCCGGAGCGCACATGAAAGCCCTCGCAGTTCGAGAGCCAGTACCGCCGGTCGGCAACGTCGAGGCTGGCGAGCAGCGTGGACATGGGGAGCATGGGTCCTCCGATCACGTGGGCGGCGGCCTCGATCGGGCGCGCCGGGCGTCCGGTTCGTGGCTGCTGCGGAACCGGTTTGCGCGCTGTACCCGCGCCTCGCCGGCCGTCAAACCCGGCCGCGGCGGGGCGGCCTCGCGCCGGCCACGCTAGAACACGCCGCGGTAGAGCGAGCAGCCCCGGCACACATCCGGCGGATCGTCGCTCTCGAGCCGGCGCCGGAACGCGCGATATGCCCGCCCCCGCCACACCTCGGCGAAGCTCCGGCTCCTGATGTCTCCCAGGGTCGCGCGCTCGCTTCCCATGACCATGCAGCACGGCTGGACGTCGCCCGTGTGGGTCACGTAGGCCGACGTCCAGGGCCACTCGCAGCCGCGGCGCTGCGGCCCGGGCGCCGGGGCCGCGTCGAGCCGCGGCAGCCGCAGCGCGAGCCCGAGCTCCTCGGCGGCGGCCGCCGCCTCGGCGAAGGCCGCGCGGGCGAGACCGAGGTCATCCGCGGTGAAGAGCGCCTCGTCCGCGGCGTAGCGGCGGATCTCCGCGTAGCTCCCCGAGGGGTCGGTGTCGTCGAAGGAGTGGGACAGGTTCTGGACGCGGACGCTCGGCACGCCCCAGCGGGCGGCCAGGCGCACGACGTCGGGCAGCTCGCGGATGTTGCGGCGCATCGCGACGAAGACGAGGCACAGCTCGGGGCCGCCGTCGCCGCGGCGCCCGGCAGCCGCGGTCAGGGCCGGGACGTGCCGCTCGAGGCGCGCGAAGCGGGCGCCGGACCGGATCCGCTCGTACGTCGCGGCGGTCGCGCCGTCGACCGACACGTGCATCCACGCCACGCCGGCCTCGACCAGCTCGCGCGAGCGCTCCGGGGTGAGCAGCTGGGCGTTCGTGTTGAACCCGACGGCGATCCCGCGCACCGCCGCGTACGCCACCATGTCGGTCAGGTGCGGGGCGAGCAGCGGCTCGCCGAGCCCCTGGAGCGTCACCCGCTCGAGCTCCGGCAGGCCGTCGACGATGCCGCGGAACCGCTCGTAGTCGAGCGCGCCGTCGCGCTTCCCGATCTTCGGCCGGTAGCTCACCAGGCACATCGTGCAGGCGAGGTTGCAGGCACCGGTGACCTCGAGCTGGATCTCGCGCGGGAGCTCCGGCGCGGCGCTCACACTGGCCCCTCCATGTGTGCGCGGATACCCGGCTGGCCCGGCCGCAAACGGCCCGGCCCGTCCCACCGGGCTCGACGGCCCACGGCGATCCGCGTCGAGCGCGTCCCTCGGTTCCGTTGACTGACCTCCTCGCCGCCTAAGATGCGTCGCCGCCGACGCCGATGCCCGACTCCGCCAGACCGCTCACGTTCGACGACGCCGTCCATTCCCGCCGCACGCACAAGGTGTTCGGCCGCGCGGCCGTGCCGCGCGAGACGCTGGACGAGCTCTTCGAGCTCGCCCGGTGGGCGCCGAACCACCACCTGACGCAGCCCTGGCGCTTCCGCGTCGTCGGGCCGCGAGCGCTGGCGGCGCTGAAGGCGGCCACCGACGACGGCGGCGTGAAGCTCGAGCGAGCCCCGACGTTGATCGTCGCGTCGGTCGTCCGCCAGACCGATCCCGTCGCCGACCAGGAGGATCTGTGCGCCGCCGCGTGCGCGTGCTACATCGTCCTGGCGGCCGCGCACGTCCGCGGGCTCGCCGGCTACTGGCGGACGCCCGCCGTGCTGCGCACCGAGGCGGGGCTGGAGGCGGTCGGGGTGCCTGCGGGCGAGCGCGTCCTCGGCCTGCTGCACCTGGGCCCGCCGGCGCGCGACGCGCGCCCGCCCGAGCGCCTGCCGGTCTCGACGTTCGCGGAGTACCTCGAGTGACGACCGGGAGCACGTACACGATCAAGGCGCTCGACGAGTCGACCTGGGAGGCGTTCGCCGCGCTGGTGGAGCGCAACAACGGCGTCTTCGGGGGCTGCTGGTGCATGGGCTTCCACCCCGAGGGCCTCGACCGCGAGGATGCCGCGTGCAACCGCGAGCGCAAGCACGAGCGGGTGCAGGCGGGCGCGGCGCACGCGGCGCTCGTCTTCGACGGCGAGGACTGCCTGGGCTGGTGCCAGTTCGGTTCGCCCGCGGAGCTGCCGCGGATCAAGAGCCGCGCCGCCTACGAGCGAACCGGGTCAGGGGCGCCGGACTGGCGGATCGCCTGCTGCTACGTGGGCAAGGGCAATCGCCGCAAGGGGGTCGCGACGGCGGCGCTCGCGGGCGCGCTGCAGCTTATCGCGCGACTCGGCGGCGGCACGGTCGAGGGCTATCCCGAGGACGCCGCGGCGGTGCCGGCCGGCTTCCTCTACAACGGCGTCCTCTCCACGTACGAGGCGCTCGGCTTCGCCCGCGACCGCAGGATCGGCAAGCACCGCTGGGTCGTGACCCGGGTCGTCGACCCGGCTGCCGGCGTCTAGACCGGTGTCTCGGGATCGCCGTGCACGTCGTCGTCCTCCTCGGGCGAGACCGGCTGGCCCGGCACGTCGGGCTCCGGCGGCGTCTCGGGCTGCGGAGGCGGATCCGGGCCCGGCCTCGGGGTCTCGGCGGTGGCTGCTGCCATCGCCTGGCCGTACCCGGCCAACCCGGCGCGCCAAACCGGCGAGGCGTTTCGCTCCGCCGGCACGGGGGTAGGGGCGGCGCATGGCGGTCGCCGTCGTCACTGGATCGGACTCGGGGATCGGCCGCGCCGCCGCGGTCGCGCTCGCCGGGGACGGCTTCGATGTGGGGGTGACCTGGCACTCCGACCAGGACGGCGCGCACGGCACCGCCCGCGAGATCGCCGAGCTCGGCCGGCGGGCGGAGGTGCGGCAGCTCGACCTCACATCGCTGCCCGGGGCCGCCGACCGGATCGACGAGCTCTGCGAGGCGCTCGGCGGGATCGACGTGCTGGTGAACAACGCCGGCGCCGGCGCCAGCTCGCCCTTCGTGGACGCCGAGTGGGACGCCTGGCGGTCGGTGCTCGACGTCGACCTGAACGGCGCGTTCCTGTGCGGCCAGCGGGCCGCCCGCCGCATGATCGCCCAGGGCCGCGGCGGCCGGATCGTGAACGTCACGTCGGTGCACGAGCACGTGCCGCTGCGAGGCTCGGCCGCGTACTGCGCCGCGAAGGGCGGGCTCGGGATGCTCACGAAGGTCATGGCGCTCGAGCTGGCCGAGCACGGGATCACCGTCAACTCGGTCGCGCCGGGTGAGATCGCGACCCCCATGACCGGGAACGAGGACGTCGATCCCGGCCGCATCGAGCGACCGCTCATCCCCGCGCACCGGCCCGGCGACGCCCGCGAGATCGCCGCCGTCATCTCGTTCCTGGCCTCGCCCGGCGCCAGCTACGTCACCGGGACGTCCGTGGTGGCGGACGGTGGCCTGCTGCTGATGGCGGCCATCGCCAATCAGGACGCGAATTCGGAGAACTGACCTCCGCGGCGCGTTTGCGGCGCGTCCCGCTGCGGGTAGGCCCCGCCGCGGTTGAAGCAGCAGCCGGCCGGAGAGGCTGCGGTTGATGCCCGCCTCCGCGGCCCGGTGAGGACGTGGGGAGGAGCGATGACACGAGTGGCCGAACCCGCCGAGGCGCATGCCGGGCTCTCCGAGGTTGCGCGCGAGGCGAACCGGGAGGCCTACCTGCTCGCCGTCGACGGCGGGGCGGAGCCGGAGGAGGAGCTGGACCTCGCCTGCGCGTGCGGCCGGCCGGCCTGCCGCGAGCATCTGCTCATCACGGTCGGGGCGTACCTGCGGGTGCACGCCGATCCTGACCGGTTCGTGGTCTTTCCGGGGCACGCCGACCGCCAGACGGGCGCGGTCGTCGACCATGGGCCCGTCCACGAGGTCGTCAGCGCGTTCCGTGGAGCTGGGGGATCATCCTGACCGGCGTCCTGGGCCGTTGCGGTCCGATCTCGACGCGGTCGGCGAGCATGTCGATCGACGGCAGCCCGAGGCCGCCGCTGCGCTCGCGCCGCGACTCGGCCCTCCGGGGTGGCGGACGCCAATCCTGGTCACAGGACCGCTGGTATATTTCGGACGGTCGGGTTGAAGCTCCAGCTCTGCCTCTCGCGCGCGCCAAGTGGAGGATTCTGTGAGCCGTTTCGGAGTTCGGATCCACCCGGGGAAGCAGCCCAGCGTCGAGGCATGGGGCGAGCTCTGCATATCGACCGTGCCCGAGCTGCAGGCGGCCGTGGTCGGCGCCATGCGGGAGCGCCCGGGCGAGCCGCTCGTGCTCGACGTCCGCCGCGTCTGGTTCTGCGACCTCGCCGGCCTGCGATCGCTGTGGTCGCTCGTCGAGCACGGGTCGGCCTCCGGCACGGAGGTCGAGGTGCGACCGTCGGCGGCGATCGCCCGCATCGGGCGGCTGGTCGAGTGCGTGCGGGCCGCGCGCATCGCCTGAACCGATGGCTCGCACCCGCCGCGTCCCATCCGGTCGATCGCCGGCGCCGGCGGTTCGGGGCGGGCGGCGTTGTCCAGCGATACCATGGTTCGAGGCGAATGGCGATGAGCCCAGGGCGTACCGGAGGGCAGGCGATGGTTGTTGAGCAGGGCCGGATCGCGGTGCACGATCTGGGGTACGTGCGAGTGGTCGCGCTCGTGGGCGAGCACGATCTCTCCACGGTCGACAGGCTCTCGGACGAGATCGACCGCCAGTTCCGTGAGGTCTCCCACGTCGTCGTCGACCTGACGCGGGCCACGTTCGTCGACTCGACGGTCGTGTGCGCGCTCGCGCTGGGGGGCGAGGCCGCCCGGCACCGGTCGGCGTGCCGGTTCGCGGTCGTCGCGTCCCGGGACAGCTTCGTCCGCAAGGTGTTCGACATGGTCGACCTGAGGAGCCTCATGCCGATCTACGAGACGCTCGAGGAGGCGCTCGCCGGGGGCGGCGTCGGCCCGACCGCCCGCCTCAGACCAATGTGACCTCGAGGCCGGCGGCCCGCACGGCCTCGACCTCGGCCGCGTCGGCGTCGCGGTCGGTGATCAACTCGTCCGCGTCGCCGAGGCCGCAGATGCGGGCGAACGCGATCTGGCCGAGCTTGGAGCTGTCGGCGACCACGACGACGCGGCGGGCGCGCGCGATCAGGGCGTGGTTCGTGTGCGCCTCGACGTCGTGGTGGGTCGTGAAGCCCTGCTCCACCGAGATGCCGTCCACGCCGACCAGCACCAGGTCGAGGTTGAGCGTCGCCAGGGCTCCCTCGGCCAGCGGACCGACCAGCTCGTAGGACTCCGGCCGGGCGACGCCGCCGGTGACGACGAGCTTCAGGTTGGGGCGGATGGCGAGCTCGGACGCGATGCTGAGGGAGTTCGTCACCACGGTCAGCCGCCGCCGGTCGGTGAGCGCGCGGGCCACCTCGGTCGTCGTCGTCCCGCCCGTCATGCCGATCGCGGCGCCGTCGGCGACGCGGCCTGCGGCGGCCCGGGCGATGCGCGACTTCTGCTCGTGGCGGTCGGCGCTTCGGTAGCGCAGCGGCAGCTCGTAGAGGACGCCGTGGGCGACGGCGCCGCCGTGCGTCCGCGCCAGCAGGCGCTGGCCCTCGAGCAGGGCCAGGTCGCGGCGGATCGTCGCCGCGGACACGCCCATCGCATCGACGAGGTCCCCGACCCCCACGGAGCCGTTGACCGAGAGCTGCGTGATGATGTGGTTGATCCGATCGGACTGGCGCACCGCCGGCCATCCTACTCGCCAATCGCGCGTGGCTCGTGTTGAATTCTGCGCGTTTCTTGCGTAAAGTCGCGCGATATGAGCGCAACCGTGCACGAGCTGACCAGCCAGCCGACGCTGTGGCGACACGCCGGCGGGCTCGAGCCGGATCCTGCCCTGCCGGCGAACGGGCAACGTCTTGCGGTCGTCGGCTGCGGCACCTCGCTCTACATCGCCCAGGCGTACGCGCGCACCCGCGAGGAGGCCGGGCACGGCGAGACGGACGCGTTCCCGGCGTCGGAGATGCCGGCCGCGCGCCGGTACGACGCGGTGCTCGCGCTCTCGCGCTCGGGGACGACGACCGAGGTGCTCATGGCCCTCGAGCGGCTCCCTGCCGGCACGCCGACCGTCGCCCTCACCGCCGTCGCCGACAGCCCGCTCGCCGAGGCGGCCGGCACGCCGGTCGTGCTCGCCTTCGCCGACGAGCGCTCCGTGGTGCAGACGCGGTTCGCCACGACGGCGCTCGTCTACCTGCGCGCGCACCTCGGCATCGACCCGGCGAGCGCCGCCGACGCGGCCGAGGCCGTGCTCACCGACCCGCTCCCGGTCGACCCGGCCGCGTTCGACCGCTTCCACTTCCTCGGCTCGGGCTGGACGGTCGGCCTGGCCGCGGAGGCGGCGCTCAAGCTGCGCGAGGCCGGGCGCGCGTGGACCGAGTCCTACCCGGCGATGGAGTACCGGCACGGGCCGATCGCGACCGCCGACGGGCGTACGCTCGTGGTCGCGTTCGGCCCGCTCGACGACGCGCTCGCGAGCGACATCCGCGCGACCGGCGCCCGAGTGCTCGACGCCGGGCCGGAGCCGCTCGCGACCCTGGTCCTGTGCCAGCGGCTGGCGGTCGACCTCGCCGTCGCCCGCGGCTTCGATCCGGACACACCCCGCAACCTGACACGATCGGTGGTGCTCTCATGAGACGTCGGCTGTACCTGGTGACCGCGCTCGTCGCGGTGCTCTCCCTGGCGGCGGGCTGCGGCGGCGGCTCGGGATCGTCGAGCGGCGGGCGCGTGAACATCGTCCTCTGGCACGGCTACGTCGACACGGAGGGCAAGGCCATGACCGCCGCCGCGGCGCGGTTCAACGCGAGCCATCCCAAGATCCACATCACCGTCCAGAACTACGGCAACTCCGACTACGCGCTCCAGAAGGTGCTGACCGCCATCCGCGGCGGCCACTACCCCGACATCGTCTACCTGTACGGCTCGTGGGCCGCGAACGTCGCCCGCACGCCGCACGCGGTCGACCTCGCGCCGATGATCAAGTCCGACCCGTCGATCGACTGGAACGACTTCTGGCCGGCGGAGCGGCAGGCCGTCACGGTCGGGGACAAGATCATCGGCGTCCCGGCGCTCGTCGACAACCTGGCGCTCGTCTACAACAAGAAGCTCTTCCGCCAGGCGGGGGTCCCGTTCCCGACCGCCGACTGGACCTGGGGCGACTTCCGCGCCGCCGCCAAGCGGCTCACGAACGCGTCCGCGAAGCAGTTCGGGTGGGCGTACGTCAACGACGCCAGCGAGGACACGGTGTGGCGCTTCGACGCGCTCCTGTGGCAGGCGGGGGGAGACATCCTCACGCCCGACCAGAAGCATGCCGCGTTCGACTCGCCCGCGGGCGTCAAGGCGGCGACCCTGCTCCAGCAGATGGCCACCGTCGACCACTCGGTCTACCTCGACAGCGGCAACGACAACTACACCAACCTCTTCAACTCGGGCAAGATCGGCATGCTCTTCACCGGGCCGTGGGACCTCTCGTCGTTCCCGGACGTCGACTACGGCGTCCAGATCCTGCCCGGCGACCAGAACCACGACACGATCTCCGGCCCCGACCAGTGGGTGATGCTCGACAACGGCGACGCCCGCACCAAGGCGGCCTGGACCTTCCTGAAGTGGTTCACCTCGCCGGCGCAGGCCATGCGCTGGTCGCTGGCCACCGGCGACCTGCCCATCCGCGCGTCGCAGGTGAAGCAGCCCGACTACCAGGCCTACATCAAGAAGTACAGCGGCATCGCGACCTTCGTCCAGAACGAGCAGAACGCGGTCAAGGCCCGGCCGGTGCTCACGGACTACAACGAGATCTCGCAGGCGATGGGGCAGGCGATCCAGGCGGTCCTGCTCGGCAAGGCCCAGCCGCAGGACGCCCTGGCGCAGGCGGCCGACCAGGTGAACCAGGTGCTGGCGCAGGGAGGGTGAGGCCCGGCCGCGGCATCCTCGGCTCCGAGCACGTCGCGGGCTGGCTCTTCGTCCTGCCGGCGACCGCCCTGATCACCCTCTTCGGGATCGTCCCGATCGGGTGGGTGGTGCTGCTCTCGCTCCAGCACAACGACCTGCTCACGGCGCCGTCGTGGGTCGGGCTGGGGAACTACCGCACGCTCGTGGACGACCCGGTGTTCCGCGACTCGATCCGGCGCACCATCGTCTACACCGTGCTGTTCGTCCCGCTCTCGGTGGGCGGCGCGCTGGCCGTCGCCCTCCTGCTGCAGGCCGACATCCGCTTCTCGCGCCTCTACCGAACGGCGGTATTCGTCCCGGTCGCGACCTCGACCGTCGCGACCGGGATCATCTTCAACTGGCTGCT
>JAICJC010000013.1 GCA_025928655.1 Thermoleophilia bacterium | reverse complement strand
TCGCCGACGCCGGCTGGCGGGTCGCGGTGAGCGCGCGCCGTCCGGAGGCCGCCGCGGCGCTGGGCGCCGGCGTGGAGCCGTGGCCGCCGCGGGCCGGCGCCCGCCTGATCGTGAACGCCACGCCCGTGGGGCAGCGAACATCGGGGACAGTCCCCGAGGAATCGGGGACTGTCCCCATCCCGGTCGAGCTCATCACCCCCGGGATGGTCGTTTGCGATCTGGCCTACCGCGGCGACGGCACGCCGACGCCCCTCGTCGAGGCGGCCGCTGCGCGCGGCGCGCGGGCCGTCGGCGGCCTCGACGTGCTCGTCGGCCAGGGCATCGCCGCGTTCGAGCTCCTCACCGGCCTCCCCGCGCCGGTCGACGTCATGCGCGCCGCCGCGTGGGGTCGAACGCCGCCGGGTCGGTGAACGGCGCCCGCCCGAGCAGCAGCTCCGACGCCAGGCGGGCGGAGCCGCCGCCGGTGAGGATGCCCTCGCTGCCGTGGCCCGCGCACACCACGGTGCGCTCGTCGAGCCGCCCGATGTAGGGGAGGCCGTCCTCGGAGAACGGCCGCAGGCCGGTCCAGGCGGCCGTCACCTCGCGGCCGGCGAGCCCCGGGATCAGCTCGCAGGCATGGGCGGCGTTGGCCCGCAGCGCGTCGGCGCTCTCCGGCCCCTCGTGCAGCGCGGCGGAGCGCGACGCGCCGACGAGCACCGTGCCGTCGGCGTTCTGGTGGATGCCAAGCGCGTGGGCGGCGTCGGCGCCGTTCCGGGCCAGGGTGCCGAGGGCGAGCCGCTCGAGGCTGACCGGCCGGGCCGGGGTGGGGTCGGGCGTCGGCTCGTAGGCGGCCTCGTGGATCGCGTGGCGCAGGATCGGCGGCCCCGGCGCGAGCAGCGCCAGCCAGCCGCGGACGGGCCGGATCGGGAGGTCGACCCCCAGGGCGTGCCCAAGCCGGCGCGTCCACGCGCCCGCGGCCACGAGCACCTGGCCGCACGGGATCCGCCCCTCATCGGTGACGACGGCGGCCGCCCCGAGGCGCTTCACCTCGACGCGCGTGCGGACGTCGGCGCCGGCCTCCGCCGCCGCCTCGGCGGCCGCCGCGGCCAGCGCGCCGGGATCGGTGCGCCGGCCCTCTTCGATCAGGAGCCCGCCCGCCATCCCGTCCACCAGGGCCGGCTCCGCCGCCGCGACGCCGGCGCCGTCCAGCATCTCGCCGGCCACGGGCGCGCCGGCGAGGCCGGACAGCTGGCCCTCGTGCCGGGCCAGGAGCAGCGTGCCGATCGGCGCTTCGCGGTCGAAGCAGAACTCCGCGCCGGCGTCGTGGAGGCGGGCGTACATCGCGATGCTCTCCCGCCACAGCGGCACGAGCTCGGCGTGGTCGGGCGGGAGCACGAGCCCCTGGCTCTTCGAGGTCGCGCCCGACGCGAGCGCACCCCGCTCGAGCAGCGCCACCTCGGCGCCCGCCTCCGCGAGCTGCCAGGCAGCCATCGTCCCGACGACCCCTCCCCCGATGACGACGACGTCGGGCATCCGGGCGAGAGCCTACAGTCCCGCGGCCGTCGCGCCGATAACGGCCACATGGAGTTCGTCCTCCCCCTCGCAGGCGCCGGCTTCGCGCTCGGCTGGCCGATCGAGTGGCTGATCCAGCGCTTCCCCCGCGGGAAGGGCAGCGAGCCGTCGTCGCGCCGCCGCTGGATCGTCGCCGGGGTGACCGCCTTCCTCTTCGCGGCCGTCACGGTGCAGATCGGCTTCCACGCCCGGCTCGCGCCGGCCCTGCTCCTGACCGCCCTGATCGTCCCGGCGTCGGTGATCGACCTGCGCCATCGGATCATCCCCGACCTCATCAACCAGCCGGGTGCGCTCGCGGTCTACCTGACGGCGCTCGTGGCCCAGCCCGACCGGTGGGCGGAGCTCCTGATCGGCGGCGTGGCGGCGATGCTCTTCCTCGGGATCGCCTGGAAGGTCTACCCGGCAGGAATGGGCAAGGGTGACGTGAAGATGGTGCTGATGATCGGGTTGGCGCTGGGCAAGTACGTCGGGGTCGCGCTGTTCGCGGCGTTCGCCATCTCGACGGTCTTCTCGGCGGGCGTGCTCCTGACGCAGGGCCTGCGCGGGCGCAAGGCCACCTTCCCCTTCGGCCCGTTTCTGGCCGCCGGCGCGATGGTCGCGCTCCTGTGGGGGCCGCAGCTGTGGAACGCCTGGTACGTGGGCGCATGATGCTGCGCCGCTCCGCCGTCATCGTCTTCCTGGGCCTGCTCGGCGCCGCCGTCGTCTACTCGCTGATGATGGCGTTCGGCGACCCCGTCCTCGAGCTGCTGCTCTGCGCCGCCTGGATGCCGCTCTACCTGGTCGCCTACTCGGCCGGCCTGGCGCGCGTCGGCTCCGCCTCCTGAACACGGGGGAGGCCATGGATCCCCCCGCGAGGCAGCCGCATACTGCGTGAGATGCGCGATGGGGACACGACCCAGTCGGTAACCTCCATGGCCGCATGGAGCTCGCGTACGTCACCGCCGGGGAGTCGCACGGCCCCGGGCTCACCGTCGTCGTCTCCGGGCTCCCGGCGGGGCTCGAGCTCGACCACGGGCTGATCCGGGCCGATCTCGCCCGGCGCCAGGCCGGCTACGGCCGCAGCCCGCGGCAGAAGCTCGAGCAGGACGACGTCGAGCCGCGCGGCGGCCTGCGCCACGGCAGGACGCTCGGCAGCCCGCTCGCGTTCTTCATCCAGAACCGCGACCACAAGAACTGGACGGCGCCGATGAGCGCGTGGCCGGTCGACGAGGCCGAGCTGGAGGGATACGGCTGGCGGGGGCAGCCGGTGACCCTTCCGCGGCCCGGCCACGCCGACCTCGCCGGCGTCCTCAAGTACGGCCACGACGACGTCCGCAACGTGCTCGAGCGGGCCAGCGCGCGCGAGACCGCCGGACGGGTCGCCGCGGGCGCGGTTGCGAAGGCCCTGATCGCGACGATCGGGATCACCGTTCGCTCGCACGTGCTCCAGATCGGCACCGTCCGCGCAACGCCGCCGGCCTGGCTGCAGGAGCGCGACTTCGACCGGGCCGAGGCCTCCGAGGTGCGCTGCCTCGACCCGGACGCCGAGGCGGCGATGATCGAGGAGATCGAGCAGGCCAAGCGCGAGCGCGACACGCTCGGCGGCGTCACCGAGGTGCGCGCCTTCGGCGTGCCCCCGGGTCTCGGCTCGCACGTGTCGGCGGCCGCGCGGCTGGACGGGCGGCTGGCCGCGGCGATGCTCTCGATCCAGTCCGCGAAGGGCGTCGAGATCGGCGACGCGATCGTGAGCTCGACCCGCCGCGGCTCGCGGGTGCACGACGAGATTTTCCACTCGGACGACCGCGGCTACCACCGCAAGAGCGACGCCGCGGGCGGGCTCGAGGGCGGGATGACGAACGGCGCCGAGCTGGTCATTCGCACGATCTGGAAGCCGCTGCCGACGCTGATGCGGCCGCTGAAGAGCGTCGAGCTCGGCTCGCACGAGCCGCGCGACGCGCACGTCGAGCGCAGCGACGTCACCGTCCTTCCGGCGGCCGCCGTCGTGGCCGAGGCCGGCGTGGCCTGGGAGCTCGCGCGGGCGGCGGCCGAGAAGTTCGGCGGGGACGCGGTGGGCGACTTCGTCGCCGCCCACGCCGCCTACCTCGAGCGCATCTCGCGGGCGTGATCCCCGGGCCCTACCGCAACCTGGCCCTGATCGGCTTCATGGGCTCGGGCAAGACCACCGCCGCGGCGACGATCGCCGGGAGGCTCGGCTGGCGGGCGGTCGACTCCGACGCCGAGATCGAGCGGGAGGCGGGCCGGTCGATCAAGGAGATCTTCGCGACCGACGGCGAGCCGACGTTCCGGGCGCTCGAGGAGCGCGTGTGCCTGCGCCTCCTGCACCAGACCGGGGTGGTCGTGGCGCTCGGGGGCGGGGCGGTCACCTCGCCGCTCACCCGCGAGCGCCTGCGCGACGGCTCGTTCACCGTCCTGCTGGACGTCTCGCCGCAGACGGCCTGGCGGCGCATCGAGGCGGGTGCCGGCGACCGGCCGCTGGCGGCCGAGGCGCGCGGGTTCGCCGAGCTTTACGAGGGCCGCAAGGGCCTCTACCACGCGACCGCCGACGCGCTCGTCGACGCCGAGGAGGTGCACGGCGACGAGGCGCTGCTGGCGCCGATCGCCCGGCCGGGGGCGCTCGGCGAGCTGCCGCGCCTGATCGGCGCCCGCCGCGCGGCCCTCGTCGCCGACCGCAACGTGCTGCGCGTCGTGGGGGCCCCGTTCGATCCGTTCGTGACCGTCCGGCTGCCGGCCGGCGAGCACGCCAAGACGGTGGCCGTCGCCCGCCAGGCCTGGACGCGGCTGGCCGAGCTCGGGCTCGAGCGCGGCGACGTCGTCGTCGGCATGGGCGGCGGCGCCGCGACGGACGTCGCCGGGTTCGTGGCCGCGAGCTTCCTCCGGGGCGTCCCCTGGATCGCGGTGCCGACCTCCCTCGTCGGCATGGTGGACGCCGGCATCGGGGGCAAGACCGGCATCGACCTGCCGGCGGCGAAGAACGCGGTCGGCGCGTTCCACCTGCCGGAGTGGGTCGTGTCCGACCCGGGCGTGCTCGAGACGCTGCCGGTGCGGGAGTGGGCGTGCGGGTTCGCCGAGGTGATCAAGACGGCGCTGCTGGCCGGCGGGCGGCTGTGGGAGATGGTGCGCGAGTGGGAGCCGGGCCGCGGGGGCCCCGAGGAGCGGCTCGAGCTCATCCGCCGCTGCGCCGCCTACAAGGTGCGGGTCGTCGCCGCCGACCCGACCGAGCGCGGCCGCCGCGCCGTCCTCAACCTGGGCCACTCCATCGGCCATGCGATCGAGGTCGCGACCGATTACAAGGCCTTCGGCCATGGCGAAGCGGTCGGCATCGGGCTGCTCTCGGCGCTGTGGCTGTCGGCCCAGACGGAGGGGCTCGACCCCGCCGTCGAGGAGGAGGTGCGCGACCTCCTGCGCCGGCACGAGCTGCCGGTGGCCGCGCGCAACGTCAGCCCGGCGGCGATCATCGACGCGATGTCGCACGACAAGAAGGCGCGCGGCGGCCGCGTGCGGTTCGCGCTCCTGTCCGGCGTCGGCAACCCGGTCTGGGACAGGGATCCGGGCGACGACCTCGTCGAGACGGCCGTCGCCCGGGCGGTCGCTAGGACGCGCTGAGCCTCACCGGCACGCGCACGACGTGGGGGTGGGCCACCCGGCCGCCGGAGTCGAGGATGACGATCGTGCCGGGCTGGCGGCGGATGACCGTGTACGGGATCGCGACCGAGTAGCGGCCGCGGCAGCCCGTGCCGCATGACGCCGTGATGCGGCGCCGGGCCAGCAGCCGGCCGCGCTCGTTGATCACCCGCACCGTCAGCGCGCCCTCGAACACGTCGGCGGTCCCGGCGACCGTCACCGTGGCGGGCACGTGCACCCCGATCGCCGGCCGGTTGACGAGGATCGCAGGCAGCCGGCGCAGGAAGTCGCGCCGCTCCGCGGGCTGTGGCACCGGCGTCCCGGCGATGGAGGTGACGGCCGAGCCGGCGACCTCGATCCGCACCCGCTGCACCGTCGCGAACTGGGTGGCCGTGTACACGAGCTCGGCCAGGCGCGTGCGGATCTGCCCCCTCGGCGCCCCCGCCGCGAAGGCGCTGCTGACGTCGACGGTCGCCGTGCCGTTGCGCAGCGAGATCCCGCGCAGCCGGGTGCCGGCGGGGATGGCGGTCCGCACGCCCGCGGCCCGCTCGGCGGCGTTCGGCCCGGCGAGGAGCAGCCGCACGGCCGTCGCCGCGACCGCCGGCGTGCGCGGCACGGTGCGCTTGCTGACCCAGAGCTTGCCCGCGGCCCGCTCGAGCCAGACCTGCACGGTCATCCGCGGGCCGGCATGAGGAGCCGCCGCGGCCGGGCCGGCCGACAGCGAGAGGGTGAGCAGGGCGAGGACGGGGAGAGCGGTGCGGATGCGCATGCGGCAGATGTTACAGGTCACCCGGTGTGGCGGTGCCGTCGCAGCTCCGAGACGACTTGGGCGAACGCGGCCGACCGGTCGGGACCGCTCGCCTTCCACCAGCAGGAGATCCACGCGTTCCCGATGACGACGCTGTGGGCGCCCGGGAGCGAGTGCTCGTCCGCCTGCTGTTTACGCGCCTGGGCGGCCGTGGGGAAGACCGTGAAGAACACCTCCTGATCCTGAGACGCCGCATCGTCGGTCTGTCCCCGGATGACGGCGCTCCAACCGCCCGCCATCGATGGCTGGACGCCCAGCTGCGTGCGCGCGAAACCGGCCCGCGCGAACGCCGCGCGGACCATGTCGCCGGAGAGCACGCCCGGGCGGATGACCGTCATGCCGTTCTTGATCCCCTCGGCCCGGGATCGGGTCTCGTAGACGACCTTATGGGGGCCCTTGAGATAGGCGTCGAACGCGCGGCCGGACGGGTCCACCACCCAGACGATGGCGTCCCGGTTGTCCGTGCCGAAGATGCCGGCATACACGATCCCGGGCCGGAAGGCGAAGTCGTCCGGAAACGGCAGAGGCGTCCCGTACGCCCCGGAGCCCATCCGCCGAACGAGCCGGGCGGTCGTTCCGTATCCGGTCCCACCGGCGGAGTCGGGGTCGAACGTCGCCTGCGCGGCCGTGACCCCTGCGTGAAGCCGTTCCGGCGGCGTCAGCGATCCTGACCCGCAACCACCGGCCGTGGCGAGCAGGAGCGCCAGCACGAACGCGGGCCGCGCGGGTGTCACTTCGCGTCGACCTCCCGCCGCAGCTCGGCGACGGCCTTCATGAACGCCTGCGCGTGGTTGGGGGATGTCGCCGTCCAGGTGTAGCGGATCGATGCCGTTCCGATGACGACGCTGATGTGGTGTGGCGGGAGCTTCATGTCCGATGCGGCCCTGCGGGCGTCCGCCGCCGTGCGCAGGATGGTGAATCCGACCGTGTCACCTGGCGGCAGCCCGATCTTGTCGCCGCCGTACATGAGCGGCCGCACCCCGTCGGCGAGCCGGCTGCCGTCCGCGGCGCTGAGCATGACGCCGTGGAACCCTGCCCGCTCGAGCGCCGACCGGATCATGTCGCCGGTGAGGACGCCCGGCCTGATGAGCATGACGCCGCTCGCCGCCACCTCCGCGGGAGGCCGGGTCTGGTAGGCGACGCGGTGGTGCGGCGTTCCGGCGTCCGCGAGCAGAGCTCGTCCCGACGGCTCGACGATCCACAAGATCGCGAGCCGCCCGTCGTTGTCGACCGCGACGTACACGACCCCGGGACGAAACGCGAGATCGTCCGGCCAGGGCTGCGGTGTTCCGTACCTCCCCGGGCGCATACGTCGCAGGAGCTGCGCCGTCGTGCCGTAGCCCGTGCCGCCCGCCGAATCGGGGTCGTAGGCCGCCTGGGCGGCCCTGGCGGCGGCATGGAGGCGCTCCGCGGACGTCTGGAGCAGCCCCGCGTGATGGCCCCCGGCGCAGGCAGTGGTGAGCAGGAGCAGCAGGAGCAGGAGCACCGTGAGGCGACGGGTCACGGCCGGCTCCGGTTGTAGGGGGCGACGAGGCTTCCACCGCCGCCGTCGGTGCACGCGTAGGCGGCCTTCAGGCCGCGGCCGCCCGGCGACTCGCCGAGCCACGTGACGCCGATCGGCGGGAACGAGTCGCTGTGGAGGAACACGTCCTGATCCGGCGCGGGGGCGATCCGCCCGAGCTCGGGCGCCTGCACACGGAGCTGTGCGACCAGCTGGGTGATGGGCAGGTAGCGGCCGGCGGCAGCGCTGACCTCCCGTGCCGCGCGCGTGAGTGGATCCGTCTGCGTACTGGACGCGGCCGGGCTCGGGCAGGCCGACGGCAGATGGCCCGGCGCGAGCCGGACGTGCGGCAGGTGCAGGGTGTAGTACGGCGGCCCGACGGTGTCGACCTCGATCGACCCGTACTGGACGCCGGTGAGCGAGAACGGCACGTGGACGACGTGCAGTGGCAGCCGGCAGGGCCGCGTGTGGCAGGAGTACGGCAGGACGACGGCATGGCCGGCGGTCGCGCCGTTGCCGCCCCGGACGATCACCTCGACGGGGCCGGGATCCGGGCGGTTGTCGTAGATCCAGAGCGTCAGTGGGTCGAACTGGCGCAGCGACCCCGCTCCCGGCCAGTACACGTCGACCGGCGGCACACCCACCTGCACCGGGATGCGGGCCGAGCCGCCCGCCGAGTCGGTCGCGATGACCGTTCCATCGCCCGCCTCGGACGGCAGCGCGACGGTGACATCTACCTCGAAGGAGCCCTGGAACGGGTCCCGGGAAGCACCGGCGACGGGCACGTTCCGGCGTCCCAGGATGTGGCCGGCAGCGTCGACCACGGAGACGTGTATGGTCGAGCCCGGCCGGCCGTAGCCTGCGACATGCAGCGGCGAGAAGACGGTCGCGCCCATCGACGGCTGCGCGATCTCCACGGACGGGACGAGCGCCCGATAGCGCGCGCGGGTGAGCCTCGGCGCCACGAGCAGCCCCGATCCGGGCAGGGCCGAGACCGGGACGTTGTCGAGCTCGAGCCGGACGGCGCGAATCGGCGGGGCCTGCGCGGCGGTGTAGACGATCTGCGCGAGAAGGAGCCGTGCCGAGACGACGCTCGTGCCCTGCCCCAGCTCGGCGCTCATGTCGACCGTGGCGACACCGGCATGGTGCGTGACTCCCAGCGCGCGCGTCTGCGGCGGCATCGCGCTCGTCACGCCTGCGGCGCGCTCGGCTGCGGTCGGTCCGGCCAGCAGCGCGTGCAGCGCGTCGGCCGGCAGGCTCTGCCGGAACGGGATGTCGCGCCTGACCTCGAACAGCTTGCCGTCTCGGATAAACCAGACTCCCACGTGGCGGAAGAGAGACCCTGGGCCGATGGGCTCGGGCGATGTTGTCGCCGGCGGTGACGGCGCGTGCCGGACGCTGCTCACGACGACCGCGCTGTTCCCGCTGCAGGCGGTCACCGCAACCGTGAGAACGACAACCAGGACGCGCCTCACGAGCGGGCGTCCGCGTTGGACACCGGCGGGCGCTCGGGGAGCGTGACGGTGAACGTCGCGCCCCTCCCGGACGAGCTCTCGACCTCGACGGCTCCCCCGAGCAGGCGGGCGTTGTCGGCGGCGATCGCGAGCCCGAGCCCGCTGCCGGCGCCCGCCCGGGCCGGGTCGACCTTCGCGAAGCGGTCGAAGATGCGTCCCTGGTGCTCCGCCGGGATGCCCGGGCCGTCGTCGGCGACGTCGAAACGGCGCGCGTGGTCCCCGATCCGCACGCGACAGGCGCCGCCGCCGTGCTCGATCGCGTTGCCGATCAGGTTCACGAGCACCCGCTCCAGGCGCCGGACGTCGGTGACGACCCGCCCCGAACCCTCGATCCGGACGACACCCGTCCATCCCCGGGCGGCCACCATGGCCCGCACCGCGTCGGCCGCGGCGACCGGCTCGGGGTGGACGGGTTCCGTCCCGGCGTCCAGCCGCGAGATCTCCATGAGATCCTCCGCTGTCCGCCGCAGGCGGGCAACGTCGGTCGCGACGAGCTCCGAGAGACGGGCGGCGTCGGGCGGCATCTCGGTCGCGTGCCGGCGCAGGAGCACCGCCTCGTTCACGAGCGCCGTCAGCGGCGTGCGCAGCTCGTGGGCGACGTCCGCGGTGAAGCGGCGCTCGCGCTCACGAGCGTCGGACAGCTCCGTGATCTTGGACCCGAGCGCCTCGGCCATCCCGTTGAACGACGCCGCCCAGGCGCCAAACTCGTCGGCGCCGCCGGTGGGAAGGCGTGTGTCGAGCAAACCCTCCGCGAGCGAGCGGGCGGCCGCGCTCGCCTGGGCTACCGGCGCGAGCGTGCGACGTGCGAGCAGCAGTCCGACGACGGCGGAGACGAGTACGACGACGATCCACCCGGCGATCAGGATCCGCGCCAGCAGGCCGAGGTCGTGCCAGACGCTGCGCTCGTCGAAGAAGAAATAGAGCCTGGTGCCGCGATCGGACGTGGGCGCGCCCACGACGAGGTACGGGGTGCCGGCGACGGTCTCTCGTTGGTACGCGAGGTCACGGCGCGCGACGAGTCGGTGCAGGCTCGCGGGAATCGGGAGCGTGCCGGTGCGGTGGCGGCCGTCGAGCACGGCAACCGTCACGAACCCCGGCCGCGATGCGTAGAGGTGGAGCAGCGACGTCAGGTCGGCCGGGTTTCCGTGCAACGTCGACCGCGCGAGGTCGAGGTTCACGTGCGCCTGAGTCAGCGCCCGATCCGTCGAGTCGGTGAGCAGCGAGTGGCGGACTACGAGATACGACCCGAGCGCGAGCGCCCCCGCCGACAGGCCCCCGACGAGCACGAACGCGACGGCGAGGCGGCGGCGGAGGCGGCCGGTGCGGATCGGCGTGGGCGCGGCGGACACGGTCCCATCATGCGATGGGTCGGAAACACGCCTCCGACAGGGGTGTTACGGCGACGTAACAGCGAAGCGGTAGCCCACGCCCCGTACCGTCTCGATCAGGCAGGGTTGCGCAGGGTCGTCCTCGACCTTTGCCCGCAGGCGCTTCACGGCGACGTCGACCAAGCGCGAGTCGCCGAGGTAGTCGTAATCCCACACCTGATCCAGCAGCTGCTCGCGGCTGAGCACCTGGCCGCGGTGGCGGGCGAGGGCCAGGAGGAGCTTGAACTCCGTCGTCGTCAGACCGAGGTCGGCGCCGTCGCGGCGGGCCTGAAAGGCGGCCGCGTCGACTTCGATCCCTCCGGCCGCGAATATCGACGGCTCGGGCGGCCCGGCCGCACGCCGCAGGACGGCCCGCATGCGCGCCACGAGCTCCGGCATCTCGAACGGCTTCGTGACGTAGTCATCGGCGCCGAGCTCGAGCCCGACCACGACATCGACCGTCTCCGTCCTCGCCGTCAGCATCACCACCGGAACCCGGCTCGTGCGGCGCAGCTCCCGTAGCACCTCGAACCCGTCGACCGATGGCAGCATGACGTCGAGCAGCACCACGTCGTAGGCCGCCTGCCGGAACTGCGCCAGCGCCTCACGGCCGTCGCCGATCCCCGTGACTTGCATGCCGGCCTGCCGCAGGCCGATGCCGACGACCTCCCGGATGGAGGCGTCGTCCTCGACCAGGAGCACCCGCTCGTCCACGCCGCGCAAGGCTACCCCGCCGGGCCCGCCCCTGCCCGATCCGCGCCGGTCAAGTACCCTTGGCGCCTCATGCAGGTCGCGGTCCTGAACGGCGTCAACCTGAACATGCTCGGGCGGCGCGATCCGGCGATGTACGGGACGGTGACGCTGTCACAGCTCGAGACCATGGTCTACGGCTGGGGCAAGGAGCTGCACGCCACCGTGCGCTGCTGGCAGACGAACAGCGAAGGGGAGTACGTGACGATGATCCACGAGGCGGTGACGGGCACCGACGGGCTGATCGTGAACCCGGGCGCCTGGACGCACTACAGCTACGCGATCCGCGACGCGCTCGAGATCTTCCCCCGGCCGGTCGTCGAGGTGCACCTGTCCGACATCGAGGGCCGCGAGGAGTGGCGGCGCACGTCGGTGATCGCGGACGTCGTCTCGCACCGCATCCTGGGCAAGGGGCCCGACGGCTACCGCGAGGCGCTCCAGCACCTGGTGGAGACGGTCTGATGAGCTACGACCGTAGGCTGGCCGCCGCCCGGGCGGCGATGGCCGAGGCCGGCGTCGGCGCGATGGTCGTCTCGGGTCTCGTCAACGTCCGCTACCTGACCGGCTTCACGGGCTCGAACGGCCTCGTCGTGATCGGGCCGGAGGCGGCGACGCTCCTGACCGACTTCCGCTACCAGACGGCGTCCGACCCGCTGCGCGCCTGGGTCGACGTCGAGCTCGCGGAGCGCGACGTGATCCGCACGGCCGCCGACCGGCTGGGCGAGCTGGCCGCGGGCGCCGGGAAGGTCGGGTTCGAGCCGGCGCTCCTGACGGTCGAGCGGCATGCCATCCTGGCGGCGTCCCACGACGGCCTGACACCGGCGCCGGGCCTGATCGAGAAGTTGCGCGCCGTCAAGGACGACGAGGAGCTCGACGCCGTCCGCGCGTCCGCGGCCCTGATCGAGCCGGTCTACGCGGCCCTCGCCGACGAGGGCCTGGCCGGGCGCACCGAGCAGGACGTCGCCTGGCGCGTGCGGGAGCTCTTCCACGAGGGCGGGGCCGACGACATCGCCTTCGACACGATCGTCGCCTCGCACGAGCGCGGCGCCCAGCCGCACGCGGAGCCGGCGGCGGTGCCGATCGGCGCGGACACGCTGGTGACGATCGACCTGGGCTGCATCCTGGCCGGATACAACTCGGACTGCACGCGCACGTTCGCGACCGGGACGCCGCCGCTGGAGCTGGCCCGGGCTTACGACGTCTGCCTGCAGTCGCAGCTCGCCGCGATGGACGCGATCCGCCCGGGTATCCCGGCGAGCACGGTCGACCTGGCCGCCCGCTCCCTGATCGAGGACGCGGGCTACGGGGAGCGCTTCGGCCACCCCACCGGGCACGGCCTCGGGCTCGAGGTGCACGAGGCGCCGCGGGTCGGCTCCAAGACGGCTGCAACCCTCGAGCCGGGGATGGTCGTCACAGTCGAGCCGGGCATCTACCTGCCCGGGGTCGGCGGCGTGCGGATCGAGGATCTCGTCATCGTGACGCCGACCGGAGGCGAGCGACTCACCATGTACCCTAAGGATCTCGTGACGGTCGGGTAGGACCTCGAGCCCATGATCTCCACCAACCAGTTCAAAAACGGCATGCACATCGAGGTCGACGGGACGGTGTACCGGATCGTCGAGTTCCAGCATGTGAAGCCCGGCAAGGGCGGCGCGTTCGTGCGCACGAAGCTGAAGGCGCTCGAGTCCGGCGGGGTCGTCGACAAGACGTTCCGGGCGGGGGAGAAGATGCCCCGGATCCACACCGAGGTCTCGAACGTCACCTACCTCTACAACGACGGCTCGGACGTCGTCCTGATGGACTCCGAGACCTTCGAGCAGATCCACCTGCCGGCGGACTCCCTCAGCGAGGAGCTCCGGTTCATGAAGGAGAACGACACCGTCCAGCTGCTGCTCGTCGACGGCAAGCCGTCCAGCCTCCAGCTGCCGGCGTCGGTCGAGCTCGAGGTGGTCGAGACCGAGCCCGGCGTCCGGGGTGACACCGTCTCCAACGTGACCAAGCCGGCGACGCTCGAGACGGGCGCGGTCGTCTCGGTGCCGATGTTCGTGAACGTCGGCGAGCGGGTCAAGGTGGACACGCGCGAGGCGCGCTACATCTCCCGCGCGTGACCCGCATCGTCGACACCACCATCCGGCTCCTGTCCCAGCAGCCGCTGGCCGGGAATGCCTCCACGGCGACGGTGCTCGAGGTGGCGGAGCTGCTCGACGGCGCCGGATTCGCATGCCTCGAGGTGTCGGGCGGCGGCTGCTTCGACGCGGCCGTGCGCCGCGGCGTCGAGAGCCCCTGGGACCGGATCCGGGCGCTGAAGGCGCGCTGCACGCGCACGCCGCTCCAGATCGCGGTGCGGGGCCGCTTCCTGGTCGGCTCGCGGCCGGTGTCGGACGACCTCGTGCGCCGGTTCATCCTCTCGGCCGCCGAGAGCGGGATCGACGTCTTCCGCCTCCATGACCCGATGAACGACGTCGAGAACCTGGCGCCGGCGGCGGCCGCCGTGCGCGAGGCGGGCGGGCGGCTGTACGCCGGCCTGGCCTTCTCGGGTCAGATGGGCAACCTGGAGCGGGTGGTGGAGAAGGCCCGCCGCCTGGCCGACCTCGGCGCCGAGCGGGTGCTCCTGCACGACTCCGCCGGCGCGCTCGACCCGGGCGTGTGCGGCACGGTGCTCGAGCGGCTGGCCGGCGCGGCCGGCGTCCCCGCCGGCCTCTACTGCCAGGGGACGGGCGGCAAGGCACTCGCGATGGCGGTCGAGGCGGCCCGGCACGGCGCCGACCCGATCGCGGTCGCGGCCTATCCGGTGGCGTCGCTGCTCAACCGGGTCGCGGCCGAGGTGCTCGGCGAGTCGCTCGCGAGCCTCGAGATCCAGCACGGCATCGACGTCGAGCGGGTGTGGGAGGCCTCGCGGTTCATCGACGCCCACGTCACCTCGCAGATGCCGGCGCTCCCGGTGCCGCCGCGGATCATCCTGCGCACCGCCATCACCCGCCTGCCGGTCGGCCTGGTCGCCGAGATCGACGCCCGGCTGCGGTCGGCCGACGCGCTCGATCGCCTGGACGAGGTGCTGGCCGAGCTGAACGACGTGCGGGCCGACTGCGGCACCGCGCCGCTGGCGGCGCCGATCGGCGGCATCCTGGCCGGGCAGGCGGTGACCCACGTGCTCACGGCCCGGCGCTGGGCGGACGTGTCCGACGAGATGCGCGCGCTCCTCTCCGGCGCCTACGGCGACCCGCCGCTCCCGTTCGCGGCCGAGGCGGCGGCGCACGCGACCCAGATGCCGACCGAGCCCGACCTGGACATGGACGACCTGCGCTCGCAGGCCGGCGGCGCCGGCAGCGAGGAGGACCTGCTGCTCCTGGCGCTCTTCGGCGACGCGGCCGCCCGCCTGCTCGAGAACCTGCGCGGCCGCGGCGGCGAGTCCTCCTCGCGCGAGGGGATCGACTCGAGCCAGTCCGAGCGCATCCGCGAGCTGGTGCGGCTCGTCGAGGGCTCCGACGTCGGCGAGTTGACGGTCGAGGACGGGCCGCTGCGGATCACCGTGCGCAAGCAGGAGGAGCGCCCGCCGCCAGTCGTCATGGCGCCCCAGGCGCCCGCGTCCGCCGACGGCGAGGCGCACGAGCCCGAGGTGTCCTCGTCGATCCGGCTCGAGTCGCCGATGGTGGGGACGTTCTACCGCTCGCCGTCGCCGGCGCAGCCCGCGTTCGTCGCGGAGGGCGACCGGGTCGAGGTGGGCCAGACGCTCTGCATCCTCGAGGCGATGAAGCTGTTCAACGAGTTCAAGTCCGACCACGCCGGCGTCGTCCGCCGCATCCTGGTGGACAACGCCCAGCCGGTCGAGTACGGGCAGCCGCTCTTCGAGCTCGAGCCGGTGTGACCCGGCGGTGCTGAAGCGCGTCCTGATCGCGAACCGTGCCAAGGCGCCGCGTGGGCGCCGCACCAAACGGGGTCAGACCCCTTTTGGTGCGTCAGCCGGTCAGGCGAGCCGCACGATCGGTGCCGCGCACCGCGCCCCCTCGACGCTTTGGCCGCGATGCTGAAGCGCGTCCTGATCGCGAACCGGGGCGAGGCGGCGGTGCGCATCGTGCGCGCCTGCCACGACCTGGGGATCGAGGCGGTCGCCGTCTACTCCACCGCCGATCGCGACGGCCTATGGGTGCGCCTGGCCGACCGGGCGGTCTGCGTCGGGCCGCACCAGCCGGCGCAGAGCTACCTGCACATGGCGAACCTGGTCGCGGCCGCGGAGACGACCGGCTGCGACGCCGTCCATCCGGGTTGGGGGTTCCTGGCCGAGAGCGCCGCGTTCGTGCGCGCGTGCACCGACAACGACCTGATCTTCGTCGGGCCGCCGGCCGGGTCGATGGAGGTGATGGGCGACAAGAGCCGCGCCCGCACGGCGATGCAGGAGGCGGGCGTGCCGCTCGTGCCGGGCTCGACCGACCGCCTGAGCGGCGCCGACCACGCCCGCAGCGTCGCCGCGGAGCTCGGCTATCCCGTTCTGCTGAAGGCGGTTGCCGGGGGCGGCGGCAAGGGCATGCGCCTGGTGGATGACCCGGCGGACATCGAGGACGCGTACGGCCTCGCCTCGTCCGAGGCGCTGGCCTCGTTCGGCGACGGCGGCATGTACATGGAGAAGGCGGTCGTGAGCCCGCGCCACGTCGAGATGCAGGTGCTCGCGGACGGCGAGGGCGGCGTGCTCGTGCTGGGCGAGCGCGACTGCTCCGTGCAGCGCCGCCACCAGAAGCTGATCGAGGAGGGGCCTTCGCCCGCGCTCGACCCGCCGACGCGGGCGCAGATGGCCGAGGCGGCCACGCTCGCCTGCACCGGCTGCGGCTACCGCAACGCCGGCACGGTCGAGTTCCTGCTCGACACCGAGGGCCGCTTCTACTTCATCGAGATGAACACGCGCCTGCAGGTCGAGCACCCCGTGTCCGAGCTCGTCACCGGGGTCGATCTGGCCTGCCAGCAGCTGCTCCTGGCCGGCGGCGGCTCGCTCCCCGCAACCGGCCTTGCGCCGCTGCGCGGCCACGCGATCGAGTTCCGGATCAACTGCGAGGACCCGGGCCGCGACTTCCGCCCCGCGGCGGGCACGGTCACCTCGCTCTCGCCCCCGCTCGGCCCCGGCGTGCGCCTGGACACGCACGCCTATTCGGGCTACAAGGTGCCGCCGTTCTACGACTCCCTGCTGGCGAAGCTGATCGTGTGGGGCGCCGACAGGCCCGAGGCGCTCGCGCGGGCGCGGCGCGCCCTCGGAGAGCTCGGGATCGAGGGCGTGACCACCACGCGCGAGCTGTTCCTGGACGTCGTGAACGAGCCCCGGTTCGTCTCCGGCCGCTACACGACCGCCTACCTCGAGGACGCCCGCGCGGCGCTCCCGTCCCTGGGCCGGGAGATGGCGGCGTGAGCGTGCGCGTGGGCGGCGCGACGGTGGCCGACGAGGCGATCGTCTCGATGGTGCGCGGCGCGGTGTCCGGCGTCCCCGGCGCCCGCCTCGACCTGCCCGGCCGCGTGTCCCGGGTCATCCCCGGCCGCCGCGGCCCGGTGGAATGGGCGCTGAAGGGGCAGGCCATCACCTTCGATGTCGACGTGTGCGCGGCGTACGGCTGCGTGCTCCCGAGGCTGGCCGCGTCGGTGCGCGACGCAGTCGCCGGGCACGTGGGGGCGATGACGGGCCTGGACGTGCGCGTCGTCGACGTCACGGTCACGGGGATCGACCGCAGCGGGCCGGAGCGGTGACCGAGAGCCGGCGCACCCAGCGGCGGGCGGCCGCATTCCTGCTCTACCAGCGCGACCTGACCGGCTCGGAGTTCGCGCCGCTCTACGAGGCGTACGAGCGCGACAACGGCACGCCTCCGGGGGACTTTGCCCGCTCGGCCGCCGAGGGCGCATGGGCGCAGCGGGAGCGCCTCGACGCCGCGATCGACGCGGCCGCGAACGAGTGGACGGCCGACCGCATGGCGGTGCTCGAGCGCAGCATCCTGCGGCTGGCGGTGTGGGAGCTCTCGGGAGGAGCGGTGCCCGCAGGGGTGGCGATCGACGAGGCCGTCACGCTCGCGAAGCGCTACGCATCGCCGGAGGCCGGCGCGCTCGTGAACGGGATCCTGGGTCGTGTGGCCCGCGAGCAGGGGGTGGGGAAATAGACGCGCAGAGGCTGGAACGGCTCGCCGCGGAGCTCGAGGCGCTCGGCGCCCGCCTGGAGTCGGGCGACCTGGACGCCGACGAGGCGACGGCGCTCCTCGAGCAGCTGACGGGGCTCGTGCACGAGGCGGTCGACGTGCTGGAGCAGGCGGGGGAGAGCCTCGAGTCCGACGAGGGCGGCCCGTCCCCCGAGTAGGCTGAGGGCGCATGAGCGACCTCGAGATCACGCAGCTGGAGCCGGAACGACTGGACGACCTGGAGCCGCTGTGGCGGTCGCTCCACCGCCACCACCGCGAGGTCTCCGACCTGCCTGTGCTGGCCGACGACGATCTCTCCTGGGAGCGGCGCAAGGCGTGGTACGGGCCCGCGCTCGCCGGCGGCCGGGCGTTCGCGCTCGTCGCCCGGCGGGGCGGCAGCCCGGTGGGCTACGCGTTCGTCGAGGTGCGCGACGGGGACGACGACACCTGGCCCTACGGGCGCCGGATGGCCGAGCTCGTCACGCTCTCGGTGGCGCCGGACAGCCGCGGCGGCGGCGTCGGCACGGCGCTCATGGACGCGGTGGACGCCGAGCTCGAGCGCCGCGGCGTGCACGACCTCGAGATCGCCGTGATGGCGGGGAACGACCGCGCCCGCGCCTTCTACGAGCGCCGCGGCCTGCGGGTCGGCGAGCTGCTCCTGTTCCGCTTCGGCGACCGGGCGTGAGGGGCTCGACCCGCCTCGACGTGCTGATGGCGGAGCGCGGGATCGCCGAGTCGCGCAGCCGCGCCCAGGCCCTCATCATGGCCGGCCGGGTGCTGGTGGAGGGCGCCGTCGTGACGAAGGCCGGGACGCCCGTCGCGCCGTCGGCGGCGGTCGAGCTGGTGGCGCCGCCGCGCTACGTCTCCCGCGGCGGGGAGAAGCTCGAGACGGCGCTTGCCGCGTTCGCCGTCGACGTGGCCGGCCTGCGCTGCCTCGACGTCGGCAGCTCCACGGGCGGCTTCACGGACTGCCTGCTCCAGCACGGCGCAGCCCACGTCGTCTGCGTCGACGTCGGCCGCAACCAGCTGCACGAGCGCCTGCGGGCCGACGCGCGGGTGACGGTCATGGAGGGCGTGAATGCCCGCCGGCTCGAGCCGGGGATGCTGCCGTACCCGCCGGCGCTCGTGACCGCGGACGTCTCGTTCATCTCCCTGCGGCTGGTGCTCCCGCCCGTGCTCGCGTGCGCCGCTCCCGTCTGGCGCGCGCTCGTGCTCGTGAAGCCGCAGTTCGAGGCGGGGAAGGGCGAGACGCGCCGCGGCGTCGTGCGCGACCCGGAGGTGCGCCGGCGTGTCCTGCGGGAGTTCGGCGCCTTCGCGGCCGGGCTGGGGGCGGCCGTCCTCGGGGTATGCGATTCTTGTGTCCCCGGCCCGGCGGGGAACCGGGAGTACGTCGTCGACCTCGCCGCCGCCGGGCACCCGGCGGCCCAGGAGCGTGAACCCGATGTCGAACGAGCGATCGCGGATGCCGTCGCCAGCGCCTGACCGCCTGGCCGTGTCGCGGGTCGCCGTCATCACCCACGGCAAGCCCGAGGTGATCGGCGATGCGCCCGCCCGGCTGCGGCGGGTGGCCGAGGGGTGCGGCGTCCAGGTGGCCGCCGAGGACGACGCCGACCTGGCGGTCGTCCTCGGCGGCGACGGGACGATGCTCCGCGCGCTCCAGCGCTATCTCGGCACCGGAGTGCCGGCGCTCGGGGTCAACTTCGGCCGCGTCGGCTTCCTGACGAGCGTCTCGGCCGGGGACCTCGAGCCCGGCCTCGAGAGCGCCTTCGCCGGCCGCTACGAGGTGCTCGACCTGCCGACGATCACCGCCACGAGCCACGACGACACGGTGACCGGGGTGAACGACGTCGTCTTCACGAGCGCGGTGCTGGGGCGCATGGCGCTGATGGAGTGGAGCGTCGACGGCCAGTCGCTCGGGGTGGTCGGCTGCGACGGGGTGATCGTGGCGTCGCCGACCGGGTCGACGGCCTACAACCTGTCCGCGGGCGGCCCGGTGATGGCGTGGGGGACGGACGCCTTCGTGATCACGTTCGTCTCGCCGCACTCGCTGCACGTGCGCTCGATGGTGCTCGGGCGGCCGCACCTCGTCCAGCTGCGCAACGCGGCGGTCGACGTGCCGATCCAGGTGATCGTCGACGGCCACACCGCGGGCCGGGTCGAGCCGGGCGGGGTGGTGGAGGTGCGCCAGGGCGACTCGTTCGCGACGCTCGCGCGCGTCCCGGGCACGTCCTTCTTCACCCGCTACCTGGAGACGTTCGGCACCGACACGCACCACTAGCGTCTGCATAACCGGTGCCCAGGCACCGGGTATGCAGCACCGGGGCGAACACAGGTTCGTCCGGGCCGCAGCCCATACTTGAGCCATGCTGCTTCGGCTCCACATCGAGAACCTGGCCCTGATCGAGCGCGCCGACCTCGAGCCGGCCGCCGGGCTCAACGTGCTCACCGGCGAGACCGGGGCGGGCAAGACCATGCTGGCCGAGGCGATCGGCCTGCTGGCCGGCGCGCAGCCCGCCGCCGGGCTGATCGGGCCGCACGGCGACGAGGCCTACGTCGAGGCCGAGTTCGAGCTCCCGGAGGGGTTCTTCGAGGCGCCGGAGCTGGAGGCGGTCGCCGGTCTGCGGCCCGGGGGCGAGGACACGCTCGTCGTCGCCCGGCGGCTGCTCGCGAGCGGCCGCAGCCGGGCGCTCGTGTGGGGGCGCACGTGCGCCCGCAGCGATCTCGAGGCGCTGGGCGAGCGGCTGCTGGAGGTCTCGTCCCAGCACGAGGCCCGCCGGCTGGCCCAGCCGGCGCGGCAGCTCGAGCTGCTCGACGGCTACGCGGAGACCGACGCGCTGATGGCGGCGATGGCCGAGGCGTGGCGCGAGCGGCGCGCGGCCGAGGCCGCGCTGGAGGCGGCCCGGGCCGAGGCGGCCGAGTCGGCCCGCCACCGGCTCGATCTGGCAGACCTCGTCGAGCGCGCCGACGCGGCGGCGGTGGAGCCGGGCGAGCCCGCGGCGCTGCGGGCCGAGAGCGTGCGCCTGCGCCACCTCGACGATCTCGTGGCGGCGGCGGCGGCCGCCGCCGAGCTGCTCAACCCGGCCGAGGGCGAGGGCGCCCAGGCCCTGGCGGCGCGGGCGGCCGAGGTGGTGGCGCCCGCAGGGGAGTACGAGCCGGGGCTGGCCGCGACTGCGGCCGAGCTGCGCGACGCCGCCGCCCGGCTGCAGGACGCGGCCGTCGAGCTGCGCGGCTTCGTCGAGGGCGTCGAGGCCGACCCGGGCCGCCTCGAGCACGTCGAGGCCCGCCTGGAGACGTTCGCGGGGCTCGAGCGCCGCTACGCCGCGCCGCTCGACCGGGTGCTTGCGATGGCCGCCGACGCCCGGGCCGCGCTCGAGCGGCTGGAGGGCTCGGAGGCCGAGCTGGACCGGCTCGCCGCCGCGGCCGAGGCGGCGTCCGAGCGCGCGCGCGCCGCTGCCGCCAGGCTCACGAAGGCGCGGACGGCGGCGGCCGCCACCTTCGCCCGGGCGGTCGAGTCGGAGCTGGCCGATCTCGGGATGGCCGATGCCCGCTTCGGCGTGCGGATCGAGCCCGTCGACGTGGGCGCGCGCGGCGCCGACCGGGTCGTGCTCGAGCTGGCGGCCAACCCCGGCCAGCCGGCGGGGCCGGTGGCCGACACGGCGTCGGGCGGCGAGCTCTCGCGGATCGCGCTCGCGATCCGGGTTGCCGCCCGGACGCACTCCGGGCCCGGGGTGCTGCTGCTGGACGAGGTCGATGCGGGCATCGGCGGGCGCACCGCCCGGGCGGTGGCCGGCAAGCTGCAGCAGGTGGCGGAGGGCGCGCAGGTGCTCGTGATCACCCACCTGCCCCAGATCGCCGGCGTCGCCGACGCCCACTTCCGGGTGGAGAAGCTCCCGGGCGATCCCACGTCGACGGCGATCGTCCGGCTGGACGGCCCCGGGCTCGTCGACGAGCTGGCCCGGATGCTCGGCGGCGAGGAGGGCGACGAGGCTGCCCGCCGCCACGCCGAGGCGCTGCGGGGTTGACGCGCTGATGGATGCCGCGCGGATGGAGGAGACGGGGCACGGGCTCGTCCCGGCGGGCGACGCCTGGTTCGTCGTGAACGCCCGCGACGCCCGCTGGCACGAACGGCCGGGCCGCGGCGCGATCTGCACGTTCGACGGCGAGCCGGAGTTCCCGCAGGTCGGGATCAACCTCCAGGTGCTCGGCCCGGGGGAGCCGATGTCGATGTACCACTGGGAGGTCGACCAGGAGGACTTCCTCGTGCTCGCGGGCGAGGCGCTGCTCGTGATCGAGGGGCAGGAGCGGCCGCTGCGGGCCTGGGACTTCGTGCACTGCCCGGCCGGCGCCAACCACACGATCGTCGGCGCCGGGAGAGGGCCGTGCCTCGTGCTCGCGGTCGGCGCCGGGAGAGGGCCGTGCCTCGTGCTCGCGGTCGGCGCGCGCGGCCTCAGCACGGGGCCGGACTGGGGTGGCTACACCGTCGATCGGGCGATCCGCCACGGCGCCGGCGTCGAGCAGGAGACGACTGATCCCGACGTCGCCTACGCCCGGTTCCCCCCTCGCCGTCCGACCGGCTACCGCGAGGGCTCGCTGCCCGACCGGGCGTCCGCGAACGCCTCGTAGCAGACGAGGTCGTGGCCGTGGGCGTGCATCGTCCCGGCCGGGTGCATCCCCGCCTTCTGCATGACGCGGATCGACGGGCCGTTCGCCGGGTAGGCGAGCGCGATGATGCGCTCGAGCCCGAACGACGCGAACCCGGCGTCGAGGCATGCGCGCGCCATCTCGGTCGCGTATCCCCGCCCCCAGGCCGGCTGCTCGAGCACGTAGACGACCTCGACGTCGGGGCCGGTACCCGCGACCGGGATCAGCCCGCACATGCCGATCATCTCGCCCGATGCCCGCAGGTCGGTCGCCCACAGCCCGAGGCCGTGCCGCGCGCGGTCGGCGATGAACCCGGCGACGCTCTTGCGCGTCTGCTCTCGGGTGCGGGCCTTGCCGGTGCTGCCGACGTAGCGCATCGCCTCGGGGTCGCCGTAGATGCGGTAGAGCGCGTCGGCGTCCTCGTCGCGCAGCGCGCGGATCTGCAGCCTCGAGGTCGTGAGCGGCAGCGGATCCATGCGCGGGGGACTATCGCGCGTTACCCGGGCGTGAGGTGGAATGCGGCGAAGGCGTGGGTCACGTCGAGGGCCGCGGCGGCGCCGAGGTCGCAGGCGGAGCACCCGCTGACCTCGGCCGGACTCCGGAGCCTGCGCCCATCCAGCACGCCGCGAACCGCGATGCTCTTCACGGACAGGGCGCAGGCGCACGCGCCGTGGCTCGTCTCGAGCCGCGGCAGGAAGTCCTCCAGGGCGCGGCAGGCCCCGGCCGGGTCGGGGGCCGACCCGCCGGCGGGGCGACAGGTGAGCGTGTAGCGCGTGATCTGGTGGCCGTCGTCGACCTGGACGTCGAGGCGGGTTTTCGGCGTGACGGCGGCGTGGCCGCCCGCGCACGCGGCGAGCGCGAGGATGGGGACGACCGCCAGAAGCCGGTGCATGCCACCTTCGACCGGCGCACCGCGCGAATGGTTCCCGGCGGTTCGGGCTCCGTCGCCGCGCTCGCGTATGATCCATATCCCGTATGCGGTCACTGCGGCGAAAGGCGGCGAAGGCGTGAGCAGCAGGCAGGTCAAGTACGTGTTCGTGACGGGGGGCGTCGTCTCGTCGCTCGGCAAGGGGATCACCGCGGCGTCGCTCGGGCGGCTGCTCAAGTCGCGCGGCCTGCGGGTGTCGCTCCAGAAGTTCGACCCCTACATCAACGTCGACCCCGGCACGATGAGCCCGTTCCAGCACGGCGAGGTCTTCGTCACCGAGGACGGGGCCGAGACCGATCTCGACCTGGGCCACTACGAGCGGTTCGTCGACGAGTTTCTGTCGCGCAACTCGAACCACACGACGGGCTCGGTCTACGACCGGATCATCCGCCGCGAGCGCAAGGGCGAGTACCTGGGCTCGACCGTCCAGGTCATCCCGCACGTGACCGACGAGATCAAGCGGCGCGTCCAGCTGGCCGGCCAGTCGCACGACGTCGACGTCGTCATCACCGAGATCGGCGGCACCGTGGGCGACATCGAGAGCCTGCCGTTCCTCGAGGCCATCCGCCAGTTCCGCAACCAGGTCGGCCGCGACAACGTCATGTACATCCACTGCACGCTGGTGCCGTTCATCGACGTCGCGGGCGAGCTGAAGACGAAGCCGACCCAGCACTCCGTCCAGGAGCTGCGCCGCATCGGTATCGCGCCCGACGTGGTCGTCTGTCGCTCGCGCGGGACGCTCTCGCGCGACATGCGCGAGAAGATCGCCCTCTTCGCCGACGTCTCGGTCGACGCCGTGATCTCGGCGCCCGACGCCGACGAGATCTACGCCATCCCGCTGACGATGCAGGCCGAGGGCCTCGACCGGCTCGCCTGCGAGCGGCTCAACCTGGTGACCGGCCCGGCCGACATGCGCGAGTGGGAGGCGATGGTCGAGCGCATCCGCGCCGCCGAGGGAACCGTCCGGATCGCGCTCGTGGGCAAGTACGTCCAGCTGCAGGACGCCTACCTCTCGGTCGTCGAGGCGCTGCGCCACTCCGCGATCCACCACGGCACGAAGCTCGAGATCGTCTGGGTCGACGCCGAGACGCTCTCCTGGGCCGAGGCCGAGCGGCGGCTGGCCCAGGTCGACGGCATCCTGATCCCGGGCGGGTTCGGGATCCGCGGGATCGAGGGCAAGATCGCCGCCGCCCGCTTTGCCCGCGAGAACGGCGTCCCCTACCTGGGCGTCTGCCTGGGCATGCAGGTCGCGGTGGTCGAGTTCGCCCGCCACGTGGTCGGCCTCGAGGGCGCGAACTCGAGCGAGTTCGAGTCCAACACGCCCTACCCGGTCATCGACCTGCTGCCGGAGCAGAAGCAGGTGGAGGACATGGGCGGCACGATGCGCCTGGGCTCCGACCCGGTGAAGGTGATGGAGGGGACGCTGGCCGAGCGCGCCTACGGCGAGCCGGTCGTCTACGAGCGCCACCGCCACCGCTACGAGGTGAACAACACCCTGCGCCCGCAGCTGGTCGCCCACGGCCTGGTCGTCTCCGGCACGTCGCCCGACGAGCGGCTGGTGGAGATCATCGAGCTGCAGGACCATCCGTGGTTCTGCGCGAGCCAGTTCCACCCCGAGTTCAAGTCCCGGCCGAACCGCCCGCAGCCGCTCTTCCGCGACTTCGTGGGCGCCGCCGTCGCCCTCAGGGATGGGCGTCCGGCCGCGTCGGCGCCGGTGGCGGAGAACCTGACGGCGTAGGGGCAGCCCCCACTACACTCCCGGGCGCGCATGGACGCCTGGCCCGAGCTCGACCGCTACATGCACCAGCTCGCCGACCTCGGCCGGATGAGCGCGCTGCTCTCGTGGGACCAGCAGGTGCTGATGCCGCGCAAGGGCGCCGAGGGACGGGCGCGCGCCGTCGCGACGCTGCGGGTGATCCGCCACCGGCAGCTGACCGATCCCCGGCTGGGCGAGCTGCTCGACCAGGCCCGCGAGGCCGATCTCGACGTGCCGAGAGCCGCCATGGTGCGCGTGCTCGCACACGACCGCGACCGCGCGGTGAAGCTGCCCGACGACCTCGTACGCCGGCTGGCGCTGGCCGGGTCGCGTGGGCAGGCGGTGTGGGAGGTGGCCCGTCGTGACCGCGACTGGGAGATGTTTCGGCCCTGCCTCGAGGAGATGGTCGCGCTCAAGCGCGAGCAGGCCGACCTGCTCGGGCACGACGGCGAGCCCTACGACGCGCTGATGGACGCCTACGAGCCGGGGATGCGCACGGCCCGGGTCGAGCCGCTCTTCGCGAGCCTCGCCGACGAGCTGCAGACGCTGCTCGGCGCGATCGCCGACGCCGGCCCGCCGCGGCGGCCGCTCTTCGGCGGCGCGGCGTTCCCCGACGCCCTCCAGTGGGACTTCACGATGCGGCTCCTGCGCGACATCGGCTTCGACCTGGACGCCGGCCGCCAGGACCTCTCCGCGCACCCGTTCACGACGACGATCGCCCTGCACGACATCCGCCTCACGACCCGGATGGACCCCGACGACCCGTTCTCGGCCATCTCCTCGACCATGCACGAGGCCGGGCACGGCCTCTACGACCAGGGCTTCGACCCCGAGTACGAGGACACGCCGATCGCCGAGGCGCCGTCGCTCGGCCTGCACGAGTCGCAGTCGCGGCTGTGGGAGAACCTCGTCGGCCGCAGCCTCCCGTTCTGGGAGCACTACACGCCGGTGATGCGGGAGATGTTCGGCGAGGCGATGGGTGACGCGTCGGCCGAGGACGTCTACCGCGAGGTGAACCGGGTGCAGCCGTCGCTGATCCGGGTCGAGTCGGACGAGGTCACGTACAACCTGCACATCCTGATCCGGTTCGAGCTCGAGCTCGCGCTCCTGCGCGGCGAGCTGGAGGCGGCCGACCTGGCGGGCGAGTGGGACGCCGCCTACGACCGCCGCCTGGGGGTGCGCCCGCCGCACGCGGGCGTCGGCGTGCTCCAGGACGTGCACTGGTCGACCGGGTCGTTCGGCTACTTCCCGACGTACACGCTCGGCAACCTCTACTCGGCCATCCTGTGGGAGCGGATCGCATCTGACCTGCCGGACATCGACCGCGGGCTCCGGCGGGCCGAGTTCGGACCGCTGCTCGACTGGCTGCGGACGCACATCCACCGCCCCGGCCACATCCAGGAGGGCGACGACCTGATCCACGAGGTCACGGGCTCGCGGCTCCAGCACGGTCCCTTCATGCGCTACCTGTGGGGCAAGTTCGGGCCGCTCTACGGCATCGAGGCGCCCGCGTGAGCGCGGCGGGCGGCGTCGTCGAGCTCTTCTGCGACCTCGCCGCGCTCTCGAGCCCGTCGCGGGACGAGCGGGCGGTCGCGGACGCGGTGCTCGGGCGCCTGCGAGGCATGGGCCTCGACCCGGTCGAGGACGACTCCGGCGACCGCACCGGCTCGAACATCGGGAACATCCACGTCGCCCTTCCCGCGACGGGGGGCGGCGCGGGCACGCCGATCTTCCTGAACGCCCATCTCGACACGGTGCCCCCCGACGGCCCGGTCGAGCCGGAGATCCGAAACGGGATCATCGTCAACCGCCGCGACACCATCCTCGGAGCCGACAACAAGGCCGCGGTGGCGGTGATGCTGGAGGCGTTCGCGCGGCTCGCGTCGGGCGCGCCCCACGCCGGCGTCGAGCTGGTGCTGACCCCGATGGAGGAGGTCGGCCTGCGCGGCGCCAAGGCCTTCGACACCTCGCGGCTGCAGGCCCGCTTCGGGTACTGCTACGACCACGCCGCGCCGATCGGGAACGTCGTGCTGGCGGCGCCGACGCAGAAGTCGCTCGAGCTGCGCTTCCTCGGCCGCGCGGCCCACTCGGGCATCGCGCCGGAGGACGGGCGCAGCGCCATCGCGGCCGCGGCGCGGGCGGTCGCCGACATGCAGCTCGGCCGCATCGACGACGCGACCACCGCGAACGTCGGCCTGATCCGCGGCGGCGTGGCCGGCAACATCGTGCCGCCGGAGTGCCGGGTGTGGGCCGAGGCCCGCAGCCGCGATCCCGACCGCCTCCGCGACCAGGTGCAGTCGATGCTCGACGCGGCCACCTACGCCGCCAACCTGTCCGACTGCGAGCTCGAGTCGCGGATCATCTCGGAGTACGAGGGCTACCGCTTCGCGCGCACGCACGAGGCCGTGCAGCTGGTCTCGCGGGCGCTCGACGGCTGCGGCTACCCCGTCACATACATCGAGTCCGGTGGCGGCGCCGACGCGAACGTCTTCAACGCGGCGGGCGTCCCCTGCGTGAACGTCTGCAACGGGATGGCCGAGATCCACACCGCCTCCGAGCACATCGCCGTCGCCGACCTCGAGGGCATGCTCGACGTGACCATGGGCCTGATCGAGACCGCCCGGGTGGCGGCCTCTACAATCGCGCGGCCAGACCACGACGGAGGCGTTGAATGAGGATCGGTGTCGTCAAGGAGATCAAGCCGGACGAGTCGAGGGTCGCCCTGACGACCGCCGGCGTCGTCGAGCTGCGCCGGCGCGGGCACGAGGTGCTCGTCGAGACGGGCGCGGGCGCCGGCAGCGCCATGGCGGACGACGAGTACGAGGCGGCCGGCGCCACCATCACCGACGTCGACGCCGTCTGGAACGACGCCGAGATGGTGCTGAAGGTGAAGGAGCCGCTCGACGGAGAATACCAGCGCCTCTCGCCCGGCCAGATCCTATTCACCTACCTGCACCTGGCCGCGGCGCCCGAGCTCACGCGCGGGCTGTGCGAGTCCGGCGCGGTGTGCATCGCCTACGAGACGGTCGAGACGCGCGACGGGCGCCTGCCGCTGCTCGCGCCGATGAGCGAGGTCGCCGGGCGGCTCTCGTCCCAGGTGGGCGCGTACTACCTGATGAAGCCCCTCGGCGGCCGCGGCCGCCTGATGGGCGGCGTCCCCGGCGTGCTGCCGGCGAAGGTGCTCGTGCTGGGCGGCGGCATCGTCGGCTACAACGCCGCGCTGATCGCTCAGGGCATGCAGGCCGACGTGACCGTCTTCGAGCGTAGCGTCGATCGCATGCGCGAGCTCGACGTCAGCCTCGGCCGCACCGTGCTCCTGCAGATGTCGGGCCGCCACGCGATCGCCGAGGCGCTGCCCGGCGCCGACCTGGTGATCGGCGGCGTGCTCGTCCACGGCGCCAAGGCCCCGCACCTCGTGACCCGCGACATGCTCGGGTCGATGAAGCCCGGCTCGGTGCTGGTCGACGTCGCGATCGACCAGGGCGGCTGCTTCGAGACCTCGAAGCCGACCACCCACTCCGACCCCACCTACGTGGTCGACGACATCGTCCACTACTGCGTGTCGAACATGCCGGGCGCGGTCCCGATCACGTCGACCTGGGCGCTCACCAACGTCACCCTGCCCTACGTCGAGGCGATCGCGGACCGGGGCCTGCACCGGGCTCTGGCCGAGGATCCCGCGCTGGCGCTCGGCGTGAACGTCGCGGCCGGCGAGGTCACCTACGAGCCGGTCGCCGACGCGGTCGGCGTCCGCTACACCCCGCTCGAGACCGTCCTGCCGCTGCGCGTGGCCTGACCGGCGGCACCCGCCAGAAGGGGTCTGACCCCTATTGGCGGGTCCACTGCAGGAACGCCGTGCGCACGGGCAGGGCCCAGCGGGCCCGGCCGGACATCGTCGAGAACACGATCCGGCGCCCGTCCGAGAGGGCGACCAGGCGCGGGTCGCCCGGCGCGGTGGCGGCGGCGACGATCGGCCGCCCGGCCGCGTTCGTCAGCACCTCGCCCGTCTCGGCGTCGTCCACGACCATCCCCGCCCGCCGGGACGCGACGATGACGCGCCCGCCCGCGAGCAGCGACACCGTGTCGGCGATCACACCGGTGTCCCAGCGCGTGGTCGCATGCCCCGCCGCGTCGAACAGGACGACGGTCGTGATCGGCGGCGGGCCGCCGGCCGGCGTCACCGTCGTCGCCGAGATCGCGATCACGCCCCCGGCGCCGACCGGCGCCGGCTCCTGGTAGACGCCGCGGCGCAGGAGCCTGGTCATGGTGCCGGAGTCGGCGAGGAGCCGGCCGCCGAGATAGGTGATGGAGTTCAGGTCGCGGAAGGCCAGGCGGCGGCCCACGTATGCGGGGAAGCAGGCCGCCCGGGTCGGCGTCGTCACCCGTCCCGTCGCGAGGTGGTAGACCCGGATCGCGGGCGGCCCGCCGTTGCCGTCGCAGATCGCCAGCGCCCGTGAATCGGGGCTCCACGCCGGCGGCGCGAGCGCGACGTCGGGGCGGTGCAGCGGCGTCGTGATGCGGCCGGTGGCGACGTCGAGCAGCTCGAGGTCGCGGGGCGGGGTGAACGGCCTGCCGACGTGCATCGCCACGTAGCGGCGGTCGGGCGAGACCCAGAAGTGGCAGTGGCCGGGCGACCGGGTGACGAGCTCGTCGCGCCCGCTCGCGAGGTCGATGCGGTGCAGGCGGCAGTCGCGATCCGCGTACCAGAGCGTCCCGCCGAGCGCTCCGCGGGGCGGCGCCGGCAGGCTCACCGCCGGGGGCGGCGACGGGCGCGCGTGGCCGGGGGCGCCGCCCCCGCCGCGGAGGGCGTCGGCGGCCGCGAGGAGGGCGATGGCTCCCGCCACGGCGAGCGCGACCGCCGTCCGCACACGGTCGCCGCGCGACGGCGCCTCGACGGCAGATGTACGCCGTGTGGGAATCCGTGTCAAGAACGCCTATCCTTCCAGGGAGGGTCGGAGGCACGGCCCGGCAGGAGGAACTCGGTTTGTGGCGAAAACCGGAGACTGCCATGGGTGTGTATGAAGACAAGCTACGCGACTTTCTGACCCACCTCCAGCTGGAGCGTGGGGCATCGCCGCATACCGTCGAGGCCTACCGGCGCGACCTGATCGACCTCGGCGACTTCGTCGAGCACAGCGACCCGGACACGATTCCGGCCGGCGTCCTCGACGACTACACCGTGGCGCTGCGCGACCGCGGCCTCTCCGCCGCGACGGTGCGCCGGAGGATGGCGGCCGTGCGCGCGTTCTTCAAGCACCGCGCCCGCGAGGGCGGCCGCGAGGACGCCGGCCGCACCGTCCCGCTGCCGCGGCTCGGGCGCAGCCTGCCCGACCCGCTCACGAAGGCGGAGGCGGAGGCGATCGTGACCCAGCCCGACGCGACCCCGCGCGGCCTGCGCGACCGGGCGATGCTCGAGCTGCTCTACGGCGCCGGGCTGCGCGTCTCCGAGCTCGTCTCGCTGCGCGTGTCGGACATCGACCTGGCGGAGGGCGTCGTCCGCTGCACGGGCAAGGGCGCGAAGCAGCGGATCGTGCCGATGGGCAAGAGCTCGACCGAGGCCACCAGGATCTACCTGCAGCGCGGCCGTCCCTACCTGGGCCGGCTCCAGCGCGGCGACATCCTCTTCCTGAACCACCGCGGCCAGGGCATCACCCGCCAGGCCGTCTTCCAGCTGGTGCGCGAGCACGCGCGCAAGGCCGGGATCACCAAGGACGTCACGCCGCACACGCTGCGGCACTCGTTCGCCACCCACCTGCTCGAGGGCGGCTGCGACCTACGCAGCGTCCAGGAGATGCTCGGCCACGCGAGCATCGAGACGACCCAGGTGTACACGCACGTGTCCGCCGACCACGTGCGCAAGGCCTACTTCAAGGCCCACCCCCGCGCCTAACCCGCCACCCGGGGTCAGACCCCTTTTGGCGGGTCCGGTCGATAGGGTACGCGCGTGCCACGGGCATGCGTGATCGTGCTGGACGCGGTGGGGGCGGGCGACCTGCCCGACGCCGCCGACTTCGGCACGCAGGGCTCGTCCACGCTGGCGCACGTCGCCGAGGCGGTCGGCGGCCTCGAGGTGCCGGCGATGCAGGCCCTCGGCCTGGGGAACATCATGCCGCTGCGCGGCTGCCCGCCCCGCCGCGACGCGCCGTCGGTGCACGGCCGCCTGCGCGAGCGCAGCCTGGGGATGGACACGACCACGGGCCACTGGGAGATGATGGGGATCGTCACCGAGCGGCCGTTCCCGACCTACCCGGACGGGTTCCCGGCCGAGGTCATCGAGGCGTTCTCGCAGGCGACAGGCCGGCCGGTGATCGGCAACGTGGCCGCCTCGGGCACCGAGATCATCCAGCGGCTCGGGGAGGAGCACCAGCGCACGGGGGCGTGGATCGTCTACACGTCGGCCGACAGCGTGTTCCAGATCGCGGCGCACGAGGCCACGATCCCGCTCGAGGAGCTGTACGAGGCCTGCCGCGCGGCCCGCGCCCAACTGGCGGGCGAGCACGCGGTCGGGCGGGTGATCGCGCGCCCGTTCGAGGGCGAGCCGGGCAGCTACGTGCGCACGCCCCGCCGCCACGACTTCTCGCTCGCGCCGCCGCGGCCGAACCACCTCTCGGAGCTGCGGGCGCGCGGCGTCACCGTCCACGGGGTCGGCAAGATCGGCGACATCTTCGCCGGCCAGGACGTCGACCACTCCAAGCCGACGACGTCGAACGCGCACGGGATCGCGGTCACGACGGAGCTCCTGCGCACCGTGCCGGACGGGAGCTTCGTGTTCGTGAACCTGGTCGAGACGGACATGCTCTGGGGCCACCGCAACGACCCGCGCGGGTTCGCCGACGCGCTGGAGGAGTTCGACGCGGGCCTGCCGGATCTCCTGACGGCGCTCCACCACGGCGACCTGCTGATCCTCACCTCGGACCACGGCTGCGACCCGACCACGCCGTCGACGGACCACTCCCGCGAGCACGCCATGCTCGTCGCGCACATGCCGGGCGCGCCGCTCGTCGGCTCGCGCCACGACGGCGACACCTTCGCCGACGTCGGGGCGACCGTGCTGCGCGTGCTCGCCCCCGGCGACGCCGACGGCCTGCCCGGCACGCCGGTGCTGTGAGCGACCGCATCGTCGACCTGATCGCGCGCAAGCGCGACGGCGGCGAGCTCGACGCCGGCGAGCTGGCGCGGATGATCTCGAAGGACACGCCCGACTACCAGCTCGCGGCCTTCCTGATGGCGGTCGTCCTGCGGGGGATGAGCGCCCGCGAGACCGCCGACCTGCTTGCGGCGATGGTCGGCTCCGGCGCCCGCCTCGACCTGTCGTCGATCGGCCGCCCGGTGGCCGACAAGCACTCGACCGGCGGGGTCGGAGACAAGACGACGCTCGTCGTGGGGCCGCTGGTGGCGGCCTGCGGCGTGCCGGTCGCAAAGCTCTCGGGGCGCGGCCTCGGCCATACCGGCGGGACGCTCGACAAGCTCGAGTCGATCCCCGGCTTCCGGGTCGACCTGACTCCCGCCGAGCTGATCGACCAGGTGCGCCGCGTCGGGATCGCCGTCGCCGGCCAGACGGCCGACCTGGTCCCCGCCGACAAGCGCATGTACCACCTGCGCGACGTGACCGCGACGGTGCAGAGCATCCCGCTGATCGCGACCAGCATCATGTCGAAGAAGGTGGCATCGGGCGCGTCGCGGCTGGTGCTCGACGTGAAGGTGGGCGTCGGCGCGTTCATGCCCGACCTCGCCTCCGCGCGCGAGCTCGCCGACGCGATGATCGAGCTCGGCGCGGCGGCCGGCCTGCCGACGACGTGCATGCTCACGCGGATGGACGAGCCCCTCGGCCGCGCCGTCGGAAACGCCGTCGAGGTGGCCGAGGCGGTCGAGACGCTGCGCGGGAACGGGCCGGCTGACCTCGTCGACCTGTGCGTGTCGGCGGCGGCGATCATGACGGACGACCGGGCCGCGGTCGACGATGCGCTCGCCTCCGGCGCGGCGCTCGAGGCCTACCGGCGCTGGATCGCGGCCCAGGGCGGCGACCCGGACGCCCCGCTGCCCGAGGCCGGCGCCGTCGTCCCGGTGCCGTCGCCCCGCGCCGGCTACGTCCACTCCTGTCACGCGCTGCGGCTGGGCGACGCCGCCATGCGCCTCGGCGCGGGCCGGGCGACCAAGGAGGATCCGGTCGACCACGCGGTCGGGATCGTCGTGAACGCGAAGGCCGGCGAGCGGGTGGAGCGCGGACAGCCGCTGGCCACCGTGCATGCCCGCTCGCCGGCCGACGTCGACGCCGCGGCCGTCGCGGCCTGCTTCGAGCTCGGCGACGACGACGTCCAGCCGCCGCCGGTCGTGATCGAGATCAGAGGCTAGGAGAGCTGCGGGCGCGCGACGCCGGAGGGGGTCGCATCGCGCACCCGCGTGCCCTCTTCGGCCCTAACCTCCGAACCCGTGAAACGCGCCCAGCTGGTTGGGCAGGTGCGGGGTGAAGGGGTGGAACCGGAACGCCCGCTTCGTGTTGAAGCCGGCCTTCGCCGCCGCGGACTCGTCGACGAACGGCAGGAGCGCGTTCACCGCCTGGCCGATGGTGGTCCACTTCAGCGTCCGCTCGTAGCCGTTGTTGTTGGGCGGGTCGACCGACTCGGCCACGCCCTGCGCGCCCGTGATGTGCTCGATCGGGCCGCCGTCGCGCCTGGCGACCCCCGGGCCGACGACGCGCGCCAGCGTGCGGTGGTCGCTCTCGATGCCCATGATCCGGGCCGCCGTCACGCGCAGGTCGGCGTTCGAGAAGTTGCGCACGCCGACCAGGTAGGCGGCGATGAACGCGTCCTCGAGCGTGACCAGCGTGTTGAGCGTGGTGTGCGCGTGCCGGAACATGCCGTGCGGATAGAAGAACCTCGTGAACGGCGACGGCTTGCCGGTGACGGACTTCTCGAGGGCGTAGTGCGACATCTCCTCCTCCCGCGCGGCCATCAGGTAGCCCTGGTCGTCCTTCTGGAGGTGCTTGAAGAACGGCGCCCGGTTGATGATGTTCGTGTACGTCGTCACGGCCAGCGCCTCGGCGATCTCCGCGGCGATCAGGATGTCGACGTCGGCCTTCGTGACGCCGCCCGACGCGCGCGCGAGCGTGGCCCCGAAGAGGCCGCTGCCCAGGGCGAGGCCCGCTCCGGCCGCGCCGGCCGTGCGGATCAGCGATCCGCGGTTGAGGGCTCGTTCGGTGGTCTCGGTCATTTCGCGTGCTCCCCCTTGTCCGGATGGACTTCGTGACGCTGCCGGCGCCATCGGGTATTCGCGCCGGGCCGCGGACCGGTTCGCCCCGCCGCTCTAAGCTTGTCCGGTGCCGGAGCTGCCCGAGGTCGAGACCGTCCGCCGCGGCCTGGTGCCGCGGATCCGGGGCCGGACGGTGGTGCGCGCCGACATCCGCGACGGACGCTTGACGGCGCCGGTCGACCCGCGCGAGGTGGGCATGGAGCTCGACGGCGAGCGCTTCACGGAGATCGGGAGGCGGGGCAAGTACCTGCTGTTCGGCCTCGAGACCGGGCGCACGCTGGTGTCGCACCTGCGCATGACCGGGTGGTTCCACCATCGCCCGCCGGGGGGGACCGACCCGCCGCTCACGCACGTGCGGGCGGTGTTCGAGCTCGACGACGGGGCGGCGCTGCTCTACAGCGACCAGCGTCGCTTCGGCACGATGCGGCTCCTGGAGCCGGGGGAGCTGGACGCGTACCTGCGGCTGCGGGCCGGCCCCGAGCCGCTCTCGCCGGAGTGGACGCCGGCACGCTTCCGGGCCGACCTGCGCGGGCGGCGGGCGCCGATCAAGGCGTGCCTCCTGCACCAGGGCATCGTGGCCGGTGTCGGCAACATCTACGCCGACGAGGCGCTCTGGGACGCGCGCGTCCACCCGCTCCGCCCCGGTGGGGATCTCTCGGCGGCCCAGGCCCGGCGGCTGCACGCCGCCGTGGTCGCCGCGCTCGAGCGCGGGATCGACTCGCGCGGCGCCAGCATCCGCGATTATCGTGGCGTCGACGGCGAGCGCGGGGAGATGCAGGAGCGCTTCGCCGTGTACGGCCGAACCGGCGAGCCGTGTCCTCGCTGCGGGACGCCGATCCGCAAGATCCGCGTCGCAGGGAGGGGGACCCACCTATGTCCACGCTGCACCCGACCGCCCAGCGGGTAGCGGAGCGGCTCGCCGCGGCGGGCCTCGACGTCACCGTGGTCGAGCACGCGGAGTCGAGCCGCACGGCCGCGGAGGCGGCGGCGACGGCCGGCTGCGAGCTGGGCCAGATCGTGAAGTCGCTCGTGTTCGTGGACGACTCCGGCCCGGTGCTCGTGCTGTGCGCGGGCGACCGCCGTGTCGACGCGTCCGCCCTGGGCCTGCGGCGGGCCAGGCCGGACGTCGTGCGCGAGGCGACGGGCTTCGCCATCGGCGGCGTCCCGCCGCTCGGGCACCCGGCGCCGATGCGGACGCTGGTGGACGCCTCGCTGCAGCGGTTCGAGACGGTCTGGTGCGCCGCCGGGACGCCGAACGCGGTCTTCGAGGTGCCGACGGCCGGCCTGATCGCCGCGCTCCCGGACGCCGAGGTGCGCGACGTGGCCGAACCCGCATAACCGGCGCCACGCGCACCAAACGGGGTCAGACCCCTTCTGGTGCGGACCCGCCAAACGGGGTCAGACCCCGTTTGGCGGGTCCATCTGCCGGGGGGTGAATATCCGGTGCCAGGCACCGGATATTCACCCGCATCCCGCCGCCCCCGCTCATACACTGGCCGCATGGGACGCACGTACCGCGCGGATGCGATCGTCCTGCGCTCGATGCGGTTCGCCGAGGCCGACCGCGTGCTGCACCTCTACACCGCCGAGCGCGGGCGCGTGAACGCGATCGCGAAGGGGGTGCGCAAGACGACGTCGCGCTTCGGCGGCCGGCTCGAGCCGCTCACCCGGGCCGCGCTCATGCTGCACGAGGGCCGCGGCGAGCTGCACACCGTCTCGGGCGCGGACATCATCTCGGCGCACGCGGCCGCCCGGGAGCGGCCGCACGCGCTCGGCGTGGCGCTGATCGGCGCCGAGGCGGTGCTGAAGCTGCATCCCGAGCCCGAGCCGCAGCCGCGCGTCTTCGACGGCCTCGTGCGCTTCCTGGAGATCCTCGACGGGCCGCTGCCCGAGGGCGGCAACCCCGCCGCGGACGCGCTCGCGGTCGGCTTCCAGCTGAAGCTCCTGCTGCTCGCCGGCTACCTGCCGCACCTGAACTCGTGCGCCTCGTGCGGGCGCGACGGGCCGCTCGTCGGCTACTCGGCCGCGGCCGGCGGCGCGGTGTGCGAGCCCTGCTCCGGGGGGCCCGAGTGGTTCCGGCTGGGCCCGGGCAGCCTGGAGACCATCGAGGCCCTGATCGAGCGGCCGCTCACGGCCGGTGCGCTCCCGGCCGCCGTGGCCGCCGACGCGGTGCGGGTGGTGGAGGCCACCTACGCCCACCACGGCGGCTTTCGCATGCGCACGCTGCAGGCCTGATCGGGACCGGCGGGCCGCCCTCGCCTGATAGCTTGCGGCCGCGATGGCGCACACCTTCCAGGGCATGCTCGCGGCGCTCCAGGAGTACTGGGAGGCGCAGGGGTGCACCATCATGCAGCCGTACCACACCGAGGTCGGCGCGGGCACCTCGAACCCGGCCACGTTCCTGCGCGTCCTCGGCTCGCGGTCGTGGCGCACGGGCTATGTCGAACCGTCGATCCGGCCCGACGACGGCCGCTACGGCGAGAACCCGTTCCGGTTCCAGCAGTTCTACCAGTACCAGGTGATCCTGAAGCCGGCCCCGGCCGACATCCAGGACCTCTACCTGGCCTCGCTCCAGGCCATCGGGATCGACGTCCCCCGCCACGACGTCCGCTTCGTCGAGGACAACTGGGAGAACCCCTCCCTGGGCGCGTCCGGGCTGGGGTGGGAGGTGTGGATGGACGGGATGGAGATCACCCAGTTCACGTACTTCCAGCAGGCGGGCGGCTTCGATCTCGACCCGATCTCGGTCGAGCTCGCCTACGGCACCGAGCGGCTGGGGATGTACCTGCAGGGCGTCCGCCGCGCGCACGACATGCAGTGGTCGCAGGACGTGCGCTGGAGCGACGTGCTGCTCCAGAACGAGCGCCAGATGTCGGCCTACAACTACGAGCTCGCCGACGTCGAGGTGTACGCCCGCCACTTCGACGACTTCGAGGCCGAGGCCCGCCGCTGCATCGACGCGGGCCTGCCTCTGCCGGCCTACGACTGCGTCCTCAAGTGCTCGCACTCGTTCAACCTGCTCGACGCCCGCCGCGCCGTCGCCGTGACCGACCGGGCCGACTACATCCTGCGCATGCGGCGGCTGGCGCAGGCGGTCGCGCGCGCCTACCTCGAGGTCGAGGAGCCCGAGATCCTTGCCTGACCTCCTGGTCGAGATCGGCTGCGAGGAGCTGCCGGCGGCCGCGTGCCGGCAGGCCGAGGCGCAGCTGCCGGGCCTGCTCGAGGACGCGCTCGCAAAGGCGGGCATCGCGTCGGGCGAGCGCCGCGTCCACGTCGCGCCGCGGCGCCTGGCGGCGGTCGCGCTCGGACTCCCGGCGGAGCGGGCCGCGGAGCGCTCGGAGGTCCGCGGCCCGCGCGCGGACGCGCCGGAGCAGGCGCTGTCCGGGTTCGCGCGCAAGCACGGGCTCGACCCGGCCGCCCTGGAGCACCGCGACGGCTTCGTGTGGGCGATCTCCGAGGGGGCGCCGACGCCCGTCGCTGATCTCGTCCCCGACGTCGTCCGCCCCCTGATCGAGGGGCTCCAGTTCTCGAAGTCGATGCGCTGGGAGGGCGGCCGCTTCTCCCGCCCGATCCGCTGGCTGGTCGTGAAGCTCGACGACGCGGTCGTGCCCGTGCGGCTGGCCGGGGTCGCGAGCGGCGGCACGACGTTCGGGCACCGGTACGAGGGCGGGCACGGCCCGGTGGGGACGGCCGCGAGCTACCTCGGCGACGTCCGGGAGCTGCGCGTGATGGCCGCCGCGCCCGAGCGCCGGGCCACGATCGTCGCGGGCCTGGACGCGGCGGGGCCGTGGGCCGACCCGGGCGGGAAGCTGGACGAGGTCACCTACCTGGTCGAGTGGCCGGTCGTGCTCGAAGGCCGGTTCGACGCCGGCTACCTCGAGCTCCCGGAGCGGGTCGTCGTGACGGCCATGCAGTCCCACCAGCGCTACTTCCCCGTCCGCCGCGAGGGCGCCGCGCTCGAGCCGCGGTTCCTGTTCGTCGCCAACGGCGGCGACCCCGACGTCGTCCGGGCCGGGAACGAGGAGGTGCTCGTCGGCCGGCTCGACGACGCCCGGTTCGCGTACCGGCGCGACCTGGAGCGGGGGATCGGCGCGATGGCGGCGGAGCTCGGCCGGGTCAGCTTCCTCGGCGGCGCCGGGTCGCTGGCGGACAAGGTTGGGCGGCTGGGGCCGCTCGTCGGCCGCCTCTGTGAGCGGAACGCGCTCGGGGAGGATGTCGCCGCGGCGGCCGCCCGGGCGGCGGCCCTGTGCAAGGCCGACCTGGTGTCCGGCCTCGTGAGCGAGTTCGCCGACCTGGAGGGGTACGCCGGGTCGGTGTACGCCCGCGCGGCCGGCGAAGACGAGGCGGTGTGCGCCGCGATCGAGGAGCATCACAGGCCCAGCGAGGCCGGGGGGACGCTGCCCGCGTCGGCCGCCGGCGCCGTGCTCGCCCTGGCCGACAAGGCCGACACCGTCGCGGTCGCGTTCTCGCGCGGCCTCGAGCCCACCGGCAGCCGCGATCCCTACGGCCTGCGCCGCGCCGCGGCCGGGATCGTCGCGATCGCGCTCGACCGCGGCTACCGGATCGACCCGGCGGGGCTGGTCGGCGACGGGGCCGCCGGGTTCCTGCTCGACCGCCTCGAGCCGATCCTGCTCGAGGAGGGCGTGACGGTGGAGGAGCTGCGCGCCGCGCGCGGCTCGGGCGCCGTCGAGCCGATCGAGGTGGCGGCCCGGGCCCGGGCACTGCACGCGTTCGCCGGGCCGGCGCGCGACGGCGTGCGCGACGCCTACAACCGCTGCGTCCGCATCGCCGGCGAGGCCGCCCCGGGGCCGGTCGACGAGTCGCTGCTCGGGGACGACGCCGAGCGCGACCTGGCCGCCGCCGTCCGGGAGCCGCCGGCGACGCTGGATGCGGCGGCGGCGCTCGTCCCGGCCGTCAACCGCTTCTTCGACGACGTCCTCGTGATGGCCCCGGACGAGGCGGTGCGGGCGAACCGGCTGCGGCTGGTCGCGAACGTCGCGGCGGCTCTGCGCGCGCTGGCGGACTTCGGGCAGCTGCCGGGATAGCCCGCGGCTCAGCGCAGGGCGGCCACGGCCTCGACCTCGACCAGCTGGCCGGGGTAGCCGAGGACGCTGACGCCGAGCAGCGTGCCGGGCTGGTCGTGGTCGCCGAAGTGGCGCCGCACCACGTCCCACGCCGCGACGAGGTCGTCCCGCCGGGCCGTCGCGACGTAGACGGTCGTCTTCAGCACGTCTCCGAGGTCGGCCCCGGCCGCCCGCAGCGCCGCGCGCAGGTTCGCCATCGCCTGTTCCGCCTGGGCGGCGACGTCGCCCGGGGCCACCGTCGCGCCGGCGTCGTCGAGCGGGCAGGCGCCCGCGGTGAAGAGGAGGCGCGCCCCGGCGGGCGGCAGGGCGGCGTAGGCGTAGGGCGCGGCGCCGGCCAGCTCGGGCACGCGCACGAGCGTGATCGTGCGGTCCGGATCCATCGCCGCAGTATCTCAGGGGCGCGGCGGCCGCCCCGGACGGAAATTCCGGGATAGGATCTGCCGACGTGTCCGACCGGCTCGAGATCCACATCGTGTCCGACTCCACCGGGGACACGGCCGCGCGGGTCGGAAGGGCGGCCCAGAGCCAGTTCGTCGACACCGAGGTGGAGATGATCCGGCATGCGCGGGTGCAGACCCGGGAGCAGCTCGCGCGCGCGCTCGAATCGGCGACCAACCGGCGGGCGGCCGTGTTCTACACGCTGGTCGACCCGTCGCTGCGCGAGGCGATGGTCGAGATCGCCCATGCGGGGCGGCTCGTCGTCCACGACGTGCTCGGGCCGGCGCTGAACGCGATCACGACCGCGTCCGGCCGGGAGGCGTCGCTCGTCCCGGGCCGCAGCGCGCCACTCGACGCGCAGTACTTCCGCCGCATCGCCGCGATCGAGTTCGCCGTGAAGCACGACGACGGGCGCGGCGCCGACGACCTGCACCAGGCCGACATCGTGCTGATCGGCGTCTCGCGCACGTCCAAGACGCCGACCTCGATGCACCTCGGCTACCTGGGCTACATGGCCGCGAACGTGCCGATCGTCCGCGGCGTCGACCCGCCGCCCGTGCTGTTCACGGTCGAGCCGTGGAAGCTCGTCGGCCTCACCATCGACGCGGAACAGCTGGCCGGCATCCGCCGCCGGCGCGTGCGCGCGCTGGCCGGCGCCGGGGCCCGCTACGCCGATCTGGCGGAGATCTACGAGGAGCTCGAGTTCACCCGGGCGCTGCACAAGCGGCTCGGGTGCCCGGTCATCGACGTGACCGGCCTCGCCATCGAGGAGACCGCGGCCCGCGTCGCCGAGCTCGTCGACGACCGCCGCCGCGCCGCCCTCGAGGGTGCGCGCGGGAGCGCCGTGTGACCGACGGCTACGACATGGCACAGCCACGACGCCGAGGACGAGTTCTTCCTCGTCCTCGAGGGCGAGCTCGTGATCGAGATCGAGGGCCGCGACACCGTGCGCCTGCGCCCGCACCAGGGGCTCACGGTGCCGCGCGGCGTCGCGCACAGGACGAGCGCGCCCGTGCGCACGGTGATCCTCATGGTGGAGCCGGGCGGCGTGGCCCCGACCGGCGACTAGCCGTGCCTGCCAACGCGCCAATTGACATCCAGCGAATGTGTCAATTGGAAGGGTGGTCGCCGGCGACCACGAGCTCCATCAGCAGCCCGTCGTGCCACCCGCGCCCGTCCGCGTCGCGCTCGTAGCCCCGCATGACGCCGACCGGGCGAAAGCCCGCCTTCTCGTAGGCCCGGATGGCGGCGGCGTTGGCCGCGGCGGGGTCGATCGTGACCCGGTGGTGGCCATGCTCCTCGACCAGCAGCCGCACCACCCGGCGGACGGCCTCCGTGCCGTGGCCGCGGTTGTGGAAGGCGGGGTCGAGGAAGAGGTCGACGGACGCGTGCCGGTACTTCGGCTCGAGCTCCTCGGCGTACTGGATCATCCCGGCAACCACGCCGTCCACCTCGATCACGAGCCGGGTCGACGCGGGATCGTCCGTGAGCGGGAAGCCCTCGTCCGGCGCACCCCACCAGCGCGCCACCTCCGGCGTCGCATGGATGCCGAGGACATCGGCCTCGTCCTCCGGCGTGAGCGGGCGCAGCCTCAGTCGTCCGGCCATGCCGGCGCGTCGCTGGCCGGGAACGACTCCATCGACGCCTCGTCCACGGCGTCGACGTCGCGCACCGTCCAGTGCTCCTCGGCGCGCGCGACGACGACCTCGGTGTCGCGGCCGCTCACGTGCCCGGGGGCGATCACGCGCTTCCCCTGGGCGTGGACGCGCTCGAGCTCGTCCGCGGGGACGTCGAGCGAGGCGTGGCAGTCGGGCCGGCCGCACTCGCAGGTGACACGCTGCTGCGGCATCGGCTCACCATAGCCCACGGGCGTGCATAGACTCCGCACCGTGCCCGCGTACGTCTACGACTTCTCCCAAGGGTCGAAGGACATGCGCGACCTCCTCGGGGGGAAAGGCGCCAACCTGGCCGAGATGACGACCATCGGGCTTCCGGTGCCCGACGGCTTCACGATCACGACGAAGGCCTGCCTGGACTACCTCGGCGCGGGCGGCGACTGGCCCGAGGGCCTGCGCGACGAGGTGGCCGAGCACCTGGCGGGCCTCGAGACCCGCGTGGGCAAGCGGCTCGGCGACCCGTCCGACCCGCTGCTCGTCTCCGTCCGCTCGGGGGCGCCGGTGTCGATGCCCGGCATGATGGACACGATCCTGAACCTGGGGCTGAACGACCAGTCGGTCGAGGGGCTCGCAACGCAGAGCGGGGACGAGCGGTTCGCGTTCGACTCCTACCGCCGCTTCGTGCAGATGTTCGGCGACGTCGTGATGGGCGTCGACGGCCACCTGTTCGAGGCCGCCCTCGACCGGGCCAAGCGCGACCGGGGCGTGCGCGAGGACGTCGACCTGGACGCCGGCGACCTGCGCAAGCTGGTGGAGACGTTCCGCGGCATCTACCGGTCCGAGAGCGGCGAGGAGTTCCCCCAGGATCCGGCCGACCAGCTCGCGCGGGCCGTCGAGGCCGTGTTCGGATCGTGGAACACGCCTCGCGCCGTCACCTACCGCCGCCACGAGGGCATCGCCGACGACCTCGGCACCGCCGTGAACGTCGTCCAGATGGTGTTCGGCAACATGGGCCCCGCGAGCGCCACCGGCGTCGCCTTCACCCGGAACCCGTCCACGGGCGAGCGCGAGCTCTACGGCGAGTTCCTCGTGAACGCCCAGGGGGAGGACGTCGTGGCCGGCATCCGCACCCCGCGCCCGCTGGCCGAGCTCGAGCAGGTCGTCCCGGAGGCGTTCACGGGCCTGCGCGAGGCGATGGACCGCCTCGAGGCCCACTACAAGGAGATGCAGGACGTCGAGTTCACGATCGAGCAGGGGACGCTGTACGTCCTGCAGACGCGCTCGGGCAAGCGCACCGCCCAGGCGGCCGTGCGGGTGGCGCGCGACCTCGTCACCGAGGGCGTCGTCGACCGCGACACGGCCATCGCCCGCATCGATCCGGGGCAGCTCGACCAGCTGCTGCACCCCGGCATCGATCCCACCGCCGACTACGACGTCCTGGCCACCGGGCTGAACGCCTCGCCCGGCGCGGCGGTCGGCAAGGCGGTCTTCGACGCCGACACCGCCGAAAGCCGCGGCCGGGCCGGCGAACCGGTCATCCTGGTGCGGTTCGAGACCACGCCCGACGACATCCACGGCGTCATCCAGGCCCAGGCGGTCGTCACCGCCCACGGTGGCATGACGTCGCACGCGGCCGTCGTGGCGCGGGGGATGGGGAAGCCGTGCGTGTGCGGCGTCGAGTCGCTGCAGATCGATCCGTCCGCGAAGCGGTTCACGGTGGACGGGACGACGATCTCCGAGGGCGATGAGATCTCGGTGGACGGCGGCCGCGGGCTCGTTATCCGGGGCGCGGTGAAGCTGATCCCGCCGCAGATCAACGAGGACTTCCGCGCGATCACCGGCTGGGCGGACGAGATCCGCCGCCTGGGCGTGCGCGCGAACGCCGACACGCCCGAGGACGCCGCCCGCGCGCGCGAGTTCGGCGCGGAGGGCATCGGCCTGTGCCGCACCGAGCACATGTTCTTCGGCGACGAGCGGCTGCCGGTGATGCGGGAGATGATCCTGGCCTCCGCCGAGGCGGGCCGCCGGGCGGCGCTCGAGCGGCTGCTGCCGTTCCAGCAGTCGGACTTCGAGGGCATCCTCGGGGCGATGGCCGGCTATCCGGTCACGATCCGGCTGCTCGACCCGCCCCTGCACGAGTTCCTGCCGTCGCTCGACGAGCT
>JAICJC010000054.1 GCA_025928655.1 Thermoleophilia bacterium | reverse complement strand
TCGAGGTGTTCCCGCACCCGCACACCGTCACCGTCGCGGCGGCGCTCGACGATGGGGGGCTCGAGATCCGCACCACCCTGCGCGCCCACGGCCGCCCGTGCCCGGTCTCGTTCGGCTACCACCCCTACCTGCACCTGCCGGACGTGCCCCGGGCGGAGTGGTCGATCGACGTGCCGGCCCGCACGCGGATCGTCCTGGACGAGCGCAGCATCCCGACCGGTGAGCGCGAGCCAGTGACCGTCGCGCCGGGACCGCTCGGCACCCGGACGTTCGACGACGGCTACGCCGACCTGGGCGCCGCCCCGCGCTTCACCGTCTCGGGCGGCGGGCGCACGCTGGCCGTCGAGTTCCTGGAGGGCTACGACTACGCGCAGGTGTACGCGCCCGCCGAGCACGACCTGATCGCGTACGAGCCGATGACCGCGCCGACGAACGCCCTCGCAAGCGGCGACGCCCTCCAGGTCGTCCGCCCCGGCGAGTCCTACAGCGCCGCCTTCCGCATCGCCGTGGCCTGACCCGCCAAAAGGGGTCTGACCCCGTTTGGCGGGTTATTCGGCGAGGCCGAGGTCGCGGACGGCGAACTGGACGGCCTCGGAGAACGTCGGGTAGGGCTGGATCGTGTCGAGCAGCACCTCGACGGGCACCTCGGCCCGGACGGCCAGGGTCAGCTGGCCCAGCCACTCGCCCGCCTCGGGGCCGACCGCGACCGCGCCGACGAGCACCCTCCGCTCCGGGTCGGCGAACACCTTCAGGAACCCGGGCCGCTTCGGCCGCTCGTAGGTCGAGAGCCGGGCCACGGAGCCGCGCTCGCCGACGACCGTGCCCTCCCCCGAGGTGTCACCGACCGATGCGACCTGCGGGTCGGTGAAGGTGACGGCGGGGATCGCCCGGTAGTCGGCCCGCACCTCCCGCCCGGCCATGTCGGCGGCCGCGAGCCGGGCCTGGTACTTGCCGACGTGCGTGAACATCGCGATCCCGGTGGCATCGCCGGCCGCCCACACATTCTCGGCGGCCCGCAGGCGCTCGTCCACCTCGATCCCGCGCTTGGAGATCGTGACGCCGAGCGACTCGAGGCCGAGCCCGTCGACGTTCGCCCGCCGGCCGGTCGCGACCAGGATCCGGTCGGCCGCGATCATCTCGCCGCTGCCGAGGCGCAGGCGCGCGCCCGGCTCGACCCGCTCGATGTCGGCGCCGAGCCGCAGGGCGATCCCCTCGCCCTCGAGGACGTCGGCGAGCAGCCTGCCGGCGTCGGGATGGTCGTGGCCGAGGAGCCGGTCGGAGAGGTCGACGAGCGTGACCGACGAGCCCATCCGGCCGAAGGCCTGCGCGAGCTCGCAGCCGACCGGCCCGGCGCCGATCACGATGAGGCGCCCCGGCACCTCGTGCGTCGAGGTCGCCTCCCGGTTCGTCCAGTAGCCGGCGTCCTCGAGCCCGGGGATGGGCGGGATCGTCGGCACGGAGCCCGTGGCGACCAGGAGCCGCGCGAATTCGACGGTGCGGTCGCCGACCTCGGCCCGGCCCGGGCCCGTCACCTGCGCGCGACCGCGGACGAGCTCGATGTCGCGGTCGGCCAGCCACTCCGCCTGGCTCGAGTCGTCGAGGCTCCCCGTGACCTGGTCACGGTGCCAGAACGCCCGCTCCACGTCGATCGCGCCGCTCACCGCCTCGGCCGCGCCCGGCACGAGGCGGGCCGCGGCGATCGCCTCGGGCGGGCGCAGGAGGGCCTTCGACGGCATGCAGGCGTAGTACGAGCACTCGCCCCCGACCAGCCCTTCCTCGACCAGGGTGATCGGCGTCCGGGGCTCGAGCGTCCGCAGCGTGCCCGCCGCCGCCTCGCCCGTCGAGCCCCCTCCCAGGATCACTGTCCGGCCGTCCATCCGCGCCATCATAGAAGTCGGATACCCTCTGCGACCGACCCGGTATCCCAACAGGGGGACAACCATGTTGCGGGAGCTCAAGCAGTTCATCATGCGCGGGAACGTCGTCGACCTGGCAGTCGCGGTGGTCATCGGCACCGCGTTCGCCGCGGTCGTCGCGGCGTTCATCGCCGACATCATCACCCCGCTGATCGCGGCCATCTTCGGCAAGCAGGACTTCAGCAACCTCAGCTTCACGATCAACAAGAGCACGTTCCTCTACGGCGCCTTCATCAACGCGCTGATCACCTTCCTGTCGGTGGCGGCGGCGATCTTCTTCTTCGTCGTGAAGCCGATCAACGTGCTCCAGGCGCGGCGGGCAGCGGGCGCCCCGCCCGAGTCGCCGACCACCCGGTCGTGCCCGGAGTGCCTGAGCGAGATCCCGATCGCCGCCAGCCGGTGCGCGTTCTGCACGTCCGAGGTGCCGGCGGCGGCATAACGCTTACGGGATCCTTACCCGAGGCTCAGAGCGTCTTCGGCCGGGGCCGGTAGCGTCCGCCCCGATGAGGGGACGTGCAGCTCTGGTGGGGACGCTGGCCGCGATCGCGGCCGCGCTCGCCCTGCCGGGCACCGCGCACGCCGTCAAGGCACCCACGCCGTGCGGACAGGCGGCGCACGCGCGGCCCGTCATCCGCCACGTGATCATCATCGTGATGGAGAACCACTCGTCGAAGCAGGTGATCGGGCGGGCGCCCTTCATGACGACGATCGCGCGCCGCTGCGGGCTCGCGACGAACTACCACGCGATCACCCACCCGAGCCTGCCGAACTACATCGCCATGACCAGCGGCAGCACGCACGGCATCCACTCGGACTGCGAGCCGTCCCAGTGCTCGGTGCGGGGCCCGAACGTCTTCTCGCAGGCCTCGCGGCACGGCCTGCGCTGGCGCGCGTTCGCGGAATCGATGCCGCAGCCGTGCCACCGGGGCACGGCCGGCCTGTACGCCGCCCGCCACGTTCCGGCCGTGTACTACCGGCGCATCCACACGTGCCGCCGGCACGTCCGCGCGCTCGGCCGGCTGGGGAGCGGGCGGCTGCACAACGCGCTCCACTCGGGGCACGCGCCGGCGCTCGTGTTCGTCACGCCGAACATGTGCAACGACATGCACGACTGCTCGGTGAAGACGGGCGACGTGTGGCTCTCACGCTGGATCCCGATGATCGTCAAGAGCCCGACGTACCGCCACGGCCACACGGCCGTGCTGCTGACGTTCGACGAGGGCGGCGGCAACGGCGGGAACATCGTGCCGCTGATCGTCCTCTCGCGGTACACGCCCGTCCACGCGGTGCGCCGCCGTCTGCTCACGCACTACTCGCTCCTGCGCGCGACCGAGAAGATGCTCGGCTTCAGGAGGTACCTTGGGAAGGCTCGCTCTGCTCGCGGCCTTCCCAAGGCATTCCACCTGTAGGCGAACAGGCGATCCCGGCTTCCCCCGTATGTCAGCCTGAGACGATCCGGCGCACGAGCATGACCTCGAAGCGCCGCTGATCGCGGTTCGACGGGCGCTCCCCCGTGGCAGCGGACGGCCCCATCCGTCGGAGCGCGGTCTCGGCATGCTTTGCCGCATCCCGTGCGTCCGCGTTCCTTTCCACTGCTCCGATGCGCTCGACGATCAACGTGCGATCCTCCTGTTTCGGCCCCGCCGCCCGTTGACCCCCGTCAGGGCGGCGCGGCGCCTTCTCTCTGGATAGTGCCGGCCCGGCCGGGGGTCAACGGATGCGGGCGGTTCCATACGAAAGCCTTACAAGCCGTGACCGCGGGAGATCAGGCCGGGCCTTGTAGTCCGGCCCGCACTGCGATAGACCTGGCTACGCAAGCTGCGCATCCCGACGTCGGAGGAGGGCTCGATGAAGAGCGCCGTCACCATGACCGTCAACGGGGCGCCACGGACGGCGGAGGTCGAGCCGCGGACGCTGCTCGTCCACCTGCTGCGTGAGCACCTGAACCTGACCGGCACCCATGTCGGCTGCGACACGTCCAACTGCGGGGCGTGCACCGTCTGGCTGGACGACGAGGCGGTGAAGGCCTGCACGGTGCTGGCCGTCCAGGCGCACGGCCACGAGGTGACGACGATCGAGGGCATCGCGGCGAACGGCGACCTGCACCCGATGCAGCGCGCCTTCCACGAGCACCACGGCCTCCAGTGCGGCTACTGCACGCCCGGCATGATCATGACCGCGATCAAGCTGGTGGAGGCGGTCCCGGCGCCGAGCGACGAGGAGATCCGCCGCGGGCTCGAGGGCAACCTGTGCCGCTGCACCGGATACGAGAACATCGTCGCGGCCGTCCGGGCCGCATCGGAGGTGAGAGTCTGATGGCGGCCACCGTCGAGCAGGGCAAGGGCATCGGCGTCGCGGCGCTGCGCAAGGAGGACCGCAAGTTCCTCACCGGCCGCGGCCGCTACGTCGACGACCTGAAGCTGCCCGGGATGCTGCACATGGCGATCGTCCGCAGCCAGTTCCCGCACGCCGCCATCACCGGCATCGAGACGTCCGCCGCCATGGCGATGCCGGGCGTGACCGCGGTGCTGACCGGCGACGACCTCGAGTTCGCCGCCGGCGTCCCCTGCGCCTCCAACCCCACGGGCCAGATGGTGCACCCGACCCGGCCGCCGCTCGCGAAGGGGCGCGTCCGCCACGTGGGCGAGCCGATCGCCGTCGTGATCGCCGCCGACCGCTACACGGCGCGCGACGCGGCCGACGCCGTCGAGGTGGGCTACGCCGAGCTGCCGGCCGTGCTGGGCGTCGAGGCCGCGCTGGCCGACGGGGCGCCGAGGGTGCACGAGGAGCTCGACTCGAACGTCGGGCTCGTCCTGGCGCACAGGACCGACGGGGTCGACGAGGCGTTCGCGCGGGCCGACGTCGTCTGTGAGGCGACGATCCGCAACCAGCGCCTCATCCACGTCCCGATCGAGACGCGCGGCGTCGTGGCCGACTGGAACCCGGCCAGCGACGAGCTCGTCGTGACCAGCTCGACCCAGGTGCCCCACTTCCTGCGCACGTTCCTCGCGATCGTGTGCGGCGTCAGCGAGGCGAAGGTGCGGGCGATCGCGCCCGACGTCGGCGGCGGCTTCGGGGCGAAGCTGAACGCGTACGCCGAGGAGTTCATCGCCGCGGCGGCGTCGCGCAAGGTCGGCGCGCCCGTGAAGTGGATCGAGGAGCGCTCCGAGGCGATGCTCGCCACCTGCCACGGCCGCGCCCAGATCGCGCACATGTCGCTCGCGGCGACGAAGGACGGCAAGGTGCTCGGCATGCGGGCCCACTACGTCCAGGACTACGGCTCCTACCTGCAGATGCTGACGCCGCTGATCTCGCAGCTGACGTTCCTGATGTCGCCGGGCGCCTACGCCATCCCCGAGGTCGACGTCAAGGTCACGAACGTCTACACGAACACGGTGCCGACGGACGCCCTGCGCGGCGCCGGCCGCCCGGAGGCGACGCACGCCATCGAGCGCAGCATGGACATGCTGGCGGGCGAGCTCGGGATGAGCCGCACCGAGATCCGGCGGCGCAACTTCCCGTCGGAGTTCCCGTTCACGAGCGCGATCGGGCTCCAGTACGACTCTGGCGACTACGGAAAGACGCTCGACAGGCTGCTCGAGCTCTCCGACGATCGGGAGACGTTCGCGCGCCGGCGGGAGGAGGCGGCCGCGCGGGGCAAGCTGCTCGGCCGCGGCCTCTCCACGTGGGTCGAGGTGTGCGGCTTTGTGCCGTCGGACGTCGCCCGCAACGCCCTCGGGCTGACGCCCGGCGGCTGGGAGAGCTCGACCGTGCGCATGCACCCCACCGGCAAGGCCACCGTCATCACCGGCACCTCGCCGCACGGCCAGGGCCACGCGACGTCGTGGTCGCAGATCGTCGAGACGGAGCTCGGCGTCCCGTTCGACGACGTCGAGGTCATCCACGGCGACACGGCCTTCGCCCCCTACGGGCTCGGCACCTACGGCAGCCGCAGCCTGGCTGTCGGCGGCACCGCGGTGCACCTGGCGGCGACGAAGGTGCGGGACAAGGCGAGGCTGGTCGCCGCGCAGATGCTCGAGGCGTCGCCCGACGACCTCGACTTCTCCGGCGGTGTCTTCGCCGTGAAGGGCAGCCCGGACAAGCGCACCACGATCCAGGAGGTCGCCTTCCGCGCCTGGCAGGCGTTCGGGATGCCAGAGGGGGTCACGCCCGGCCTCGACGAGACGGTCTTCTTCGACCCGCCGAACTGCGTGTTCCCGTTCGGGGCGCACGGGTGCGAGGTCGAGGTCGACCGTGACACCGGCAAGGTCGAGATCACGAGCTACATCGCGGTCGACGACTGCGGCAACGTCGTCAACCCGATGATCGTCGACGGCCAGGTGCACGGCGGCGTCGTGCACGGCATCGGCCAGGCCCTCTACGAGGAGGCCGAATACGACTCCGGCGGCCAGCTCGTCACCGGGACGCTCGTCGACTACCTCATCCCGTCGGCGGCGGACGTCCCCCACATCGAGACGCACCGCACCGTCACGCCGTCGCCGACCAACCCGCTGGGGGTGAAGGGGATCGGCGAGGCGGGCACGATCGCATCGACGCCGGCGGTGGTGAGCGCCGTCTGCGACGCGGTCGGCGCCCGCGACCTCGACATGCCGCTCCAGCCGATGAAGGTCTGGGACGCGATCCAGAAGGGTGGCGCACGATGATCCCGCGCGAGTTCGCCTACGAGCGGCCCGAGAGCGTGGCGGACGCGGCCGGCCTGCTGCGCAGCCACGGCGACGGCGCCCGCGTCCTCGCCGGCGGCCACTCGCTGCTGCCGATGATGAAGCTGCGGCTGGCGGCGCCCGAGACGCTGGTCGACATCGGCGGGATCTCGAGCCTGCGCGGCATCACCGACGCCGGGTCGTACTTCGAGATCGGGGCCCTGACCCGGCACGCCGACCTGGCGGGCTCGGATCTCCTCGGCCTGGCCTGCCCCGTGCTGGCCTCGGCGGCGGCGGGTATCGGCGACCCGCAGGTGCGGAACCGCGGCACGATCGGCGGGTCGCTGGCCCAGGCCGATCCGCACGGCGACCTGCCGGCGGTGCTGGTCGCGCTCGACGGCGAGGTGACCGCGGAGGGGCCCGACGGCACGCGCACGATCCCCGCGCGCGACCTGTTCCGCGGGTTCCTGACGACGTCGCTCGCGGCCGACGAGATCCTGACGGCCGTGCGCGTGCCCAAGGCGCCGCACAGCACGTACGTCAAGTTCAACCGGCGCGCCCAGGACTGGGCCATCGCCGGCGTCGCGGCCGTCGTCGACGGCGACTCCGCCCGGATCGCCCTCACGGGCGTCGGCGCGGCCCCGGTGCGCGCCGAGGCGGCCGAGCGGGCGTTCTGGGGCGGGAACGCGGCGGAGGCGGCTGCACGCGCGGCGGACGGGCTGGATCCGCCGAGCGACGCGGCCGGATCGGCGGACTACCGCCGCCACCTGGCCCGGGTGCTCACCCTGCGGGCGCTCGAGGAGGCGATCGGGGGGTAGCCGCAGGAGCACCACCGAGGGGAATCCGGGCGGTCGTCTTCGACGTCGGCGAGCCGAGCTCCCGGCCCTGCTGGCGGCGCAGGGTCCGGGTAATTGACATGCGCGGCCAACGCCAATTGGCAGGTGGGGGATGCACCGCACCGGGCCCCGGATCCGGGCCGTCCCGGTAGTCTCTCCGGCGCTGAGCACCGACGACCGCATCCTCCTCGCGCAGATCAGCGACCTGCACATCGGCGCCGGGGTCGGCAACGCCGATCCGGCCCGCCGCACGGAGCGGGTCGTGGCCGCGCTGTCCGGCCTCGACCCGGCCCCCGACGCCGTGATCGTCACGGGCGACCTCACCCAGCTCGGCGAGCCGGGGGAGTATGGCCGCGTGCGCGAGCTGCTCGCGCCGCTCGAGATGCCCGTCCACGCGCTGCCCGGGAACCACGACGTCCGGGCCGCGCTCCACGACGCCCTGCTCGCCGACGTGGCCACGGGGCCGGGAGAGTTCCTGCAGTACGAGGCGCGGGTCGGCCGCCTGCGCCTGCTCGTCTGCGACACGATCATCCCCGGCGAGGACGGCGGCCGCCTCTGCGCCGAGCGGCTGGGATGGCTCGAGGCGGCCCTGGCCGCCGACCGCGAGACGGCGACGATCGTCGCCATGCACCACCCGCCGCTCACCACGGGGATCGAGGCGATGGACGAGATCGGCCTCGAACCGGTATCGCGGGCGCAGCTCGCCGCCGTCCTCGACCGCGCGCCGAACGTCCTGCGCGTGATCGCCGGCCACGTGCACCGGCCGATGTACTCGACCTGCGGCGGCCGCACCGTCTTCAGCTGCCCGAGCGCCGACGTCGCGATCCGTCTCGACCTGCGCCACGGGGCCGAGCTCGGGGTGCTGGACGAGCCGCCCGCCTACGCGCTGCACCTCGTCACTGACGGGACGCTCGTGACGCACGTCCAGCCCCTGCCCTGAGGACGCGAAAGGGCCGGCGCCCCGGGGGACGCCGGCCCTCGCACGAGCGGATCAGGCTGCGACGGGCTCCGGGTCGACGGCGGCCTCGGCCTCGACCTCGGCCCGGGCGCCGCTGCGGCCCGGGAGGAACAGGGCCGCCGCGACGGCGACCGCCACGAGGGCAGCCCCCACCCACAGCGCCGGCACGATGCCGTCGGTGAAGAGGTCGGCCGACCCGTAGCCGCCCTGGTGGGCGAAGATCGACGCCAGCACCGCGACCCCGAACACGCCGCCGAGCTCGCGGATGGCGTTGTTCGCACCCGACGCCTGGCCGGCCTCGACCAGCCGCACCGAGCTCATCACGATCGTCGCGACCGGGGCGAAGAAGAGCCCCATGCCGATCCCGGCCAGCGCGAACGGCGCGACCATGTCGATGTACGGCTCGCCCGGCGAGATCACGATCGCCATCCAGCCGAGGGCGACCGCCTGCAGCGCGAGCCCCGCCACGAGCAGCGGCTTGCCGCCGATGCGGTCGGTGAGCGCGCCCGCGATCGGGGCGACGATCATCGGCATCCCCGTCCAGGGCAGCGTGCGGACGCCGGCCGCAAGCGGCGAGTAGCCCTGGACGTTCTGCAGGTACTGGCTGAGCAGGAAGATCGAGCCGAACATCCCGAAGAACATCAGCAGCGAGGCCCCGTTCGAGGCCGCGAAGGCCCGGTTGCGGAAGAACCGCATCGGCAGCATCGGCTCCCGCGTGCGCACCTCCCAGGCCACGAAGCCGGCCAGCAGGGCGGCGCCCACGGCGAGCGACGCCACGATCTCCGGGCTCGTCCAGCCCTGCGAGTTGGCCCGGACGAGGCCCCACACGAGCCCGAAGGCGCCGCCGGTCACGAGCGCCACGCCGGGCAGGTCGAGCCGCAGCGACGGGCCCCGGCTTTCGCGCAGCCGGGCCAGGCCCATCGGCAGGACGGCCAGGCCGAGCGGGACGTTGAGCCAGAAGATCCACTGCCACGAGATGCCCTCGACGACGGCGCCGCCCACGAGCGGGCCGAGCGCGACGCCCAGGCCGCTGATGCCGCCCCAGGCGCCGAGGGCGAGCCCGCGCCGCTCGCGCGGGACGGCCTCGGTCAGCAGGGTCAGCGTGAGCGGGGTCACGATCGCGCCGCCGACGCCCTGGAGGGCACGAGCCGCGATCAGGGCCCCGATCGACGGTGCCAGCGCCGCCGCGGCGGAGCCGACGGTGAAGATCGCCATGCCGATCAGGAACAGGCGCTTGCGCCCGTACCGGTCGCCGAGCGCCGCGCCCATGAGGAGCAGCACCGCGAAGGTCAGCGTGTAGGCGTTCACGGTCCATTCCAGGCCGGAGATGGACGCGTGCAGGTCGCGCTGGATCGTCGGGAGGGCCATCGTCACGACGAGGTTGTCGAGGGTCGTCATGAAGAGCGCGAGGCTCGTGATGGCGAACGTCCAGAGCATTCGTTGCCGGTCGGTTGTCACCTCTTCATCCTTCCTTGGTAGTGAGTGCTTACGAAGTTCACGGTCGAAAAAAGGGGCAGTCAGTCGCCGACGATGCCGAGGTCGCCGAGGCACTCGGCCACCCAGGGGTCGCTGATGGCGCGCAGGTCCATCGCGGCGATGACGTTCAGGAGCATGCCCTTGGAGAAGAACAGGCGCACCTCCCCCGGCGTGGCGCCCGACACGCGCTCGACCGACTCCCACAGATCCCCGTACCGGCGCCGCACGACCGCCCGCACCTCGGGGTCGGAGCAGTCCGCGTAGCTGTGCATCTGGCCGAGCAGGAGCGACCGGTCGCGCAGGAGGGGCCCGTACGCCTCGCCCATCGCCTGCAGCCTGGCCGCGGGGTCGGACGCCGTCTCGGCGGCGGCCGCGAAGTCGTGCTGGATGCGGTCGAATCCACGCTCGATCGTCTCCAGGTAGAGCGCCTTCTTCGTCCCGAAGAGCCGGAACACGTAGGGCTGGGTGATGCCGGCGCGGCGGGCGATGTCCTCGGTCGCCGTGCCGTGGAGGCCGCCGCGGGCGAACTCGATCATCGCGGCCTCGAGGATCGCCTCGCGCCGCTCGGCGGCCGGCATGCGGGCCGACCGTCCGTCCGTCTTCTTCACGGTTGCCATGTCGGGAAGTTAGCAGTCACAAACTTCGCGGTCAAGCCCGCACCCGCCTCCGCATCACCACGGCGACGACGAGCGCCGCCGCCAGGGCGATCGCCGCGGCCAGCTGGGCCCGGTGCAGAACGTCGAGGAGTGCGCCGGCGCTGCCCGCGAAGAGGTACCCGAGGCCGCTGAACGTGCCCGCCCACAGCCCCGCCCCGAGCACGTCGGCGGCCACGAACCGGCCGGGGCGCATCCCCGACGCGCCCGCCGTGAACGGCCCCATCGCCCGCACGATTCCGGCGAACCGGCCGATCACGATCGCCTTCGCGCCGTGGCGGGCGAAGAACCGGTCCACCTGGTCGAGCCGCGCCGGCGTCGCCCCCAGACGGGCGCCGTGGCGCACGAGGAACGGCCGCCCCAGGCCCCGGCCGAGCAGGAAGCCGCAGACGTCGCCGGCGACCGCCGCCGCCCAGACGACGGCGATAAGCAGGGGCAGCTCCATCTGCCCCCGGCCCGCCAGCACGCCGCCCAGGACGACTGCCAGCTCGCCGGGCGCGATCAGGCCGATGAAGGCGCTCGTCTCGAGGAAGGCGAGCCCCCCGACGAGCGCGTACGACCACGGTCCGAGGCCCGCGCCGAGGCTGTCGAGCAGGGCTTCGGCGGAGCTCATGTGCGCAGCACCGCCGCGATGCCGTCGCTCTCCGTCAGGAGCCTCCGCGAGGGGCCCTCGAGCGGGGTGATGTCGGCGCCCGCGTGCAGGGCGAGCTCGATCAGCGCCTCGGCCGGGTCGCGCCGGAGCCAGCCGTTCGTGCTCGCGGAGAGGGCGCCCGACCAGCGGTAGTCACGCTCGCCGTCGAGGAGCAGATGGTCGACGCGGTTCCACTCGAGCGCCTCCAGCGTGCGGCCGGCGCCCAGCACCGCCGTGCGATCCGACACCGCCGCGTCGAGGACGCGCACCACGAGACGGCGCTCGTAGCGGCGCTGGGCGGCGTACAGGTCGGAGCCGATCATCGCCGCCAGTGCGCGCGGCGGCAGCCCGTCGACGGGCCGGGTGGCCATCGCCACCTCGCAGCCGCCGGGCGCCGCGTTGCGCGCGAGCGTATGGGCGAGGATGCTGTCGCCCGCGACCAGCACGCGCCGCCAGGCCCGCTCGGCCGCGATGTCGCGCACCTCGCCCGCGAGCCCCGCGGCCAGCGGTGCGCCGCCCCGCCGCCAGGCGGCAGACGCCCCGGCGAAGCGGTACTCACCCACCTCCTCGACGGCCCCCATCCGCCACTCGAAGAGCTGGACGGCGGCCGCCCCCGCGACCATCAGCCCGGCCGGGCGGCCCTCGTCGTAGGCCGCCACCAGCGGGCGCACGTAGGCGGTCTGCTCCAGCGCCGCCGTCACCCCCACCGGCAGGCCGACGCCGATCTCGAACACCTCCTCTGTCGAGAGGGGCGCGAACAGCGCCCGCCCCGGCGTCCTCCCGTCGAGCATCCGCGCGAGCGCCGGGCGGATGCGGGGCAGGCACTCGCGGTAGGCCGCGGCGAGCGGCTCGTCGTCGACCTCCCCCTCCAGCCGCCGCAGCTCGCCGGCCAGCGCGACGGCCCGCACCAGGCGTCCGGCGGCGGCGTCGGGTTGGTCGACGAACACCGACACGACCCCGAGCGGGTCAGAGATGGAGTCGATCGCGCGGATGTCAGACCAGGTCAGCATGGCTCCTCCTCGAACGTTGGGCCGGCGCCGCGGCGGACCCCGACGGACGCGGGGACGCGAGCACCGATGCGCCGATCAGCACGACGACGGCGACGAGCGTCACCGCGGCCGGCGGGTGGTAGAGCTCGGCCGTCGCCATCTCGATCCCGGTGAGGACGAGCACGGCGGCGAGGCCGAGGTTGAGATGGACGAACCGGTCGCGCATGCCCTCGAGCAGGACGACGAGCGACGGCAGGCCCACGAGCGCCATCACGTTGGCAGCGAACGCGATCAGCGGGTCGCGGGTGACGGCGAAGATGGACGGGATCGAGTCGGCGGCGAAGGCGACATCCGTCGCCGCCAGCACGACCAGGACGACGACGAGCGGCGTCGCGTAGAGGCGCCGCCCGCGGCGCACGAGCAGCCGCCGGCCGTGGTAGCCCGGGACGGTGGGGATGACGCGGCCGACCGCCCGCACGAGCCGGCTCCCGGCGGGATCCACGGCCGAGGGTGCGCCCTTCACCAGCTTGAGACCGGTGACGATCAGGAACGCCGCGAACAGGTACGCCGTCCACTCGGCCGCGCCGAGCAGCGCCGAGCCGGCCAGGATGAAGACCGCCCGCAGCGCGAGCGCCGCCCCGATCGCCCAGGCGACCGCCCACGGCCGCACCCCGGCCGGGACGGCGAACGCGGACAGCGCGACCACGAAGACGAACACGTTGTCGAGCGAGAGGCTGCGCTCGATGGCGTAGCCGGCCAGGTACTCGCCGGCCAGGCGGGGCCCCTGCCAGGCCCAGACGACGCCGGCGAACCCGACGCCGGCGGCGAGCCACCAGGCGCTGATGACCGCGGCCCCCCGCAGCGATCGGGACCGGAGGACGGCGAGGTCGAGCGCGAGCAGCACAGCGGCAGCGCCCGCGAGCGCCGTCCACTCCCACCAACCATCCATGGATCCTCCTTCGGCTGTCCGAGAACCGAAGGTCTGACCCGCCCGTGAGGGCCGGCTGCGCCGGGCCGGAAGGCCGTACTGACGACGCAGCAGATTGGTGGGCTACTCCCCTTCCGCGACCCACGATAGCGGCGGTCTGGCCCGTCGGCGGCTTTCCGGCCGAATCCTTACCGAGTTCTCAGGCGCCGCTAGGGCGGGGCCAGGCCCCGCTCTCCGCCTACGCCGCGAGCTCGGCCGGCACGAGGGCGATCTCGACCGGCCGCCCGGCCCGCACGATCCCGAGCGTGACCGGGACGCCGACGGCCTCGCCCACCATCAGCCGCAGCAGGTCGTCCATCCGCTCGACCGGGCGGCCGTCGACCGAGACGATCAGGTCCTCAACCCGCACCCCGGCCGCCGCGGCCGGGCCATCCGGGTCGACGCCGATCACCTCGACGCCCGAGGGCCGCCCGACCCGCGACCGCACGGCGGGGGGAAGCGGCCGGTCGCCGCCGGCGATCCCGACGAAGGCCCGCCGCACCCGGCCGGTGGACATCAGCTCCGAGACGATGCGGCGGGTGGCGGCGTTGATCGGCACGGCCAGCCCGAGGCCGACCCCGGCGAGGGCGGTGTTCACGCCGACCACGCGCCCGCTGCTGTCCGCGAGGGCGCCGCCGGAGTTGCCGGGGTTGAGCGCGGCGTCCGTCTGGATCACGTCGGGGATCGAGCGCTGCGTCCGGCCGCTGCGCGCCGGCAGCGAGCGCCCCAGCGCCGAGACGACGCCGGCGGTGACCGTCCCGCCCAGGCCGTGGGGGTTCCCGATCGCGACGACGAGCTGGCCCACGCGAAGGCGGCCCGCCTCGCCCATCTCCGCCGGGACGAGTCCGGCCGCGTCGACGCGGATCAGGGCCAGGTCGGTGAGCGGGTCGCGGCCGACCACCTCGAACGCCGGCTCGGCGCCGTCGGTGAAGGCCGCCCGCCCGCGGGCGTCGTCGGACCCGACGACATGCGCGCAGGTGAGCAGGAAGCCGTCCTCGCGCAGGACGACCGCGCTCCCGCCGCCCATGGCCTCCCGGCCGCGGCGGCTCCTGCGCACCCGCAGGTTCGCGACGGACGGCGCCAGCCGCTCGGCCACCGTGGTGACGATCCGTGAGTAGGCGTCGAGCGCCTCCTCCTCCGGGGGCGGCTCACGGATGACGGCCTCGTCCACCTCTCAGCCCTCCCCTGCCGTCACCACGACCTCGCGGTCGGCGTCGCCGCGGACGAGGCCGAGGACGATCTCGCCGGCGCCGGCGTCGTCGAGGGCGGCGTGCAGGTCGTCGATCGACGCGACGGGGCGGCCCGCGGCCGTCACGATCAGGTCGCCCGGCTCCACGCCGGCGGCGGCCGCAGGGCCGCCTGCCCCCACCTCGCGCACGAGCAGGCCGTTCCGCTCGGGCAGTCCCACCGCGCGCCGCATCCGCCGGGCGGCGCGACTCGAGCCGACGCCCCCGCCCAGGGTGCGGCGGACGGGGGCCTCGCCGCGCCCGAGGGCGTCCGCGCGGGCGCGCAGGTCGGCGTCGGCGGCCAGGGCGAGCACGAGGCCGCCGTCGAGGCGCACCGTGCTCAGGCCCACGAGCCGGCCATCCGCGTCGACCAGCGGCCCGCCGGCGGAGCCGCGCGCGACCGCCGCCGTGTGCTCGATCGAGCCGGCGATCCGGCGCCCGCGCGGTCCGCGGAAGGAGCGGCCGACCGCGGACACGGCGCCGGCGGTCACGCGCAGGCCGCCGTCGCCCAGGCGGGCGAGCGCGAACACCGGCCTCCCCAGCCCGGGCTCCGACTCCCGCCACTCGACCGCGGGGAGGTCGCCGGTCTCAACGGCGATCACCGCCAGGTCGCCGGCCGCGTCGACGGCGGCGGGCCGCCCGGCCTGCCGGCGGCCGCCCGCGAAGATCGCGGTGACGTCGTCGCGGCGGACGGCGTGGGCGCAGGTGAGCACCCGGTCGCGGGCGATGACGACGCCGGACGCCGGCCTCCATCCGAACCGCAGCCCGACGGTCGCCGGCCCGGCCTTCGCGGCCGCCCCCGCGGTCGCCTCCTCGAGCTCCTCGAGCACGCCCATGCGCCTGGACGCTCCCCTCTCGGTAGTGAATAGCAATCTGCAAGTTACTCCCCGGGAGCGGCGCTCGCAAGCCCGATACGATGGGCGCGTGGACACATCCGGATCCGCATCGCCGCTGGCCGAGGCCATGGGCCGCGTCGGCGACCGGTGGACGCTCCCCGTGGTCGAGGCGCTGCTCGAGGGGCCGCGCCGGTTCGGCGAGCTGGTCGAGCGGCTGCCCGGGATCGCGCCCAACATCCTCACCGACCGCCTCCGCAACCTGGAGCGCGACGGCCTCGCCGTCGCCCGCCCGTACTCCCACCGCCCCCCGCGGTCGACGTACGAGCTGACGGACGAGGGCCGCGAGCTCGCGGGCGCCGTGCGCCTGCTGAGCGAGTGGGGCGCGCGCCACGGCGGAGCCGAGCCGGCCCGCCACGCCGCCTGCGGCACGCCGCTCGGGGTGCGCTGGTACTGCCCGACGTGCGAGCAGGTCGTCGACGAGGACGAGGCCGAGGGACTGCACTACGCGTGATCACGCTCGACGACGTCCACGCCGCCGCCGCCCGCCTCGAGGGCGTCGCCCACCGCACACCGGTGCTGCGGTCGCGCACGCTCGACGCGCGCACCGGCGCCAGCGTGCACCTGAAGGCCGAGTGCCTCCAGCGCGGCGGCGCGTTCAAGTTCCGGGGCGCCTACAGCATGATCTCGACGCTGGCGGAGGACGCCCGCCGCCGCGGCGTTGTCGCCTACTCGTCGGGGAACCACGCGCAGGCGGTCGCGATCGCCTCCGGCCTGCTCGGGTCGCACGCGACGATCCTCATGCCCGCCGACACGCCCCCGGCCAAGATGGAGGCGACCCGGGGCTACGGCGCCGAGGTCGTGACCTACGACCGCTACACCCAGGACCGCGAGGCGCTCGGCGCCGCGCTGGCCGAGGAGCGCGGCGGGCTCGCGCTGGTGCCGCCCTACGAGCACCCGGCGGTGATGGCCGGGCAGGGCACGGCCACGCTCGAGCTCCTCGACGAGGTGCCCGACCTCGACCTGCTGCTCGTCCCGGTCGGCGGCGGCGGGCTCATCGCGGGCAGCGCGACGGCCGCCAAGGCGCTGCGCCCGGGGGTGCGCGTGGTGGGGGTCGAGCCCGAGGCGGGCGACGACACCCGCCGGTCGCTGGCGGCGGGCGAGCGGGTGCGGATCGAGACCCCGCGCACGATCGCCGACGGCCAGCAGGCCGACATCCCCGGCCGGCTCACGTTCGAGGTGAACCGCCGCCTCGTGGACGCGATCGAGGTCGTCTCCGACCCCGAGATCGTCGCCGCGATGGCGTTCCTGTTCGACCGGATGAAGCTCGTCGCCGAGCCCAGCGGGGCCTCGGCCCTCGCGGCCCTCCTGGCGGGGCGGATCGACGCCGGCGGCGCCCGCGTGGGCGTGATCGTCTCGGGCGGCAACGTCGGCGTCGCCCGCTTCTGCGAGCTGCTGGGCAGGTGAATATCCGGTGCCAGGCACCGGTTACTCAGGCGGCGGGAGCGGGGTCCGATGCCGGCGCCCGCTCGATCCCGGCGATGCGGTACGCGTCGACCTCGTCCAGCGTCTCGTGCTCGAGCAGCGCCCGGGTCAGCGACTCGAGCTGGTCGCGATGCGACTCGAGCTGGGCCAGCGCCGCCCGCTCGCACTCCTCCAGGATCCGGCGCACCTCCTCGTCGACGAGCTCGCGGGTGCGCTCCGACGCGCTGCCCGCGCCGGGGAACAGCGTCGGCTCGTCGTTCGGGCCGGGGAGCACCGACACCGGGCCGATCCGCTCGGACATCCCCCACCGGCCGGCCATCTGGCGGGCGATGCGGGTGGCCTGCTCGAGGTCTGACTCGGCCCCCGTCGTCATGTCGTCGTAGACGAGCTGCTCGGCCGCCCGGCCGCCCAGCGCCCCGATCAGCCGGCCGCGCAGGTAGTCGGCGGTGTAGCCGTACCGATCGGTGGCCGGGCTCTGGAACGTCACCCCGAGCGCGCGGCCGCGGGGGATGATCGAGATCTTGCGCACCGGGTCGGCGCCGGGGTGGAGCATCCCGAGCAGGGCGTGGCCCGACTCGTGGTAGGCCGTCCGCTCGCGCTCCTCGCGCGAGAGCACGATCCGGCGCTCGGCGCCGAGCACGATCCGCTCCAGCGAGTCGGTGAAGTCGGCCATCTGTACCTTCTCGTGCGTCCGCCGGGCCGCCGTCAGCGCGGCCTCGTTCACGAGGTTGCGCAGGTCGGCGCCGACCATCCCCGGCGTCGAGGAGGCGAGCGCGTCGAGCTCGACGTCGTCCGCCAGCGGCACGCCGCGCGTGTGCACCTCGAGGATCATCCGCCGCCCGGTCTGGTCGGGCGGGTTCACGGTGACCCGGCGGTCGAACCGGCCCGGGCGCAGGAGCGCCTGGTCGAGCACCTCGGGGCGGTTCGTCGACGAGATGACGATCACGCCCTCGGTGCCCGAGAAGCCGTCCATCTCGGTCAGGATCTGGTTCAGCGTCTGCTCGCGCTCGTCGTGGCCCCCGAGCGTCGCCGAGCCGCCCCGGGCGCGGCCGATGGCGTCCAGCTCGTCGATGAAGATGATGGCCGGGGCCGCGGACTTGGCCTGGGCGAACATGTCGCGCACGCGGCTCGCGCCCACGCCGACGATCGCCTCGATGAACTCGGAGGCGGAGATCGAGAAGAACGGCACGCCGGCCTCGCCGGCGACCGCCCGGGCGAGCAGCGTCTTGCCCGTGCCGGGCAGGCCCGTCAAGAGGACGCCCTTCGGCACCGTGGCGCCCAGGCGCGTGTAGCGCTCCGGGTTGCGCAGGAAGTCGACCACCTCGACGAGCTCGTCCTCGGCCTCGTCGATCCCCGCGACGTCGTCGAAGGTGACCCGTTTCGCGGCCTCGTCCGGCTGGTACAGCTGGGCCCGGGAGCGGCCGAAGCCGCCCAGCCCGCCGCCCACGCCGGCGCGCTGGGCGCGGCGGAAGATGAGTACGAACAGGCCCACGATCAGCAGCGTCGGCCCGAATCCGAGCAGGATCTGCTCCCACAGGGGCGTGGACGTCTCGATCGGATGCGCATTGATGACGACGTTCTGCTGCTCGAGCAGCCCGAGCAGGGAGTCGTCCGCGAACGCGGGCCGCTCCGTCTGGAAGCGGGTCGATGCCTTGGCGGTCGTGTCGGGCGGCCTGGCGGCCTTCTTGAAGGTGCCCTGGATCGTGTCCCCTGTCGACGTGACCTCGGACACGTTGCCCGCCTCGACCTGCTGGCGGAAGTAGCTGTAGGGGACGGACTCGCGCGAGGGGTTGTTGGAGACGAGGCCGGCGATGACGTAGTTGGCCACGAGCAGCGCGAGCAGCACGAGCCAGAAGCGGCGGCCGCCCGGCATCCGGGCCGGAGGCTTGGGCGAATCCTTCCGCTCCGGCACGCCCTCCACCCGGAATCGGTGATGGTGCCCGGGCGCCTGCGTGCGGTCGGGCTGGTCGGCCATGGGGGCGAGTGTAGCCCCCGCCGGAGGCCCCGACGGCCGGGCAGCACCCGACGGGTGCCGCCCGCCGCCGGAGCGGAGGTGCGCGTACGAAGGTCATGGACGCAGCTGCTGGGGTCGAAGGCGGGGGACGACGCGGCGCGCGACCGACCCGGGCCAAAGCCCGCGTGAGCGCGGCCGGCCGGCCGGGGGCCGATGCTCGGCGACCGGCCCGGCGTCGAGGCGCCGGAAGCTGCGCGAGAGCTCGATGCGGACCTGTGGATGCATTCCGATCATGATGTTTCACCTCCTTTCGGGAGGTACACCTGTGACATAACGAGACGTGCACGCATGCAGCGGCCTCCCTTCCGGGTTGGTTACGTAATGGAGCTGCCTCGGCCTCCGCCGAACACCCGGAACGGGCGTCCTACGGCGTCATGTAAAACGGAGCGAGGGGCGCTCGGTCAGGCGGAACGCGTGCCGGTCAGGCTCGCAGCGCCGAAGGCCGCCGGCTCGGGGGACGCCGTGGGGGCGAGGATGACATCCGTCGTGATCTTCATCTTCGCCCTCCTTTCGCGTCGCGGAGCCGGTACCTACTGCGCGGGAGAATACACGCGCACCCGGCGATCGTCAAGCAGGATTTACATTATGACGTTAAGCAACGCCGGACCTCGTCGTCGCTCGTGGACGAGAAGTCCTCGTACCATCCCCCCACCGACCGGAAGTCCTCGGGCGCGAGCGCGCACACCACCTCGTCGGCGTCGGCCGCGAGCGACCGGCAGGTCTCGGCCGCCGCCACGGGCACGGCCACGACCACCCGGCTCGGCCCCGCCGCCCGCACCGCCTGGACGGCCGCGCGCATGGTGGCCCCGGTGGCGAGGCCGTCGTCCACCACGAGGACGGTGCGGCCGGCAAGCGGCGCCGGCGCCCTGTCACCGCGATAGGCGCGCTCCTGACGCTCGAGCTCCTCCCGCTCGGCCGCGGCGACCCCGGCCAGCATGTGCTCCGGCACGCCGAGCTCCGAGACGACCCGGTCGTTCACGACGACGACTCCGCCGGTCGCGATGGCGCCCATCGCCAGCTCCTCGTCGCCGGGCACGCCCAGCTTGCGCACGCAGAAGACGTCCAGCGGCGCGCGCAGCGCCCGGGCGACCTGCGCGGCGACCGGCACGCCGCCGCGGGGCAGGCCGAGAACGACGACATCGGGCCGGTTCGCGTATGCCGACAGGCTCTCCGCGAGCCGAACGCCCGCGTCGACGCGGTCGCGGTAGAGCCGCGGCCCGTCGGCCGCCTCGGTCACCGGGCCGGAGCGGCGGCCTGCGGGGCGGCGAGCCGGGCCACCTCGTCGGCCTGGCCCGGCAGCAGGACGGGCAGCGGTGCGCGGACATCGACCTCGATCGGGACGCCACGGGCCCGCAGCACGCCCTTGAGGGCGCTCTGGAAGGGGAAGCGCTCCACGGCGCCGCGTAGCGCCTCGAGGCGCCCGGCGCCCGCCGCGTCGGGGTTGGCGACGACCTCGGCCACCGTCTCCGGGAAGGCGGAGGCCAGGCCCGAGACCGCCCCCGCGGCCCCGGCCGCGAGCGCCGCCGGGATCAGCTTCTCCGCCCCGACGTAGACCGGCAGGCCGAGACCCAGGTACGGCTCGACCCGCTCGAACGGCGCCTCGGACACCTTCAGCCCGGCCACGTTGTCGACGCGCTCGCGCACGCGCTCGACCACCGCGGCCGGAAGCGGGTAGCCGCTGCGTGCGGCGAACGCGTACAGGTAGAACGGCGTCGGCGCGCATGCGGCCGCGGCCGCGACGAAGTGCTCGACCAGGGCGTCGTCGTTCAGGAGGTAGTAGGGCGGCGGGATGACGGCGACACCATCGGCGCCGATGCCGGCGGCGTGTGACGCGAGCGCCGACGTGTCGGCGGTGCTCTGCGCGCCGCAGTGGACGATCAGCTTCCCAGCGCGGGCATCACGGAACCGCTGCGCGACGGTCTTTCGCTCCTCCATCGTGAGCAGGACGCCCTCGCCCGTCGTCCCGAGCGCGAAGATGCCGTCGACCCCGCCGTTCACGAGGAACCGTGCCAGCGGCTCGATCGCGGCCTCGTCCAGCCGGGAGCCGCCGTCGCGGAGCGGCGTCACCGAGGCGGCGAGGAGCATCGGAGCCATCGACCCGATCCTAGCGGCGGTAGGATCAGCGCGTGGACACCCCGCCCCGCACGGCGGAGCTCGTGGTGATCGGCGGGGGGATCGTCGGTGCCGCGACCGCGTTCTACGCCGCCCGCGCCGGCATCCGCTCGGTCCTGATCGAGGCGCGGCCGGCGCTCTGCACGCTGACCACGCCCGTCTCGACCGGCGCCTTCCGGCTCCAGTTCTCCACCGAGGAGGAGCTGCGCTTGGTCGAGGAGTCGGTCGCGCTCTTCCGGAACTTCGCCGAGGTCACGGGCCAGGACGAGTACGACCCCGCGATCCGCTCCCAGGGCTACCTGTGGCTGACGCGGTCGCCCGGGCGCGCGGCCGAGCAGCGCGACCTCGTCGAGCGCCAGCACGGCTGGGGCGTGACCGACATCGAGCTCCTCGACGGCGACGAGGTGCGGCGGCGGTTCCCCTACGTCGCGGCCGACGTGCTCCAGGCCCGCTTCCGGGCGGGCGACGGCTTCATCGACACCCGCGCGGTGACGATGGGCCTCGCGACGGCGTCGGGCGCGACCGTCGTCACCGGGTGCCGGGCCGAGGGCTTCGACATCGCGGGCGATCGCCTGCGGGCTGTGCGGACGTCGCTCGGCACGATCGAGACCGAGCGGGCCGTGATCGCCTGCGGGCCGCTCTCCGGCGGGGTCGCGGGCTGGGCCGGCATCGACCTGCCGATCCAGACGGTGCGGCGGCACAAGCTCGTCATGCCGGACGTGCCCCAGGTGCCGGCGGGCGCGCCGATGACGATCGACGAGGACTCCGGCGCCCACTGGCGGCCGGCCCTGCGCGGCGCCTGGCTGCTCTTCACCGACCCGACCACGCCGCCGTCCGAGCCGACCGACACCGTCCCGGCCGACCCGGGCTTCGCCTTCGAGCTGCTCGACCCGGCCAGCCCGACGGCCGTGGCCCGGACGGCGCCGTTCTGGGCCGGGGTGTGGGAGCGGAACGCCGCCCACTGGATGGTGCAGGCCGGCCAGTACACCATGACGCCCGACCACTGGCCGCTGATCGGCGAGACGGGCGTCGGCGGCCTCTACGTGAACACGGGCTACTCCGGCCACGGGATCATGCTCTCGCCGGCCGGCAGTCGCCGTCTCGCCGATCTGCTCTCCGGCGGCCTCGCGCCGGCCGACAACATCTTCCGGCCCGACCGCGAGCCGCGCCCGCGGCCGCCCGAGGCGCTCTAGCGACCCGGGAGCCGACGCCGGCGGCGGGGCTTGAACGCCGCTTCGAGGTCGGCGGTCGCGAACGGGCCGGTGCCGCCCGCGCCGACCGCGTAGCGGTAGACCGCCAGGCGGAACACCATGATGAGCGCCGACTGGGCCGCGATCAGCGCCGCCACGGCGACGACGGCGAGCGCCGTCAGGCCGTAGCCCGCGACGTGGCCGGCCTGCCCGATCGCCACGCCGAGCGCACCGACGCCGATGAAGGCGAGGACGACGAATCCCGAGCCGAAGCCGATGAGCGCCGCGCCCGTCACCGACTCGCCCCAGGTGCGGCGGATCGTCGCAGCGGAACGCCGCAGGGCCGTCCCGACGCCGACGTCCTCGAGGGCGAGCACCGGGACGACGAAGAAGCTCGCGAGCGACCAGGCGACGTCGCCGACCCACTCGACCAGCCGCCCGGCGAGCCCGCCGCCCGGCAGCTGCTCCAGCGAGCGCAGGACGGCCCCGACCACGGTTGCGACGAACGCCCACGAGGCGACCGCCCACAGGCGGGAGCGAGTGCGTTCGAACGCCTGCGCAGTCGTCAGGGGGCGGCCGTCGATCGTCGCCGCGGCGAGCGCGTAGAAGGCGACGTTGAAGTACGTGACGACGAACGTGGCCGGGTAGGCGCCGATCGCGGCGTCCAGGAACAGCCGCCCGCGCGAGTGGTGGTCGACGAGGTCCATCGCCCAGGGCCCGAACAGCAGCACCGACCCCGCGACCTGGATGAGCATCGAGACCGCCGGGATCACCAGGAGCCCCGGCCGCTGCCGCACCACCGACCAGCTCAGGCGGCTGAGCCGCAGACCGCGGGCGATCCGGCCCTCATCCATCGTGGTGCGATCCTATCGGAGTCGCGTCAGCGCTTCCAGAGCCCGGCGCGGTGGCGCAGCGCCGGCGTGGTGCTGGGCGGACGGCGGCGGTCCTCGGGCCGGTCGTCGTCGTAGGCGGCGAGCCGGCCGAGCGCCGACTCGACGTCGCGCTCGCTGAAGGCGCCCGAGGGGTCCGGATTGCGGCCGCTGAGGCGGGTGCGGATGTTCGTGCCCATGGTGTTCTCCTCGTTGCTGCCGCCTTGCGGCGGCGGAAGCCTGACTCCAGTGTCCCGGCGCCTCCGGCCGCGTCAACCCCCGGCCGGGGGAGATTCGAAAATCCGCTGTGAGGCGGCGCTCAAGCCGGCGGTCGGATCTGCCGACCGGCTAGAATCAGACACGGCCCCGCCAC
>JAICJC010000041.1 GCA_025928655.1 Thermoleophilia bacterium | reverse complement strand
CGTCCCACTGCGGTGGGTGTTCGCGTCGTGGTGGGGCTGCGGCCGGGGACCCGCCCCAAGCGCCCCCGCGGGGGGGGGAAAGCCGACCCCCGGGGCCGCGGTACAAGGGCAGGCGGCCAGTGACCCGGGGGGGGGCGGCCCCCTTACGGCTCACTGGGCCGCTGCCGTTGCACGGGGGGCCGTGGGTTGGGCTCTACCCCCCCGGCGGGGGGGCGTGGCCCGGGACCCCCGCCGCAGCCCCACCACGACGCGAACACCCACCGCAGTGGGACGTCCAGGCGCGCGGGGAATCGGAATGAACCATCTGAGGCCCGCGCGAGGCGGCCGACGTAGACTCCGAAGCATGAAGACACGCGAGTTCGGGTCGACCGGCATCAAGGCATCGGAGGTCGGGTTCGGCCTCTGGACGATCTCCACCGGCTGGTGGGGCGAGCACTCCGACGAGGACGCGATCACGCTCCTGCGTGAGGCGTACGACCTCGGCATCACCTTCTTCGACACCGCCGACACCTACGGCGAGGGCCGCGGCGAGACGCTGCTCGCCAAGGCCTTCGGCCATGTCCGCGACCGGATCACGATCGCGACCAAGTTCGGGTATGACATCTACTCGCCGTGGGAGCGCAAGGGCCACGTCGAGCGGCCGCACGACTGGTCGCCGGAGTACGTCCGCTACGCGCTCGACCAGAGCCTGGCCCGGCTCGACAGCGACCGTATCGACGTCTACCAGCTGCACAACCCGCGCATGGACGCGATCCGCTCCGACGAGGTCTTCGCCGTGCTCGAGGAGGCCAAGGCGGCCGGCAAGATCGGCACCTACGCCGTCGCCCTCGGGCCGGCCATCGGCTGGCGCGACGAGGGCGTGGAGGCCTTCCGCACCCGCGACCTCGGCGCCGCCCAGATCATCCACAACATGCTGGAGCAGGATCCGGGCCGCGAGCTGATCGAGATCGCCCAGAAGAGGTCGATCGGGCTCATGATCCGCGTCCCCCACTCCTCCGGGATGCTCGAGGGCAAGTACACGAAGGACACCGTGTTCGCCGAGAACGACCACCGCCGGCACCGGCCGAAGGAGTGGCTGACCGAGGGCCTGCGCAAGGTCGACCAGCTCGGCTTCCTGACCGAGGGCCGCACGCTCGGACAGGCGGCGATCCAGTGGCTGCTGGCCGAGCCGGCCGTCACCACCGTGCTCCCGAACATCTACGGCTCCGAGCAGCTGCGCGAGTTCGCGGCCGCGCCGGGCACGCCGGCGCTCACCGCCGAGGAGCTCGACCGGGTGGCAGCGCTCTACGCGAGCGACTTCGCCGCCGAGCCCGCCACCACCGGCGCCTGACGCGGCGGGCCCGCGAGGCTCGCAAAGAGGTCGTCGAGCTCGGCCCGGTCGGGCGGCGCCGTCCACCGCCGCCGCACCGTGCCGGTCGCGTCGACGTAGAGCACCATCGGCGTCGCCCGCATCCCGAGGTACGCGCGCGCCGGCCCGCCGCCGAGCTCGATCACGGTCACAAGGCCACCGCTATGGGCGGCGGCCGCGGCCAGCCGGTTCAGGGACACCCGCGACGACGTCGAGTAGGGCGTCGAGAACTGGACGAACGCGCCGCCCGCGGGGAAGCGCTCGAGACCGACCTGGCGGGGCGGGATCCGGTCGGGCAGCATCGCGATCGTCCGCCGCCGCTTGCGCGTTGACGCGGCCCGGGCTCCGCCGGCGACGGCGGCGCACCCCCCGACCAGCACCAGCCACTCGATCACGCTGACACGATAGCCGCCCGCGGGGGCCGCAGAGGCGCCGGGCTGTCACGAATCGGTTACGTGTCTGCCGCGGCCCCGCTTCGGGGTCTGACCCCGATCTCGGGGCCGCGGTCGGCGGCGCGGGCAAGGACGGCCTCGACCTTCTCGGCCTGGATCGGCAGCGCGTGCTCGGCGGCGACTCGCACCGCCTCCTGCGACGGCACCGGGAGCGCGGCGGCGGCCAGCATCCCGGCAGAGATCGAGTCGACGTCGAGCGGGTCGACGAGCGCGCCGATGCGCGGCGTCACGATCTCGGCCGGGCCGCCGACGCGGGTGGCGACCACCGGCCGGCCGCAGGCGAGCGACTCGAGCAGCGCCTGACCCTGCGGCTCCTCCAGGCTCGGCAGGCAGACGACGTCGGCCTTCGCGATCTCCGCGGCGACCCCGTCGGAGGAGAGCACCCCGGCAAACCGCGTCCCCACCGGCGCCGTCGCGCGCAGCTCCGCCTCGAGCGGGCCGCCGCCGACGATCGTGAGCGTCCCCCCGCCCAGCTTCGCGAACGCCTGCTGCAGCCGCTCGACGTTCTTGCGGCGGGTGAGCGAGCCGACGTAGAGGAAGCGCGGGCCCTTGCCGTTCACGTCTTCGGCGCGCGGCACCGGCCGCAGCCGCGCGGTGTCGACGCCGCAGTCGATCACCTCCACCGTCACGCCCTCGGGCGCGGCCAGCTGGGCGGCGACGTACTCCGAGACGCAGATGACGGCCGCCGAGCGGCGCAGCACCCGCTTCGTCAGCGCGGCCACGACCGGGCTGCGGCGCATGTTGCGGACGTCCGCGCCGTGGGCGGTGATCACGTACGGCACGCGGGTCGCGATCGCGACCAGGCCCGTCGGGACGAGGAAGTGCGCGTAGACGACGTCGGGCCGGTGCTCGGCCACGGCCGCCCGGGCCTGGCGTCCGAGGCGGGCGTAGGCACGCGGGGTCGCGATCGGGCCGCGGTCGCCGGCGTGCAGGACGACGTCGCGCACGTCGTTGCCGCGCTCGCGCAGCGCATCCGCCAGGCGGGCCACGAACACCCCGTAGTCGGGGCGCTCCGGGCTCGGGTACATGTTGCTCACTAGCAGGATCCGCATGCGCCAAGTTTACGGGTGCCAGATGAGGAACACCCCTCGCGAGATGTTTGTAAACCGCGAGGTCAGACGAGGTCGCGCGGGAACGCGTACGTGAAGGTCTTGGCGAAGGCGCAGGCCTCGCCCTCGTACGCGCGCACGACCACGGTGACGTGGAAGGTCTCCGCGTCGCAGGTCATGACGCTGTCGGTCTCGCTGCGGATCCGCCAGTCGCCCCGCCCGATCGACCCGACGGTGCGGCACTGCACGCGGGCCGAGAGCGGGTCACCCTCGACGATCGAGAACGTGGTGCGGTTTGCGTCCTGCACCTCCAGGCCGTTCGGCAGCCGCGAGCGCCCGCCGACGTCCCAGTCGTAGACGAGGTCGACCCGGCCTGTGGAGAGGTCGCGGCGCATCGAGCGGCCCGCCGGCCCGCCGTGCAGCACCTCGACGGGGAGCGGCGCCGACTCCTCCGGCTCGGCGAAGGCGGGCAGGTCGGCGTCGCCCGGCTGCGGCGCGCGCACCGGCAGGACGAGCGCGCTCGCCCCGGCGACGACGGTCAGGGTCACCGGCTCGGGCGAGGGCCACGCCCACGGCCAGTAGGTCGGCGAGATGCCGACGCGGATCCGGCTGCCGGCGGCGAACGCGTGCCCGGTCGCGTCGAGCCGCACCGTCGCCCGGAAGCGCTGGCCGGGCACGAGCGGGCTCGGGTGCTCGTCGCTCTCGCGGTGGGTCAGGTTCTGGAGCGCGCGGGTGACGAGCGCCGACGTGCCGTCGGCGAACACCTCGCACAGGCGCACGCAGACGAGCGCGTTTCGGCGGTCGGAGGCGAGCGTGAGCTCGACGTCGGGGAAGCCCAGGATCTCGAGCGGCTCGTCCAGCGGCGCCGACGTGAACGTGACGCTCATGCCGTCCATCTCGCGCTGGTCGCCGGGCCAGTCGGCGGGCTCCCCGTACGGGCACCAGGAGCCGGCGTCGAGGCCGGCCGTCTGGCGGCCGAGGATCGTGCGCTCCTCCTCGGCGCCGGCCGCCTCCGCGAGGCCGTCCGCGTTCAGGTGCAGGCGCCGCGGCTCCGCCCCGGGGGCGGGCCAGCCCGGCTCGGCCACCCAGCGGCCCGGCCGCTCCGTGTAGCAGACCTGGGGCCGGAAGGAGTCGTGGATCCAGGCGCGCAGCATGGGCTCGTCCATGATCCCGGTGTCGACCCCGCCGAGCCAGTGATCGAACCAGCGCCGCACCTCCTGCAGGAAGCCGATCGTCGGCTCGGGCGGCCCGGCCTGCGGCCAGGCGTGGGTCCACGGGCCGATCAGGCCCTTGCGCGGCCCCGGCAGGCCCTCGAGCAGGCGCGGGATGGCGTTCGTGTACCCGTCCGACCAGCCGCCCACGGCGTAGACGGCCGCCTCGATCGCCGAGTAGTCCTCGCAGACCGACCCCTGCTTCCAGTACGCGTCGCGGTGCTGGTGCGCGAGCCACGGCTCGATCATCGGCGGGGCCTGCTCCAGCCGCTCGAGCCACATCTCGCGCCACCGGTCGCCGACGATGGCCGGGTCGGGCGGCCAGCCGTTCCAGCCGAGCATCGACGAGGCCCACTGGAGCATGTCCGAGCCGACGCAGCCGCCGTCGTAGTGGACGTCGTCCGCGTAGCGGTCATCCGTCGAGCACAGGGTCACGATCGCCTTCAGCGCGAGCGGGCGGCGCGCGGCCACCTGGAGCCCGTTGAACCCGCTCCACGAGATCCCGATCATGCCGACGGCGCCGGTGCACCACGGCTGCTCGGCGATCCACGCGATCACGTCGCACGCGTCCGCCTGCTCCTGGGGGAGGTACTCGTCCTCGAGGATGCCCTCCGACTCGCCGGAGCCGCGGATGTCGGCCCGCACGCAGGCGAACCCGTGCCCCGCCAGGTACGGGAAGTGGTGCGAGTCACGCACCGCCGTGCCGTCGTTCAGGCGGTAGGGCAGGAACTCGAAGATGGCCGGGACGGGGTGCTCGGCGGCGTCCTCGGGGAGCCAGATCCGAGCGGCCAGGCGTGTCCCGTCGGCCGTCGTGATCCACTCGGTGTCGATGATCCGCACCTGGTGCGGGAACTCGGTGATGACATGCATCGGCCCATTTAACCCCACCGCCGCCGGGGACTCGCCGGTGGGGGGCAAAACACCCCCCGCCGACCCTCCATCACAGGAGTTGCCGGGCGCCCGCCCCACGGCCAGAGTGGAGTACATCCTCACGCGCGCCGCGATGGGGGTGCCTCCCTGACATGCGCCCGCCTGGCTGGACGTCCACCACCGGGCGGGCGCGGAGGAGGCCTTCCGAGGCGGCTACGCCTCGGAGCGGGCGGCCGCGAGCAGCTCGCGGAAGCAGTCGAGCTCCTCGCAGGAGCTCTCGTCCATGCCGTTCAGGGCGATCTGGAGTTGGAGGCCGAACGCCTCGAGCAGCGACTCGGGCCCGTCCTCGAGCGCGAGGGTGAACGACAGGTACTCGCGTCCCGACCGCTCGCCCACGATGTGGAAGCGGCGCGAGGCCAGGTCTCCGCCCGCCGGCGCGCCGAAGACCAGCAGGCGCTCGCCGGCCCGCTCGGCGTCCGTGGCCGGGTCGGCGATCAGGGTGCGAACGACGCCGGTGAGGCTGCCGTCGACGTCGGTCGCGGCCCGCTCGATCAGCCGCGGGAGCATCAGCTCGGACATGCCCCAACCGTAGACGGGCGGTCCTGCCCGGGCACCCCCCATATTGGGGAGATGCAGGGAGATTGCTACGGGGATGACGAGCCGTCGCCCACGCCGACGGTCGTCCCGCGGTCGACGGTGACGACCGTCGTGGAATGCGGGTGGCCGCCCGAGCCGGCGGCGCCGAACGCGATCCCGAAGCCGATCCCGATCCCGAAGATCACGACGCAGCCGAGGATGATGCGCAGGTGCCCCTCGACCCATGCGGCCGCGCGGCGCGGCAACGCGCCCACGATCGTGCCGGTTCCCGCCTCCCCGCGTCCCCTCACGTCAGGCGCAGATTAGAGCGTGGCCGTGTGACGCGCCACACCTCGCGCCGTTTGTGCGTGCGCCGCGACGGGTACCCCACTTGTCGCACGTTCAACGTAAGGAGGCACACATGAGTATCGGAGCATCCATTGTCCTGATCGCGGTCGGCGCGATCCTGCGCTTCGCGGTCAGCCTGCGCTCGACCTTCGCCGGCGCGTCCGTCAACTGGCACATCGTCGGGGACATCCTGATGGCCGTCGGCATCGTCGGGCTCATCATCTCCCTCATCTGGATGGCGACGCTGAATCGGCGTGACCGCTACGCGGCCACTGACCGGTACGACGCCGCGCCGCGTGAGCCGCGGTCGATGTCATAGTCGCTTTCGGCCAGGCGCCTACATGTCAACGTATGCGCGATCGACGGACGGTATGAGTTGGGACGGGCTCGTCGCCGTGCACCCTCACTACGACGGCCGTGAGGTGAACAACCCCGCCTTTTGCGCGTCTCGGAGGTAATCGTCGGCGAGGACCGCGGTTTCCGGGTTCACATTAAGGGCAAGACCGGCGAGCGTGTGAAGCTGGATGCGGGTGGCGCGGACGAGGCCGCCCGGCCAAGCGCGAGCGTGGCTGGGCGGCTGGGTGGAGATCAGGCCGAGCAGGGTGACGTGAGGTTGGCTCCTGCGGATCTGTGTTTCGGCTTTGTCGACGTACCGCTGAAGGGTCGCGGTCGTGAGCTCATCGGCGGATGTGTTGAGAAGGATCATGTCGGTGCCGACCGCGTCTGCGGCGTAGCGGCAGCGCAGGAACGCGGCGTCCAGAGTTTCTCCTCGGCGTTTATGACACCCCCGGCTTGTTAGCGCGAGATCGCGGCCGGGAGCGATGATCACCTTGAATCCCGCTCGGTGGGCGAGGTGGATGAAGAGGTGGATGTAGCGGTGCGGGTCACGGCGCTCGTCCAGAGGGGTGCGAGGCCAGCTTTCCGGGTTGTACATGACCGTGTCGACGATCGGGTCGATACGGTCGGTGATCGCGTCGTGCCGAAACCTGGCATAACTCGTGTAGGCGAGCGTCGGGTGGGCGCGCGAGCCGGGGAGCACTTGGTCTTGGTGTCCGCCGGCGTCGCCGATCACGTACGCGTTCGCGCTTCGGTAGATCTGATCCACGATGGTCGGGTAGTGCTGGTCGAGCAGTCCGAGGTCGTCACCCGAGATGATCATGATCGGACGGATCGGTGGCGGCTTTCGGTGGTCGCTCGTCGCCGATGAGGATCCGCCGCATCCGGCGCAGACGAGGACTGCGAGGAAGACGAGGGAGATTGCGGACATGTGTACGGCGCGCACGTCAGTCTTCGGAGTCGCGGGGTGCCTCGCCGATCGGCCCCGGCTGGATGCAGGAGTATTCGCGCCACATCGCCAGAACCGCGGTGAAGTCATACAGGCGGCAGTCAAGCGTCGCGGCGCCAACCTGGGGGCCCATCGTGATCCGATAGCTGAGTCCCGGCGGAGTTCGCCCCTTCGGTTCTTCGGGCCGGCTTGCACCCTCATCCAGGTAGTCCCCGTCAAATACCACCGGGAAGTGGCGGTGAAGCATTGCCAGGAAGAACCGCGGAATGCGAGGATCGTTCGTCCGTCGCTGTCCGTAATTTGAGTATGGGACGGCAAATGCGTACGGGTGGTAGCCGGGGATGTGCGCGCGGAGCTGGGCTTCGCCCCACGCGATGTCGCCGGTGACCCGCCGTTTGTACGCGGCGAAGCTTTCTCTCTGCCCACCGCCGTTTGAGCCGGGTATCCAGCGCCGGTATGCGTATGCCTCGCCGAGGTCGCCTTTCGCATCGGTGCGATAGCGGGTGTGCTCGCGGCCGGCGTGCTCCTGAATCGACCAGCGGCCGCTGCCTTGCATGGCCGCGAGCTCATCCCAATGGAGCGCGAAGCCAGGGTGTTCACTCACCCACGCAGCGACAACGAACATGGTTGCCTGGTAGTGGTAGCGGGCAAGCACGCGGTCCGCCCCCCGGTACGAGTCGATGCGACCATCGTCGAAGGTGAGCAGGATCGGGCGGCTGGGGAGCTTGACCGCCTTACCCTCGAGGTACCGGGCGTAGGTCGCGATCGAAATGGTGTGAAATCCACCCAAGTGAAGCGCCGCCATCTGCTGACTGAACAGCTTGCGTGTCACCGTCAGGTAGTTCCGCTGAGAACCGATGCCGTGATAGCCGAGCACGGGGATCGGTGTGCGGTAGGCCGGAAAGTGGCGGTATGCCCAGACGTCCCTCCTCAGCAGCCGCACGTGAAGGGCCGGCAAGGGCGCGCGCGCGGCTGCCGCCGCCTGGTCGCGATGGATGAGCACACCGGCGACCGAACCCACCAGAACGCCCCAGCCGATCACGCCGACCAGCAGCACCCGAAGGAACCCTCCGAACCTGCGGCGCATTACGTTAGCGCCGGCTCTCCGCGCCACGTCGTCTTAGGCGGTATGGCCGCCTCGTCGATGCGGTCCTTATAGCGCTGGATAACGCCAAGCATCGACTCGACCAGCGTTTCGGATAGAAGAGTGGGCTCCAGGCCGAGGTCGCGGAGCTTGGTATGGGCAGCGTTGTAGTAGTGCCCTTCGCGTTCCACTCGCGGATTGTCGACCCGGTCGATGGTGACGTCCAAGCCGAGCTGGGCCCCTGCCTGTTTCACCAGCTCAGCAAGCTTTCGGATCGAGTATTGCTCAGTGAACTGGTTAAAGACACGGTACTCACCCGTCGCCGGCGGGTTGTTGGCAGTGAGCTCTACACAACGAAGGGTGTCAACGATATTAAGATAACCACGGGTCTGGCCGCCTTTGCCGTATACGGTCAGCGGGTGGCCGGCGACGGCCTGGACGCAGAACCGGTTGAGTGCGGTGCCGAATGTCTCGTCGTAGTCAAACCGTGTCTGCAGGCGCTCGTCGAGCCGCGTCTCCGGCGTTTCGATCCCGTATACGACGCCCTGGTTCAGGTCGGTCGCGCGCAGCCCCCATACCCGGCACGCGAAGTGGATGTTGGTCGAGTCGTGTACCTTCGAGCAGTGGTACAACGACCCGGGGAGCTTGGGGTAAGGCAAGACGTCCGAGCGGCCGTTGTGACGGATTTCGATGAAGCCTTCCTCGATGTCAATGTTCGGCGTGCCGTACTCGCCCATCGTCCCGAGTTTCACGAGGTGAGCGTCGGGGGTGATGTCTCTGATTGCCCAAAGCACGTTGAGCGTGCCGACCACGTTGTTCATCTGCGTACGGACGCACTGGCCGCGGCTGGCCATCGAATAGGGCGCGCTCGGCTGTTCCCCGTAATGGACGACCACGTCGGGGCGGAACTCGTCGAACACCTCGGCCACGAGGTCCCAGTTGGTCAGGTCCCCTTCGGTGCAGGCGATCCGCCGCCCCGACACCTTCTCCCAGACACTCACCCTGGTCGGGAGGTCCCGGGCGATTGGAGTCAGCGAACGGGTTCCGTTGGCGTGGTGAGCGTCACGGCGCAGGTAGTTGTCGACCACGTGCACATGGTTGCCGGTGGCGGAGAAGCGCATCGCGGTCGGCCACCCCAAGTATCCGTCGCCGCCAAGGATCAAGACCTTTGTCATCGTGAAACTCCTATCTGGTTGGTTGCGGCTGGTCGGCCGGGTCGACCGTCGCAGATGCCGCAGCAGGTGCCGGTCGTAAGAGCGCGGAGTCCGGATTGCGGACGCGCTCGACAGAACGGTCGGGGATGAGCGAGAGCGAGAGCAGCGTCTCGACAGCGTAATAGGTGACGAGCAGGCGGAAAACGAGGTACGCGGGTACGTAGCAGACGAGGTCGATGCGTCGGTACCACGAAAGTACGGCGGCCATCTCGAGCAGCTGGACCCCGAGCAGAATCGCGCCGGCGGAGGCTACCTCTCGCAGCGGCAGCGTCGAGGGGTTCACGGCAATGATGAGGGCGGCGGCGCACGCGAACGGGATCAGCATCAGCTTGCGGAACATCACGAACGACGCCCACGGCAACATCCACGCGCCACGGATCCCCTGTGCTCGCCAGATCGCCGATCGGTTCCGCCCTATCATGTGGTAGAGACCGCGCGCCCACCGCATCCGCTGCTCGCGCAACTGTCCGAGACTGTGCGGCACATCCGTGTACACACGGATCCGACTGTCGCTGACAATCCGGTAGCCGCGTCGGCCGACGCGGACGGTGATATCAGCATCCTCTCCATTCACGCCCTCGGCGAAACCGTGCAGGTCAAGAAGGATGTCGCGACGGTAGGCGACTGTCGCGCCGGGCAGCACCGTGACTGCGTCGCATACCGACTGCGCAGCGCGTTTGAAGGCGACACCGTAGAACGTCTCCACCGCGCGCATCCGGCCGATCCAACCGGTGTCGTTTCTGGGTAGAGGCAGGACGCCGACGCCGCCAACCCGAGGATCGGCGAAATGGGGCGCCATCCGCCGTAGAAGCTCAGGCGTCACGAGGGTGTCCGCGTCGATGCGAACGACGACGTCCGCCGTCGCGTTGGCGAGGCCGACGTTCAGCGCCCGCGCCTTCCCGAGCGGCGGCGCCGTGATCACGCGTCCGTTCAAGTGCCGACAGCCGGCGATCGCCTGGTGAGCTTCGTAGGGGGTGGCGTCGGTCGAGCCGTTCTCGACGATGATCGCCTCTGTCCGCCCATCGAAGTGGGCGGCGGCCTGGTCAAGGGAACGGATGCAATCGCCGATCAGGCCCTCCTCGTTGTGCGCCGGCACCAGGAAACACATGCTTTCGGGCGTCGGGCGGACCCGTTGCCGGCCCACCCGTCCGGAAACGGCACGAGCGAACACGCCTAGCAGACAAAGCGCCGCCGGCAACACCGCGAAGAAGAGCACCACCACCGACCCCGTGCCGCCCAACAGAGGGATGCGTTTGAGCTCGTCGATGTGGCCTCCCTGACGGTGAACGGTTGCTGCAACCGCCGCAGCCGATACGACCACGCAGACGCCGAGCGCCGCCGTGCGTAGCGTTTGTCGGGGGACGCCGCGGCGGCGGTGTACGGTCACGCCTGCCGGAAGGCGCGCATTCCAGAAGACGACCAATGCGGTCGTGAGGATCCCGACGACGCCGATGATGACATTGCCACGGGCCATGAACGGCGACGGCGCGCCCACCCCGCCCAGCTTCGCCAAGGCGACGTCGGCGGCCACCGTCGCAGGGACGTACACCAGCAGGCTCGTGACTGCGAGGCGGAGTCTGTCGCGCCACCTCCCGGCGCCGAAGACGGCAAACATCACGAGAAGCAGGGCGAACAAGGGTCGGATGGCGATCGACGCCTGCTTGGGGAGACGCAGGCTCGGGTCAGCGGCCAACCGCTGGATCTCCCGCCCGTACAAGTATGTCCAGTGCGGAAACTTCGGCTCGATCAGCGCGGCGCCTACCGCGAACGCCACGAGCATCGCCGGTGTTGTTAGACGGGAGCGGCGAATCGTCAAGCCCTCCGGCGCCGTGTCAGGGGTAAACGGTGTAACGAGGTAACTCGGCGGAACCGCCGCGAGTTCCCGGCGCGTTGACGCGGCAGAGACCACGTCGCCGGATCCCGCGTCGCCGTGCCCGACGGCCGGGCCTCGCCCGTTCCTCGTGCCCCTCTGGCGCGTCGATACGGTGGAGTCAGCGGAAACGGCCTCGCGCGGAGGGTGCGCGGCGCCTACCCCGTTCCCCGCGTCCGCCTCGCTCGACGGCTCTGCCACAGCGCCGAGAGGGCGCCGCGGAGTGTACGCGCCGGACGGCGGCTCGCCGGAGCAGAACTCGTCCGGAGCGTCTTCACGCGGAGTGGTTGCCGTGGCGAGGGCGCTCCAGGCGAGTTGACCTCCGAGACGCACCAACTCGATGCGGTCGCGCCAGCGTTGCGTCGTGTGCGTCAAACCAAGTGTGCCCGACCGCATAGGATGCGGCCGCGATCGGTGCCTCCGAACCGATCGCAGTCTAACCGACGGCTATGCCACTGCAACCGGTCGAGGAGCGACCGCTAGTGACGGTGCAGCTGCAACCAGCGGAAGAAACGGCCGCCGAGGCGGCGCTGAGCGGGGTGGTCGGAGAAGACGTTCACCCACAAGCCGTCAACCCGCTTTTCGGCCGCCTGAGCCGCCCGCACCATCGTCTCCAGATGGGCCGCGCCGGTGGGAGGGTGAGTGCTTATCCCGGCGAGAATCCGGACCGACGGGTTCACCGCCCGCGCCTGCGCGGCTGTACGCTCGAGCAACCGGCGGAATCGGCGCAGCTGAAACTCGTCAGCCTGCGACTGAACCTCAACGATGTTCGCGTCCGCGGCGGCCGCCGCCGGGATGCGGCAACGTAGGTAGGCATGGTCGAGCCGCTCCCCCGCTGCGGCGTGACACCGGGCCCGACCGACCACCATCAGGTCGCGAGCAGGCGCCAGCAGCACCCGAAACCCGTGTGCACGAGCCAGGTTCGCGAACCGGCGCATGTAGGTGACCGGCGCTTGCTGCTCACCAACCGGCGTAAGCGACCAATGCTCGGGGTCGTAGGCGACCGCTTGTATCCGTCGGTCAATGCGCCCGCCGGCGACATCGGCAGCGAACCGTGCGTAGCTCTGGTAGATCAGGGTGGGTCTGGCGCGCGGCACGCCCCGCGCCTGGATCTGATCCGCCGCTGGGTTCCCCAGGGGGTAGACGCGACGGTGATTGAAGAATCCACGCAGGCGAGGATGACCAGTCACCAACCGGTTGACGTTCGAGCCGGTCAACACTTCGAGCAGGTGCTGCGACGCGAAGGCGGAAGCAGGAGAGGTGGCTGCAACCGACGCGGTGCACAGTGCGGCGGCGAGGATGCGGGCGACGCGAGATGCCATCGTCGTGATGGGAGCCTGTCACAGAGGCTTTCGAGCCGCCAGGCTGAAATTTCCAGGCGGCCTCGGCGCCCAGCAACGTCCTACTAGCGCTCGTGCTGCGCGAGCCAGCGGAAAAAGAGACCGCCGGTACGCTTCTGCGTGGCACTGGTAGAGAAGATGTTTACCCAGATGCCGTCGGTCTCCTCTGTGGCAATCTTGGCGGCGGCCACCATCACAGCCAACGTCGCAGTGCCCGACGCCGGTTGAGTGCTGAGGCCGGCGAGTACCTTCACCCGCGGGTTGGCAAAATGGGACTGCACGACGGCTCCCTGGAGGAGGGCTCGGAACCGGCTGGTCGAGAACTCGTCAACCTGCGACTGAACCTCGAGGACGTCGGCGACACGAGCAGCGGAAGCCGCGATCCCGCAGCGCAGGTAAGCGTCGTCGAGTCTCTCTCCAGATCTCGCATGGCAACTCCCGTGCGGGACCGCCATCAGGTCACGCCCTGGGGCGATGATCACCTCGTAGCCGTGTCTGCGGGCAAGGCTGGCGAACCGCTTCATGTAGATGACCGGGTTTGCCTGTTCGATGGCGGGGGTGTACGTCCACCGCTCCGGGTCATAAGCGACCGCCTGGACACGAGGATCGATCTTCGATGCAGCCACCTCGGCGGCGAAAGCCGCATAGCTTCGGAAGATTAGGGTAGGCGTCGCCAACGGAACTGCAACGGCCTGGATCTGGTCGCCCGCCGGGTTACCAAGCGCGTAGACGGCACGGTTATCAAAGAACCCGCGAAGGGTCGGGTGACTGGCGGTCAACTGGTTCACGTTCGACCCGGTGAGAACAACTGCGAAGGAACGGTTGTGCGCGGATGCGCCGTGGGGCCGCAGGAGGCCGGCCGCACCGACCAGGACGAAGACGCCGACGGCAGCGAGAGCCGTCGCAATGACTCGGGGTACGCGATGGTGCATATGGTGGATGTCGGCGCCGCCGGCCGAGGTCGGATACCGCAATTCGGTGAACGTGTGCAGGGGTTTGGTGACGCTGTGCGAGACCCAGGCGTGCGCCCGCCGGCATCAACCAGAACATGAGCGTCGAACGGTGCGTGCGACCGGATCGCCGGTCGCAGCGCGCTCGCTTTGATACCGGCCCTTTGGCTGACGGTCTTCACGGAGATCGAGGCGGGTCCTCCGTGAAGTCCCTCTACGCCACGGCGCCGCCGAAAGTCACACTTCAGAGCTAACGGTCTGGAGGCCTGAGCCCCGAGGGTCTTATCCGTCCCGCCAGCTCCCGTACCGCCCGGCGGTCGTCGCGACATCGCCCAGGATCGGGTGCAGCGACAGGTCGGGTGAGTAGCGGCTGGCGGACACGGTGCGGCCGAGCGCCTCGGCCATCGCCCGCACGTGGTGAGGCGCGCCGCCACAGCAGATGCCGATGTAGCCCACGCCCAGGTCGCGGGCGGCGGTCGCGAAGTCGGCCATCTCGAACCGGGTGCAGGTAAAGGGGTCGAGCGCGATCGGGAAGGCCCGGCCGCCACCAGGGTCGCGGAGCGACTGGAAGGTCGGCTGCTCGGGCGTCGTCCGGTACGGCACGGGCTGGGCGGCGACCGGGCAGGAGACGGCTGCGCGCACGCGCTCGAGCAGTGGCAGTAGCGTCGCCGGCCCGCGGGAGCAGTTGAGGCCGACCACGTCCGCGCCGGCGTCCTCGAGCCGCTTGCAGGCGTCCTCGAACGAGTGGTCGTCGATGGTTGCGTCCTCCGACGAGGCGAAGGTCACCACCGCGGGCAGGCCATGGTCGCGAATGACCTCGAGGCCGATGAGCGCCTCGCCGACGTAGTCGTTCGTCTCGGAGAGGATGAAGTCGGCCCCCTCCTCGGCCGCCCAGCGCACCTGGTCGCGGTACATCCCTCGCACCCGGTCGCCGCTCCCCTCGGGATCGGCCGGGTCGTACGCCCAGGTGTTGCAGATGTTGCCCGCCACGAGCGCGTCGCCCTCGGCGGCCGCCTCGCGGGCGAGCCGCAGCGCCTGCCGGTTGAGCGCCTCAACGTCGCCGGCGCGGCCGACCGCGCGCAGCTTCTCCTCGTGGCCGTAGTAGGTGAAGGCGACCATCACGTCGGCCCCGGCGCGCACGAACTCGCGATGGAGCTCGGCGACCGCCTCGGGCTGGTCGAGGACGACCTCGGGGACGTACGGACCGCTCTTCAGGTAGCCGCGCCGCTCGAGCTCGAACAGGTAGCCCTCGGCGCCGAGGACGACGCCGTCGCGAAGTCTGTCGAGGAGTCCGGTCACCGCATGAGCGTATCGCCTTGGCACGAGCAGCGCCACGGGGCGCCGGCTCTGCGCTCGGCGCCCCGTCTACGTGCATACGGCGTGGCCGGCTCCTATGAGCGAGTGACCCAGTCGGCCGTCCACACGCACGCGTTGGCGAATCCGTGGTAGTGGCCGCACTCGCGGCTGATCCCGACCCAGCGGAACTGGGGCGAAAGCAGGATCGCGCGATGCTCGGGGCTGTGCATCCAGGCGTACACGGTCGCGTGGGCGCCCTCGAGCGACCCCGTGCCCCAGGCCAGCGTCTCGCCGCCGACCCAGGCGTAACCGGACACGAACCCACTGCCGACGATCCGCGAGTACACGGACGAGCCGGTGGGGCTGGTGTGGGCGAAATAGTTGCGATGCAGCATGTCGGCCGAATGGCGCTGCGCGGCGCCGCGCAGCTTCAGCGACTGCGCGACACGGGGCAGGCCGTGCGCGACCCGAACGACGTTGATGCGATCGAGGAGCGCGATGCGCGGAGCGACGGTCGCGGCGTGGGCCGACCCGGAAGCCAGATTGCCGGCGAAGGCGACGGCCAGAAGGAGCACGATGATGAGGCGGAGCGATGAAGTGTTCATGCTCCAATTCCTCGGAGCATCCACCCACCGACCCCCTCACCGATTCCGCGCGTCTCGCATCAGCACTTCGAAGAACACCGCACATACCGCGAAGCGGGGACGGCCGCTACCGCCCGGGTCTGCGTCGGCGAAGACCGCCGCGCGCCGCGGCGAGCGGATGCCTAGACGCGCCCGCGAAGCGCGAGCACGTCGGCGACGTAATGGCGCGTCTCCGGGTACATGCCGTGCGCGCGCAGGGCCCGTGCGCCCTCGTAGTAGGCGGCCGCAGCGAGCCCCTCGTTGCCCCCGAACACGCGCAGAAGATGGTGCAGGAGAGCCACGCCGACGCGGATGCCGCCGTCGCCGGTGCGTGCGACCGGATGACCGATCAGGACGCGCTCGACCCGGCGCCAGGTTCGTGGGATGACCTGCATCGGTCCCCACGCCCCCGCGGAGGAGGTGACATCGACCTGGAACCCCGACTCCTGCCACGCGATCGCGCGCGCGAATCGAGCATCGACCCCGTAGTGCGCGCACCAGTAGTCGATCGCCGCGACCACCGACCACGGCCCCGTCGGGACCGGAGGCCGGCTGTCGCCGAATCGAGCAGGAATGCGCAGCGTGATCCCCGCGAACAGCACTCCGCCGACGTGCAGGGCATTCAGCCGCGCGAGCCGGTTCATATCCACCCCGAAGCGGCCGGCGATTCCCGACAGCGTGTCACCCGGGACGACCCGGTAGACCGCTGCCGATTCCGCGCTCCGGCGCGACGACGAGATGGCCAGCGTGATCCCGGCAGGGAGAATGCCGTTGACGCGGAGGTTATTGGCGGCCGCCAGCTCGTCCACGCCGACCCCGTACCTTGCGGCGATCCCCGAGAGCGTATCCCCGAACCGGACGGTATACCCGTGGGCGTGCGGCTCGGGGTGTCGGGACGGCACGCGAAGGAGGGTCCCGGCCCTCAGCAGCCCGTACTCCGAACGGTGATTCATCCCGGCGAGGTGCGCGAGGCTCGTCCCGTGGGCCAGAGCGATCCCCGAGAGCGTGTCGCCGTAGCGAACGACGTACCGGCCGTCGGCGGATGCCGATACCGGCATGGCCATCGCCGCGGCTATCGCGAGGGCCATCGCTGATGCCCGGCCCATGGGAACCTCCAATCGCCTGAGACTGGGAGTATTCGCCGGCCCGATGGAGGATCCTTCCAGCGTCGGCTGCGATGTGCGCCCGCGGGGAGCGCGCGTCGCTCAGACGGCCGTGAAGCGGTAACGGAGCCGGATCGAGCGGCCCTCCTGGCCGGCGCCAGCAGTGACCGGAAGACGCACGCTGACCCGCAGCCACGCCGTGCGGCCGCGCCGGATCCCGCCGATGGCGTGCGTGCCGAGCGGTCCCTGAGCCGGATGCCAGCCGAGCACCATGCGCGCGCCGCCGCGGCAACGCAGCCCCCCTGCGGCCGCCGACGACCAGGGCCGCGAGCACCGGTCGACCCGCACCTGAAATCCGCCCGGCGGCGCCGATGTCGCGTCCGGCGCGAGCACGGTGACGGCGGCGGCCATGACCGTCGCACGCCCGCGGGCGTGCAGTGAGATCGTCCTCTGCTGCACATCCCCGGCGGCGAAGGGCGCCAGCGGCACTGCGAGTCCTCGCCGCCCACGGACGTCGGCGACGAGATGGGGGCGGCGGACGGCGGATCCCGGATGCGGGCCGGCCGAACTCGTTCCCGCCGCGACCGCGGACGCTGCCAGGATGAGCGTTGCGCCGGCCCCGAACGCCGGCACGGCGGCACGCATGGCCGCGGCCATTCGGGCATGTCCTTTGCCCATAACAAAATCCTTCCTTGGAAAAACAGACTTCTCGAACGAGTCTGATGCCAATGAAAATCGGCCGCGGCCCCCGAAACATGAGCGTCGCACTCCCCAAAATGCAGACGCCTCCATCCTGCGACAGCGGGAATTGGCCTACCGCATTCGGGTGACAGATCCGCCAATTCGGGGATCCCCCGGCCCGTCACCCCCCGCCGATGCCGGGAATCGCCAGTCTCCGGCGCCCTGCCGAGCCGGATCCCCCCGACAACAGAAGGACTCAACATGAAACGTCGTTCGGTGACGAGCAGGCTGCTGCTCTCCGCCACCGTACTCGGAGCCGCCGCAAGCATCGCCGGCCTGGCCACGTACGCCACCTTCACCAGCTCGACCTCGGCCAGCCAGTCGGTCGCATCGGGCACGGTGACCATCGGGCTCGGCGCGACCGGCTCGTCGACGAACCGCCTGAACGTGGTCGCGAACAACATCGCCGCCGGCGACACCGTGCAGCGCAGCGTCGATCTGGTGAACAGCGGGTCGATCAACCTCGCCTCGCTGTCGCTCACCAGCAACGCCACGACCTCGTCTCAACTGGACACCGACACGGCCAACGGCCTGCAGCTCGTCATCGACAGGTGCTCCGCCGCCTGGACCGAGAGCGGCACCTCCCCCGCCTACAGCTACACCTGCCCGGGCACGACCTCGACCGTGCTCGCGAGCCGCGCCGTCGTCGGCACGAACCTCACGCTCTCGAACCTGGGATCGCTCACGGCCGGGGGCACCGACCACCTCCGGTTCACGCTGACGCTCCCCTCGTCGGCGCCGAACACCATGCAGAACCAGGCGTCGGTCATCCAGTACACGTTCACCGGCACGCAGCGGGCGTCCACGAACCAGTAGCCACGTCTACCGACGGGAGCCGGCTCCGGCCGGCTCCCGTCCCCCCACCCCATCCAATGACCTCCGCATCCCTTGCAGCCACATCCGGGAGGCTCGCCGGCCGCCTCGTCGCCGGGGCCACCTGGATGATCCTCTTTCTCACCGTCGCGTTCCTTGCCGCCGTTGCCGCCGGGCCGCACCTTCTCGGCTACGAGACCGAGGCTGTGCTCTCCGGGAGCATGGTGCCGACGTTCTCGCCCGGCGACGCCGTCCTCGTGACGAGCGAACCGGCGTCCGCAGTGCGCGTCGGCCAGATCATCAGCTACCACATCCCGATCGGCGACCACCACGTCGAGACCCACCGGATCGTCAAGATCATCTCCGCCGGCGCGCATCCCGTCGTGGTCACGAAGGGCGATGCCAACTCCGCCGCCGACCCCTGGCAGGCCAAGCTGATCGCCCCACGCATCTGGCATGTGCGCACTGTCCTGCCGCACGTCGGCACGATCGTGCACGTCATGCGCGGGCGCCTCCTCCATCTTCTCACCACCCTCGTCGCCCCGATGACCATCGTCGCGCTGCTGCTCGTCCGGATCTGGGCACCCCGGCGGGAAGCCGTCCCGTCCGGCGCCACATGACCGGTTCCCGCATCCCGCTCGTCATCGCGATCCTCCTGGGCGCCCTGCTCGGCTCGGCCGGAGTCGCCTACGCGTCGTTCACGGGCTCCGACTCGGCCACGCAGTCGATCTCGAGCCGATCGCTATCGGGCCCCGTGTCCGTCGTGGGGGCCCCCTGGGGGCACGCCGTCGCGCTCGTGTGGTCGGGCGGCTCGGGTGGCACCGGCTACACCGTGTTCGCGGCGGCGAACGGCAGCTCGAGCTCATGCACAGGGGCGGATTACTCCGCGGTCGGCACGACATCCTTCCCGGTCTGGGCCGACCTCCGGTGGGCGCCGCAGGGCACGTTTGAGTGCTACCAGGTGGCGACCGCCTACGACTCGTGGACGAGCATCGACTCGAACCCGACCGATGTCGTCCAGCTTGGCGTCGTCGCCTCGAGCGTCGCCATCGACAAAGGCGGGGACAGCTCATCGAGGGTCGACACGGGCGACAAGATCGTGGTGACGTTCAATCAGTCGATCGCCGATTCCAGCCAGCCGGCGGCCGGGGGGTCAATCTGCACCTCAACCAGCGGCTACATCGCCCTCGGGAGCAGCGCGAACGGCGCGACCTGCAGCACGAGCGGCCTCGACCTCGGAACACTCACCGGCCTCCACGTCACCTCGAACAGCCGGTATGCCGCGAGCTGGTCGTGGAACGGCGCCGATACCGTGCTGACGATCACGGTCGGCTCGCGGGCCGCCGGACCGACGCCCACGGTCACCGGCACGGGAACGTTCGCTCCCACAACGGCAAGCGACTCGCTCCTCTCCGACATCGGCGGCTACCACGTCTGTACGTCGAACAGCGGCGGGGGCAATTGCCTGCCTATCGCCACGGGCTCGTTCTGACAGCCCGCGCTCATCCCGCCCGAGCGTCTCGGCTCTCGATCGACCGGAGGAGCGATCGCCACGCCGGTTTGGCGCGGAAGCGGGCGCCGAACGGGAGCGCACGCTCGTCGGCACCCCGCCAGCTGTCGGCGTCGGTGATGCCCCAGGTCGTCACCGCGTCACACGCGCCGACGGCCCGACAGGCTGCGCCCGCGATCGCATAGACACGCGCCTGGCGCTCGAGTCGCTCAGCGAGACCGCCGGGGCCGAGGCTGGTGACGTCGAGCTCGGTGATCTCGACGGACGCCCCGGTGGCCGCGAGGTCACGCAGCGCGTCTTGCAACTCGCTCCGGTCCGGGTGGATGTGGATGTCGTAATGCGCCTCGACACCAACCCCGTCCAGGGGGACACCGTCCGATCGGAGCCGGGTGAGGAGACGCCGCATGGCCCGCTCCTTCGGATCCGGCCACCCGATGCCGTAGTCGTTGATGAACAGGCGGGCGTGGGGGTCGGCGTGATGGGCGGCCCGCAGGGCGATCGGGATGTACCCGGGGCCGATCACGCGCTCCCACAGGCTGTGGCGCAACGTCCCGTCCGCGGCGAGCGGCTCGTTGACGACGTCCCACTCCCCCACCTGTCCGCGGTAGTGGCCGACGACCGCTGCGACGTATCGGCGTAGGACCGTCGCAAGGCCTTTCCGCGTCCAGCGGCGCTCGCGCACCCACGCCGGAAGCAGCTCGTCCCAGACCAGGGCATGGCCGCGGATCGCAAGGCCATGGTCCTCCGCGAAGCGAACGATCCGGTCGGCACGCGCGAACGCGAACGACCCGGGCCGAGGTTCGAGGTAACTCATCTCCATCTCGTACTCCGGCGTGACAGATCGAAAGTTGGAGAGTAGGACGCGCACGTAGGAGCCCTCGATGCGGGCGAGTTGACGGTCGTTCACCGCCGTGCCGAGGGTCGGCGGCTGCCCCGGCCGGCCGTTCCAGACTCAGGGGTCTCGGGTGTGACGGCGCCGCAGGGCCGACCGGGAAGCCGTGGGCGACCGGCGCGGGCTGTATCAGCGCGCCGGCTATCGCGACGACGGCGGCGCACGGCCTGAGGCTCCGCGGTCTGGCGCACCGATCCGCCTGAACGCCGCCCCTCCTCACGCCGCTCATGACCGCGCACATCAACTCGCCCAGACCGTGCGGCGCCCTGCAAAGCCGCAGAAAGACGAACCTCGATGCGCAGCTCCGTTCGCCGCGCTCGTTGCCCATTGGATCGCTCGTACCCTAGGTGCGGGTAGCGTCAAACTCAAACCGGCGTTCTGCCACGCCCGAGCGAAACGGTGTGCGACGCCCGCGAGGCCATGGGTGGAGAACCCCGGGACTCAACCCGACGGTTCGTGCGCGCGAGCGTCGCCGCGGACAGTGCGAAGCACGCGCCGCACGGACGATGCTCCCCACTCCTCATCGGTCGGCGGAGCGACCAGACGCTCGTTCAGGCTCGCGGCGATCGCCCTGTAGCTCCGCCCGTCGCTCCGCATCGCGACCATCTGGTCGACGACGGCGGGTGGCACGGGTCGCGGCCGGTTCGGCGAAGCCAGGTGCCGGTCGCGTGCCGCGGGCCGCCGCCGCGGCTGGGGTACCTTGCGCCACTCCATGCGCCGGGCGAACCGAAGGGCGTCGAGCACGAGGTCTCCGCACGGGGTCGTTGAGTCGAGGTTGCAGTCAAGCGCCACCAGACGCCAGCCCTCGGTGTGCGACCGCTCGATGAGATCGAGGACGTCCAGGCTGTTGCGCCCCAGTCGGGCAAGCTCGGCGACGACGATGCCGCCCACCTTGCCTTGCTTGATCTGCGCACGTGCGTCTTGCAATCCCGGCGTCCGGCGGTTCTTGGCGTGCTCGCTCTCGTCTTCGTGCCAGCTCGCGACGGCGAAGAGGCCCCTCTTGGCCGCGATCTCGATCCGGCGGTGCTGATCTGGGATACCGAGCTGCCAGCAGACGGTCGGCTCACGCGCGTAGGCTGCGAGATGGCCGGCACGGGCGTTTACGACGTCTCCGACCTGGACTTCCACCGGCGCACCCCGGGCACAGTGGAACTCCATCGAGTCCGCATGCCCGCGGAGGTAGCCTGCGACGTGGCCGGGGAAGACGAGTGCATCAACGACGCCGCGTAAACACTCCGCGGCTTCACACCAGATCATCTCGGGTGTGGCGCTGCCCAACACGTCTGCGCGGCGCACCACCCCGCGTTTCATGCCCATAGAGCGACACTATACCCCCGTCGCTGCGTTTTCGAAACGCACGCTTCCGAACCGGGTCGACCGGTCCTCCCCATACGCCGGGGCGCCACTGGTTGTGTGGCGCCCCGGGTGGGTGGTGTCTCGTTTGCTGGGGGTGCGGGCTCTAGCTGCGGGTGACCCAGTCGGCTGTCCACACGCAGGCGTTCGCGAAGCCGTGGTAGCGGCCGCACTCGCGGCTGATGCCGATCCAGCGAAACTTCGAGGAGAGCAGGATCGCCCGGTGCTCGGGACTGTGCATCCATGCATACACCGTGGCATGCGCGCCCTCCAGCGACCCGGTGCCCCAGGCGAGCGTCTCGCCGCCAAGCCAGGACGAGTACCCGGAGACGAAGCCACTATTGGTGATGCGGGTGTACACCGACGAGCCCACGGGGCTGGTGTGCGCGAAGTAGTTGCGATGCAGCATGTCGATCGAGTGGCGCTGCGCAGCACCACGCAGCTTGGCAGCCGGAAGGACATGCGCCAGGCCATACCGAGCCCGAACGACGTTGATGCGATCAAGCAGCGCCTTACGAGGCGCGACCGAGGCCGCCTGCGCGGAATGCGTAACCAAGCTGCCGGCGAAGACCATGGCCAGGACAAGCACGATGATGAGGCGAAGGGAGCGAGTGTTCATACCCCAATACCTCGGACACCCTCCGCCGCCACCCCCTCACCAAAACCACGTGTCCGCCCTCAGCACATCGCAGAACACCGCACATACCACGAACCGGCGACACCCCCTAACCAACACGCACCGGCAAGCCGTAGGGGTATCGGCCCATGCCGATACGGCATCGCCTGGACCTGGAGTTTTGGGGGCGACGCGGTTACGAATACCGGAATCGAAGGACCTGGTGACATCGGGCGACCGGGTGGCGATCGATCGACGCGGAAGAAGGCGGTCGGGCGGCACACGCCTGTCGGAGACGTGCCGATCATCGTCGACATCAGCGCCCGGTTCCTGTTTCCTTCGAAGGGCGAAGCGGCGAGGGTCGCGACGTGGATACGCCGCCGCCATGACGGGCGAGTGAAGATGGCTCATGCCGGGGATCACCGCTCGCTGGAATGGCGTCTCGACGCGCGTATCCCCCAGACCCGGTTCGATCTCGAGCGACTCAGGCTGCTGGCGAACGGGCTGGAAGAAGAGGCGGAGGTGGGGCACGGCGTGCTGGTCAGCTGGGAGGCGGTGCGGCCCGGCCGCGACACGATCCCGTCGCGCATACGCCGGGTCCGTCGAGGCGCAGCGGTGATCGTAAGCGCTGACGTTGCAGTGGCGGCTGCGGGCGTGACGCTTCAGGCGTTCACCGTGGTCGCGGCCGCGGCGGTCGCAGTCGTCGTGGAGGCGGTGCTCTGGCTGACCCTGGGGCGCCTGACCACCCGCCACTGAGCGTTTCCGTATGGGGCAGCGGGTTCGTTTGACCGTCGGAAGGGTAGTGCTACGATGGCAACTGGTCGACGAAGGCGGAGCGTGGTGGAAGGGCAGACAGCCACCCGAACGATCCTGCTCGTGGAAGACAACGAGCAGTTGCGGGCCTTGTATGGAATGATCCTCGACGACGCGGGATTCCGGATCGTCGCGGCGGGTGATGCGTCACAGGCGCTCGCGCACGACGGCCCGATCGACATCCTCGTGACCGACCTGTCGTTGCCGGGGATGAACGGCCACGAACTTGCAACGCGGATCCGGGACCGGCGGCCTGGGGTGCCGGTCCTGTTCACCTCCGGATGGGCAGGGACGTCCGTCCCGGAGGAGTCCGTTCCCGGAGCCGCGTTCCTCGGGAAGCCATTTCAACGCCGCGATCTGCTGCAGGCGATCGAAGCGCTGCTCGGGGCGCGCGCCCATGCCTGACGAGCCGTCGGCTCATGGGACCCGTCACCGGTGGTCGGCAGGGTGGTACCTGGCCGGACTGGTGGCGGTCTTCGTCATCACGGCGGCAGCCGGAGTGGTGTATGCGGCGGTCCAGACTCGAAGCGACGCGCGGCGGGCGGCGGACAAGTCGGCGGCGCACTCGGCGCGGACCGCGGCGAGCGAGCTCGGGCGCGACATCGAGACGCTCCGCAAGACCGTGGCGTCCCTTGCAGCGAACCCGCAGATCACCGCGACGTTCACGAATCCCGCCGCCTGCACGCTCTCCTTCGCAGCCTCGAGTGGGCTCGGAAATGGGCATCTGGATATCGTCCGCCCGGACGGTGCGGTCGCCTGTTCGTCTGCGAAGAACACGGCGATAGCGTACGGCCATTCGTCGTGGTGGTCGCAGGCGGTGCACCGGCCCGTGATGCTGGCCCCAGCGGCAGATCCCGCGACGAGGCGGCCAGCCGTCATCGCCGCCGCACCGATCCCAGGGCACGGCGTCGTCGTCGCCGTCGCCGATCTCGATCCCGTCGGGGCCGAGCTGGCCACGCTCTACGGCAATGGACAGCCCGTCGAGTTCCTCCTCACCACGGCCGACCGCAGCCGCCTGCTGGTCCGGTCGATCGCCGCCAGGAAGTGGGTCGGACGCAGCCTCAGGGACACCCCGCTCGCGGGATTCGATGGCGCCGGGGAACACGTCGGTGTCGACGGCGTCTCTCGGCTCTACGAGTCCGCGACGGTTCCCGGGGTCGGTTGGCACCTGTACGTGGGCCAGCGCACCTCGAGCGTCTTCGCGGCTGCCGCCAGCCTGCGTAACCGGCAGATCGTCATCATCCTGATCGGCCTTGTCGTGGTGTTGGCAGGGACGGTGCTCGCCTACCGTAGGATCGCGGTGCCGATCAAGCGGCTGCGGGAGGCGGTCTGCGCCTGGTCACCCGGCGACGGTTCCCCCGGTCGCATCCCGGATGACGGCCCGGCGGAGCTCGCGGCCCTCGCCGGTGACATCGACGGGTTGATCGACGCAGTCGCGCGGGAGCTGACCGGCCGCCGCAGGGCCGAGGACGCGGCGTCGGCATCCGAGGCGAACTACCGGCTGCTATTCCAGGCGAGCCCCGTCGCCATGTGCATCTGCAACGCCCGGGACCTCCGGATCGTGGAGGCCAATGACGCCTTCGTCGCCCAGTACGGCTACACGGCCGAGCGTCTGCGGGAGATGTCGGTCGTCGACCTCGCCGACCCGTCGGACGGCGCGATGCTCCGCAACGTGCTGCTCGATCCGGCCCCCTCCGAGCGAATCGGCCCGCTCCGCCAGGTCACTGCGGACGGCAGCGACCTGGAGGTCCGCGTCACGTCGTACCCGGTCACGTTCACGGGTGCCGCCGCGCGGGTCGTGCTGCTCGAGGACGTTGGCGCGCGCGAACGCTACGAGCGCCAGCTCCGCCAGTCACAGCGCCTCGAGAGCCTCGGCCAGCTCGCAGGCGGAGTCGCTCACGATTTCAACAACCTGCTAGGGGTCATTCTCGGCTACACGGGCTTCACGCTGGAACGGGTCGCCGGGGACGGTGGGGCTGACGATCCCGGCGACTGGCGCAGCGAGGTGCGCCAGAACGTCAACGAGATCGACCAGGCGGCTCAGCGCGCGGCGCGGCTGACCCACCAGCTGCTGGCCTTCGCCCGCCGGGAGGTGGTGCAGCCGACGATCGTCGACGTGAACGCGATCGTCAACGAGCTCGAACCGATGCTGCGCCGCACCCTCGGCGAGCGGGTTCACCTCGACACGATACTCACCTCCGAGCCGTGGCGGATCGAGATCGACAAGGGCCAGCTGGAACAGGTGCTCGTGAATCTCGCCATCAACGGCCGTGACGCCATGCCCGATGGGGGCCATCTCACGATCGACACCGAGAACATCGATGTCGACGAGGGCTACGCCGCGATCCGCCCCGGCGTCGCCACGGGCCGCTACCTGCGCGTGCGCGTCTCCGACACGGGCGAGGGGATGGACGAGCGGACGCTCCAGCGCGCGTTCGAGCCATTCTTCACCACCAAGCCGACCGGGAAAGGCACCGGCCTCGGACTGGCGACCGTTTACGGGATCATCACCCAGGCGGGGGGCCGAGCTCAGATCTATTCGGAGCCGGGTATCGGAACCACCTTCACGGCACTCTTCCCCGCCAGCGAGGTCGCGTCGGCGACCGCCGCCCCGGAGCCGCGTCGATCCGAGCAGTCCGGCGAGGAGACGATCCTGGTTGTCGAAGACGAGGCGGCGCTTCGCGATGTAACGGCGAAGATGCTGCGTCAAAACGGCTACACCGTCCTCACAGCCGGCGACGGCGCCGAGGCGATCGAGATCGCCTCGAGCCACCCGGACCCCATCGACCTCCTGATCACCGATGTCGTCATGCCGGGCATGCTCGGACGCGAAGTCGCCGAACATATCACCGACCTGGAACCGAACATCGGCGTCCTGTACATCTCCGGCTATGCCGAACCGGTCCTCGGCTCGCAGGGCCGCCTCGACAGCGACATCGACTTCCTCGACAAGCCCTTCTCCGAACCAGCGCTCCTCGCCAAGGTCCGCACGGTTCTGGCCCGCGCCATGATCGCCTGAGGCGGCGCCGCGCGGGCGCGGCCCCGCGTCCTGGTCATAACCGGACATCCAGAAGTTGACAATTGGCGCGGAGGCGATAGTGTGGCGCTCCCCCGTGACGGACTGGACGACGGAACGTGGTGACCTCGGGCCGAGTGGCCGGCCGCGGCTGCGCGCGGTCACGGGTGAGACGCTGCTCATGTCGACCGAGGAGCTGCTGGCCGTGCTCGAGGAGGGGCCGGCTCACGCGCCTCCGCCCCTGACGCCGGGCGCGCGGGCGGCGCTCGAGCTGGCCGCGGCCCCCGAGCCGCCCGGCCCGCCGCGCGTCG